>CAZDMI010000105.1:0-4824 GCA_964506635.1 uncultured Thermotogae bacterium
AGCGTCGGTCTTCGGAACCGAAAGTCGGGGGTTCGAATCCTCCCGGGCGTAGTTTCTAATTTCATTCTTCTCTTACTGCCCGAGCACGAGTATCAGGATCGAGGCGATAAGTCCGGCACCGAGTAGCTGGAGAACTGACCTTTCCACACCCAGAATCTTTGGCTCCCTTTTCGGCTTGTTCTCCTGTGAGAATTTAACCAGCTTTATATCTTTAGTGTCCCTGTCTCTGACGGCAAAAAGGTGGTACCTGGTACCCTCCTTCAATGTAATTTTCTTTTCCGCCACGAGCTCACCCGTCCTTGATTTATTGAGTTTGAGTACGTATTTGTCCGGAGGGACCAATCGACAGCCGCCGCTTGTTCTAAAAGTTAGCTTTTCGTAAAGGATAGGCCCGTATTTGATTGAAACGTCGAGTGGAGGCAGGTTTGTTATCGCGTCAGTGAACTTGAGCTGGGACAGGTTTTCCGAGGGTGGGCAACTGTCTATGGTGGTGGTTAGCTGCAGGTCCGATCTTACCTCCCCGGTAAGGGCGAGAGTATAGTCCTCACCCTTTCTGAAGGGAAATAAGGAGTTCAGAACGATGGAATTGCCGGCCTCGACGGTTTTGCAAATTATACGGCTATTCCCCGGAGACAACTCAATATAACCGGTATCCTGACCGAATTTGAGGTCCTGGTCGATTAAACGCCCTTCGACCCAGATTTCCACTTTGTTGGATATTGTGGCTAGGTGAATTATTCTAACCTTTGTTTCGCCGGTGGCAGCTATTGATCCGTGCGAAATGACAAAAAAAAGGATAACCAGGGCAAGGAGGGCCAGCGTCTTTTTGAAACTGATCTGCCCTGGTTTCATTGTAAATTCATATGCTCCACTTTTCTCCTGTAGATGAATTGCCGGTTGAGCTGGAGATTATTCGGATTCCTCTTCGGAATTTTCCCTGGTACTAATTACTTCGTCAATAATTCCGTAATCCTCCGCTTCGTCGGGCGACATGAAGAAATCCCGATCAGTGTCTTCCTGAATCTTTTCCAGAGGCTGGCCCGTGTGGTCGGCCAGGATGTTGTTGACTCTTTTCTTTACCTTAACTAGCTCGTTTGCGTGAATTTCCACGTCGGTGGCCTGTCCCTGGGCACCGCCAAGTGGCTGGTGAATCAGGATTCTGGAATTTGGTAAAGCATATCTCTTGTCGGGCTCCCCCGTAGCCAGCAGTAGCGCTCCCATGCTGGAGGCCTGGCCAACACAGATGGTTTTTACTTCCGGTTTTACGTACTGCATCGTGTCGTAAATTGCAAGTCCTCCAGTGACTACACCGCCCTGAGTATTGATATAGAGGTTGATGTCCTGGCTTGGGTTCTCGGCTTCCAGGTAAAGCAACTGGGCAATGATGACGTTCGACAGTTCGTCGGTTACCGGACCCTTAAGGAATACTATCCTGTCTTTTAAGAGCCTGGAGTAGATATCGTACGTTCTTTCGTGTCCGTCGGTTTTATCTACGACAAAAGGGACCTGAGACCTGGGTTCACTCATCTTTACCCTCCTCTGAAGTCAAGTTTGCTGAATCGAGCAGGAAGTCGAGCACTTTTTCCTGGTTTAAGGACTCCCGGTAGGACTCCAGCTGGTCTTCTGCCTTTAACTGATTTTTGAACTTAATTGGATTTTCGTCCTGTTTTTCTGCCTCTTCCTCCAGCCTGTTCTCGAATTCTTCGTCCGTCATCTCTATTTCCTCTCGTTTGGCGATCTCGTTTAGAACCATTCGGCGCTTTAGTTGCTTTCGAGCCGATTCCTCTATATCCTGGGCCACTTCGTCCTCGGTCTTACCTTGTTCTGCCAGAATCTCGGAGTACTTCTCAGACCCTAGCTGTTCTTTAGTTTCCGAAACCCTTTCGTCAACCATGTTCTGGATCATTTTTTCCGGCGGCGAGAATTCGGTGGACTCAAGTATCTTGTCCAGAACCCTATCATTCAGTCTTTCCGTTCTCTCCTCTTCCTTCTCCTCGAACAGGTCGGACTTTATATCCGTCCTCAGGCTTTCCAGGTCCTCGTGGCCGAGGTCCTTTGCAAGTTCGTCGTCCAGTTCTGGAAGCTGAAGTTCCTTAATTTCTTCGACCTCTAATTTTGCTCCTTCTTCCTCGTTTGGCCCGATTACTACCTGATCCCCGACGCTCTTGCCAATTAGGTCCCCTGTCGGGTCGTCCTCGCTTACGTTGACCTGCTGAGAGTTACCTTCCGGGTCGCTGACTAGAACGTAGTCCCCTGCCTCCACGACTTCGCCTTCTTTCGGGACCAGCTGTCCGCTATCTTCTCTCATTTCTTCGAGCTCTTCTTCAATTTCTTCTTCCGATACCTCTTCGGTACCCGGGTCTTCGACCTCAAGGTCCGTGTAATCACCAAGTTCCAGATCGGGCATTACCTCTACGGAGGCTTCGAAGGTAAAATCCTCGTCCCGCTCGAAATCGACGATTTCGGTTTCCGGTTGCGAAACCGGATCGATCCCGTTTTCCCTTAAAGCTTCCGGCAGGTATTCTTCGACCAATTCGTTTTGGGCGTCCTCGTAAAAAACGTCGTCACCGAACCGAGCTTTGACGAAGCTCCTGGGCACCTTTCCTTTCCTAAAACCAGGGACGTCAAGTTCCTGCACCGTCTTATTGTATATTTCGTCCAGCTTCTCGTTTACCGTGCTGCTTTCTATGGTAACCTCTAGCCTGACTTCCGATTCCGTTCTTTCTTTGACTGTCGATTTCAAACCTTTAACCTCCAGTATCGAGTAATTGGTAGAAACTAAACCAATTATAGTTATATTCCGGAAACCCTGCAACGGTCGGAGAAACCGAACAAAACCAGCCAGGTAAAGCGTTGAGGCTGACCAGTTTATCAGAGCCACCGTTCCCCCTACCGAGAACGGTTAAATTATAGTTAATTTCTGCGGAGGGCGGGGAATCGTCCGGCTGACGGATTTGATTGATCCTTTTGTGATTCTTGCCCCGAATCGTTACACTAACTTGACCCCAATCTCGGACAAGAAGGAGGAAGAGTTTTACTATGGAAGATATTCAGGACAGGAGCGACCTAGAACCAGCCTACAAATGGAACTTGAGCAACGTATTCAGTTCGGATCAGGAATGGAAGGAGGAATTTGAAGCCGTTGAAGAACGGCTGGGGGATTTCGAAGAGTATTCCGGCCACCTGCTGGAGGACGGTGGGACCCTGCTCGATGCCCTCAAGTTAAGGGAAGAGCTCTTTCGGAAGGTAGACGTAATCTTTTCCTACGCCAAGATGAGGAGCGACGAGGACACCAAAAACCAGGAATACCAGGCAATGTCTTCGAAGGCACGGGGGCTCTATTCCAGGGCAAAGTCGGCCTGCAGCTTCATCGAACCCGAGCTTCAATCTTCTAGCCGGGAAGAAATTAAGGAGTTGGTGGCGGAGACACCCGAGCTGGAGACCTACGAACACTACTTCGACGATGTCCTGCGATTGAAGCCGCATACTCGAAGTGCGGAAATAGAAGAACTCGTCGCCGACCTGGAAGAGGTACTGGCCGCGCCCGGGGAAATATACAATTACCTGACCAACGCGGATCTCGAGTTCCCCGAAGTTGAAACCCCCGAAGGGGAGGAAGTCAAAATAACTTTGAGCAATTTCGTCAACCTGTTAAAGAGAGAAAACAGGGAGTTCCGTCACGAGGTGTACGATAAGTTCTTTTCGAATTTTGAAAACTTGAGCAATACGATTTCCGTTTCGTACGAGAATAGCGTAAAGTCGGACAACAAAGTGGCCCGAATAAGGAACTACGATTCGGCCCGGGAGAATTCGCTGGACGAGAACAATATCCCACTGGAAGTATACGATAATTTGCTGGAAGCAGTGGAGGATAACCTGGACTCATTACATCGACACGTCGAGCTCAAGAGAAAAGCACTTGGGTACGACGAGCTAAAAATGTGGGACCTCTACACCCCAATGAGCGAGGAAGAAATTGAAGACATACCTTACGAAGAAGCCCAGGAGTACGTCCTGAACGCCGTCGAGCCTCTCGGTGAGGACTACAGGGATCAGATAGCGGAAGGGTTTGATTCACGCTGGATCGATGTCTACGAAACACCGGGTAAGCGAGCGGGTGCATATAGCGGAGGGGCCTACGATACCCAGCCATTTATTCTCATGAATTACCAGGGTGACGTTTCTTCACTTTATACACTGGCGCACGAACTGGGACATTCCATGCATTCCAAATTTACCTCCGAAAACCAGCCCTACGTCTACGGGGATTATTCGATCTTCGTGGCGGAAGTAGCCAGCACCATGCACGAGGCACTTTTGACCGAATTTCTGCTCGAAGAAATTGAGGATCCGACATTCCGCGTTCACGTGCTGGATCATTTTCTGGAGATATTTAGGTCCACGCTTTACAGGCAGGCGCTGTTCGCGGACTTCGAACACCAGGTGCACGAGTTGGTCGAGTCCGGTGAAGGTCTGAACGCCAGCAGGTTGAACGAGCTGTACGGGTCGATAAAGGAAAAGTATTATGAACCCGCCGACGTGGACGAAAAAATTGAGAAGGAGTGGATGAGAATTCCCCACTTCTATCGGGCCTACTACGTTTACCAGTACAGTACCGGGGTTAGTGCTTCTCTTGCTTTATCACGTCAGGTTTTGGAAGGTGGAAAAAGTGCCCGGAATAGTTACCTTGGAATGCTCAAAAGTGGTTCAAGCAAGTATCCGCTTCAGGCTCTAAGTGATGCCGGAGTGGACATGAGCCAGCCGGATCCAGTTAACAGCGCACTTTCCCTTTACGACGAGTATCTTGACGAAATGGAAGAACTG
>CAZDMI010000106.1:0-4796 GCA_964506635.1 uncultured Thermotogae bacterium
ATCAGCAAAGTAATAATAAAAAATCAATCAGGTCAATAGTTTATAAAAGTAGCAAAGGTATACTTCAATGCAGGTTTATTGTTTGATCTCTTCTGTTACTCGGCGAGTTCCTTTCCGGCTAGCCAGAGCTGACCCAGGGCAACTCCGCCGTCACCCGGAGGGACTTCCGTATTAGTCACGAAATCCAGACCCGACCCGACAACGGTCTTTTCTACTTCCCGCGAAATATCCTCGTTGTAGGCCACTCCACCGGAAAGCCCCACTGTCTCAATTCCCTCATCCCGGGCGACTTCGAGAGAAATATGAGCCATCCCCACGGCCAGCGCCGTTTGAGCAGTAGAGGCCAGGTCCGCGGGACTTACTGACCCCCTTAGTTGGATCAACTGGTAAAGCAACATTGACTGATCCAGACGAAGTATATCCCCCGAGCGGTCGTAAGGTAGATCTATATCAAGTGGTTCGCCACTGTTTGCCGCCGATTCCAGCTTCATTGCCGGTTCGCCTTCGTATGTTCTTTTACTGCATGTACCCGTTAAAGCGCTGACGGCATCGAGGAAACGTCCGGCACTTGTGGTTTCAGGGGTATTCAATCCTTTTTCAAGTTGCTGAAGGACGACGTCCAGTTCTTCTTCTCCGTTCGGGAAGTCGAGTTTGAGTTCATGGATAAGGCCTGCAAAGTCGTCAATTTCGCCGGTTTCGGCCAGAGGGTAAAGAATTCCCGCGACCATCCTCCCCGGGTGTTTTGTCGCGAGGTCCCCTCCCGGCATATAAGCTCGGGTGAGAGAACCTTTTCTCTCCATTTCGTCTTCTGTCCCGGTTATTACTTCGCACCCCCAGACTTTGCCGTTTGACCCGTAGCCCACCCCATCCATAACTAGACCAACGATCTCCGGTAACCCAGTCTCAGCTAGCAGGGAACCGACGTGGGCCATGTGATGTTGAACGGGGATATTATCTCCGCTCATCTCCTTTGCCTTCTGGCTGGTTAAAAAGTCGGGATGCAGGTCGTGAGTTATTAGGTCCGGTTCCTCGGTACTGGTTAGTTTTAGCAGCCTATTCATAGCATCTTCTAGGAAATTTAAGTCCTGGGGGCCTTCTGTATCTCCGAGGTACTGTGATAGGTAGGCCTTGCCGTTTACGTATAAACCTATTACGTTATCCTGCTCCGCACCCAGTGCAAGGATCGGTTCGTCGCCTAAACCTACCTCTATCGGTTCCGGCACCCAACCCCGGGATCTCCTGATAAACTTCCTTTTGCCACCCGAAAAGCGAAGCACAGAATCATCTATTCTGGAGACAATCTTTCTATCGTGAAGCAGGTATGAATGGGCAACCCCACTTAGCTCATTCCTGATCGACGCGTTTTCCGTTAACATCGGTTCACCAGGAAAGTTTGCGCTCGTCATTACCAGCGGAAAGTCAATATTTGCGAATAAGAGGTGATGCAGTGCGGTATAAGGCAGCATGACACCGAGGCTGCTCAGGCCGGGAGAAATTTTATCCGAAACCCAGTTGTGGTTGTCTTTTTCAAGCAAGACTATCGGACGTCGAGGTCCGGTTAAAACTTCGAGTTCCGATCGATTATATTTCAAGTTATCCTGGATCATTTCCTTTGTTGCCATCAGGGCAAAGGGTTGACTTGAGCGGTTTAATTTTTCTCTGAGCAGCTCTACTGCCTCGTTATCCCTGGCGTTGCAGGCTATATGGGTGCCACCAAGCCCCTTGATCGCCACTATCTTTCCAGCTTTTAACTTCCGGCTGGCAGCTTTTATCGGTTCACCGGGCTCTCGGTCCTGGGACCCTGAATCTTCAAACCACAGTTGAGGCCCGCACTCCGGGCAAGCTATCGTCTGAGCGTGGTAACGCCGATCTCCCGGGTCCGTGTATTCGGTTCGACAGTCGTCGCACATGGGGAAATCGTCCATGGAAGTCCGGTCCCGGTCGTACGGCAACTCGCGGATGACGGAAAACCGGGGCCCGCAGTTGACGCACGAAGTAGCCCAGTAACCGCTGTAACGCGTCTCGCCGAAGACGTCATTTAGGCAGTCCTCACAGGTCGCGATGTCGGGTGGTATCGTTCCGGAACCTGAAGATCCGGAGCTCGACTTTACTATCTCGAACTCTTCTATTTCCGGATCCGTTTCTACCCTCTCGCTTTCTATCTCCTCGATCCGGGCAAGCGGCGGATTCTTTTCCCGCAGGTCCCGGAGAAAACTTTCGACCTGGCTATTTTCGCCCTGGAGAAATACTTCGACCCCGGCGTCGCCGAGGTTCTTTACCCAGCCGATCAGATCGTTGTCCGTTGCAATACGGTAGACGAAGGGTCGAAATCCGACGGCCTGAACTACGCCGTTTATATTTATTTTCCGTGCGACCGGTTTACTCATCGCTATCGCCTTTCGAGACGGTAAGACTCTTGACAGCCAGTTCGTTTCCCTTAACGATATCCACGGAACTGCCGCACTCGGGGCAGGTTAAAACCGGAACGGAAAAGTGAAGAGAGTAGTCGTCTTCGTAATTAACTTCCCCCTGGAATTCGCAGTCTTCACAACTGACGAGTAGCGGAACCTCCTCGTAACGAAGTTCGGATTCTTCAAGTAGTGTCCCTTCTGTAGCTATCTTAAAGGCCTGTGTTAGAGCTTCTCTTGAAATGACCTGTAATTCGCCGATTTCGAGATGGACAATCTCCGTATCAGATAGCTTATCCTCATCAACCTGGTCCAGCAGCGTATTGATCAACTCTTCAGCAATTGAATATTCGTGCATGGTCGCTGTAAGACCCTAGGCAGGCCCCAGTTCCAGCGCTTCTACCAGCTCGTCTATTCCCCTGTCTTCAGTTACGGAAGTGAAAATCGCCTGACCATGAGGGTTGATTTCCTCGTAGTCGTTTTTCGGTACTTCGGGATTTACACCAATTGCATCGGCAAGGTCGACCTTGTTTATAACGACGATACCGGACTGAGAGAAGATCTTTGGGTGCTTCCTAACCATATCTTCCCCCTCCGTTACGGATATTACGACTACCTCTTGCTCCGTACCCAGAGGAAAGTCAGCCGGGCACACCAGGTTACCCACGTTCTCGACGAAGAGAAGGTCGAGCCGGTCAAGGGGCAAGCTCTCCAGCGAGTGGTCAACGAGGTGTGCATCCAGGTGACAGTCCGAGTTCGTATTTAGGTTATAAGCTTCGATTCCCGCATCTTCGAACCTCTCGTAGTCGTCCGTTCCCGTGACGTCACCCGCTACGGCTCCCATACTGTAATCGTCCTTTATTTTTTGGTGAATTGCTTCTATCAGCGCAGTTTTCCCGCTGCCGATCGCGCCCATGACGTTTACCGCAATAACCCCATAATTCGCTAGTTTATCTTCGTTCTTTTTTGCCAGTTCTTTCTGCTTAGCAAGGATATCTCCGTCTTCGAGATTGATATCGTGCATACTTACCTCCCATGTTGATGAAATGATATGATGTCGGGCTTGCGTTGCAAGAATTAGCTCTTTCGGTGGAAAACTCAATCCGGAGAGAGTATAAATTAAATAGCTTATCTATTAGTAATCAATTCGAATGGAATTTCGGAGGTGAGTTAATGTTCTCCCGATATTACTTAAGGGTTTCGTTAATTGTTCTATTTTTACTTGGCGCTGGGTTCTTTGCTGTTGATTTCTTAGGGTTAAATACGATGAGAACAAGCGCAAACCGGACCGAAAGAGGAGATATAGATATGATAGAAGAGGATTTGGATACCGAGCAGCTGGAGGTCGTTACGCTTGCGGGAGGCTGTTTCTGGTGCATGGAGCCGCCGTTCGTAACTCTGGATGGAGTGGAGGAGATAGTCGCCGGCTATACCGGAGGAGAAGTTGAGGACCCAAGTTACGAGGAAGTCTCAACCGGCGATACGGGTCATTACGAAGCTGTACAAATTTACTATGACCCGAACAAGTTAACTTTCGACGAGTTGCTTGACGTATACTGGAAACATATTGATCCGACCGACCCCGGCGGGCAATTTTCGGACAGAGGGTCTCAGTACAGAACTGCCGTATTCTACCGAGACGAGGAGCAGAAGGAGACCGCAGAGGAATCGAGAAACGAGCTGGAAGAGTCGGGAAAGTTTGAGGAACCGATAGTTACGGAAATCCTTCCTTTTGAGGAATTTTACCTTGCGGAAAGGTACCATCAGGATTATTACGAAAAGAATCCGAACAAGTACTCTAATTACAAAAAACGCTCAGGCAGGGAAGACTTCATTTCCACCACGTGGGAAGAGGAATCCGAGGGAGGAGAAGGTAGGTATTCGGACTTTGACAAACCGAGTCAGGAGGAGTTGAAGGAGCAGCTTACGGATTTACAGTACCGGGTAACGCAGGAAAACGGTACGGAAAGGGCATTTAATAACAAGTACTGGGACAATAAAGAGCCTGGCATCTACGTCGATGTGGTCTCTGGCGAGCCTCTATTCAGCTCGACTGATAAATTTCAGTCAGGATCGGGCTGGCCCAGTTTTACTCAGCCACTTGAATCGGATAACGTAGTTGAGCTAAAGGATACCAGCGTGGGAATGAATAGGACGGAGGTAAGGAGTAAACACGCTGATTCCCACCTCGGACACGTATTTGAAGACGGGCCGGAACCAACCGGTTTGAGGTATTGCATTAATTCGGCGGCGCTGGAATTTATACCGACGGACGAGCTGGAAAAAGAAGGTTACGGTCGCTACAAGGACTTGTTTTCTTCTGACAAATAGATGTTACAAACCCTCGGACACAGAATGAAATCTGTGTTACGGGGGTTTTTGTATATT
>CAZDMI010000107.1:0-4784 GCA_964506635.1 uncultured Thermotogae bacterium
GTTCGGCTCATATCCGAGAGGCTCGGGGTTCGAATCCCTGCGCCGCTAAATGTATGAGGGGCTTGTTTGTTCCTTGATATGGGGGTGAAAGGGTTCGACAGTATTGCCCAAGGGAAGCTACAGGCGGAGCTGTTAACTCCTAAAACTAACAAACTTTCTCTAATAAATGCCAACGATAACACGGCACCCGTCTTCAGCACTACGGGTAACGCAGAAGGTAGCTTCAGTGGCGCAACCGCCGCAGGAGCCCTCGCGTAACCTAGCTGAATGACGGCGTCTCCAGGGTGTTTTGCCCGTAGGGGCCCTGCGAGGCGACGATTATACGGGCTTACCTTTTGCTCTGGCTCCGGAGTAAAAGGGAAAACTTAGGAGCTCGGGTCTGGAGTGGCTGTTCCGTGGCGCTCCATACCTTAAATTTAAAACGGGACTAAGCTTGTAAATGCGGAACGGAGGCGATACTGGACGTGGGTTCGATTCCCACCACCTCCACCATCACAATCTTTCCTTTCATTTCTCTAATATTGAATATAAATTTTAAACTCAGAGGTTTCTTCTCCGTGCTTGATTCTGGATTCTTCGGAATAGCTTACCTATAATCTAATACCATGCCACAGGACCGCACTATACCCAAAAACAAAGAAGCCGAACAACTTGTTCTCGGTTCAATTCTGATGGACCCGGAAGAAGTGATTCCAAAAGTCATAGAAAAAATACAACCCAGTTATTTTTACTGGAAGGAACACCGCCTTATTTACCGGGCCATTCTGGAACTATTCGATAAAGGTGACCCTGCGGATGTGGTAACTGTAACTAATAGACTCAAGGAAAAGAACCAGCTGGAAGAAATCCAGGGGAGAGGTTACCTTGCTGACCTTCTGGACAAGGTCGTCACTACCGCCAACCTAGAACATTATGCCGATATCCTTCGGGAAAAGGCGTTAATGCGTGCTTTAATCAACGGCGGGCGAAAGATCAGCGAACTTGGCTACGAAACGGAAGAGGAACTGGAGAACGTACTTGATAAAGCCGAGGAAATAGTATTTGAGATATCCCGGCAGGAAACGGTGGAAGATTTTCACCTTCTGAGCGACTTCCTGCGCGATCATTTTGACGAGCTGGAAGAGCTACACCACGACCCCGGACAGCAAACGATAAGCGGACTTGCTACGGGATTCCCGAAGCTAGACGAGATGTCCTCCGGTCTGCAGGACGGGCAGTTAATTGTCATAGCGGGCAGGCCAGGGACCGGTAAAACCAGTTTCGCCCTTTCACTAGTCAGGAATATCGCTCTGAAAGAGGACGCAGGGGTGGGCCTATTCTCCCTTGAGATGACAAAAGAACAGCTCCTGGAACGTTTGCTCTGCGGTGAAGGGAGAGTTAACCTGCATCAGCTAAGAGGTGGTTTCGTCCCTTCCGGCAAGTGGAGGGATATCGCCACGGCTGCGGGGAAACTCCAGGAGAGCACGATAGTTATCGATGACATGCCCGGAAATGCGATACTTGACGTAAAGGCAAAAGCCAGAAGGATGAAAGCAGAACACGATATCAACATGCTCGTCGTCGATTACCTGCAGCTAATTGAAGGGAAAAATAACGTCAATACCCGAGAACAGGAGATCGCTCACATATCTCGCTCGCTCAAGGGCATAGCAAGAGAACTCAGGATTCCCGTGGTGGCACTTTCCCAGTTAAACAGGTCCGTAGAACGCAGGGAATCGAAAAAACCCAGGCTTTCCGACCTTAGAGAAAGTGGTGCAATCGAACAGGACAGCGACATAGTCGCATTTATCTATCGCGAGGATTATTACGACGACGAAGAAGAGGAGGAGGACGACTCCACCGTCAGCAAGACGGAACTAATAATCGGAAAACAGAGAAATGGACCCCTGGGAAAAATAGATCTTTCGTTCCACAAGGGTTACGCCAGCTTCTACCCCTTCAGGGGGACCGGGGGTTAAAGTTTCTGTCGGGAGGTTACCCCACGGTTTCAACCTTGATCAAGTTCGTCGTCCCCTCGACGGCAAAAGGCACGCCGGCAGTAACGACAACCTTGTCACCGCTATCCACATAACCTTCTTCTCGCACGGAACGAATTGACTTCTCAATCATTTCGTCAGTATCCTGAGTAGTCTCGACCTGGATAGGTGTAATACCCCAAACCATGGCTAATCTGTTGAAAACCCTTTTCGAGGGCGTAACTGCGGCTATTCTTACCTCAGGACGAAAACGAGAAATCAACCTTGCCGTATAACCTGACCTGGTTGATGTTATAATTGCCCTCGCACCAAGTCTCTCGGCCATAGAACAGGCAGCTCGACCTATCTCGGGAGCCGTTTGCCCCTTTTCACTGTTCAGCTCTTTCCCAGAAGTATCGGAGTGAGGGAAGTTTGATTCCGCCTTTTCAGCCAGCTTTCGCATGGTGGTTACGGTTTTAACTGGGTAGTTACCGATGGCGGTTTCACCGGAAAGCATTAGTGCGTCGGTTCCATCAAGTACGGCATTTGCCACGTCAGTTATTTCGGCCCTGGTCGGAGTGGGGACTTCGATCATGGTCTCAAGCATCTGCGTGGCGGTAACTACCGGTTTTGCCACCTCGTTGGCCAGATGAATGATCTTTTTTTGCAGAAAGGGTACTTCCTCCAGACCAATCGCCATTGCAAGATCACCTCGGGCTACCATTAACCCGTCAGCTTCTCTCGTAATATCCTCAATATTTTCCACGGCTTCGACGGTTTCGATCTTGGCCATTACGGGAATATCCTGGTTCGGACCACTGGCGGAATTAATTATTTCCCTCGCTTCCCGTATATCTTCCGACGATTTAATAAAGGAAAGGGCTATCCAGTCAACGTCCTGACCGACAGCAAATTTTATATCCTCGGTGTCCTGATCAGTTATCGAGGGCAGAGGGAAACTCTTACCGGGAACCGTTATTCTCTGTCTGCCCGCAATGGTGCCTGACCCCAGGGCTTTACACTTTATTGCCTTAGCTCCTTCTCCTGAAACGGTCAGGGAAAGGTCACCGTCCCCAACTATCAACTCGTCTCCAACTGATAGAACGCTGCCGAGTCCCTCGAATTCAGTACTGAGATCTCCTTCCCGCTGGGAACCGTCCGTAACCAGTACAGCTTCATCCCCTTTTACCAGTTCGATCTCTTCATCTGAGGTGGGTTCAATCCTCACTTCGGGCCCTTTTGTGTCTGCCATTATAGACAGGGAAACGTCCATCTCACGGCGAAACTTTTTTAGATGGGATATAAGCTCTCTGTGACCTTCTTCATCCCCGTGAGATAGGTTGATCCTGGCACAATCGACACCCTCCTTGACGAGAGTACGGGCTACTGGAGGCGAATCCGAAGCCGGTCCAAACGTGGCAACAATTTTTGTCTTGCTCATGTTCCAATAAGCCTCCTTTTAAAAAAGGTAAAGGCCTGACTTGAGCTCAACTCAAGCCAGGCCGAAAACCTTGCCGAAAACCTTCATGATAAATTTGGAAACCAGTTATTCTTCCTTGCTAAGCTTTTTATATCTTCCCAGTTCTTCTTTTATTTCGGGTCGCTGGAGCTTTTCTATTGCCCTGTTCTGGAGCTGTCTTACGCGCTCTCTGCTTATATCAAATACTTCTCCTACCTCTTCGAGGGTCCTAGTTTTATAGTCTTCCAGTCCGTAACGGAGCTTCAGTATATGCTTTTCCCGGTCCGTCAGCTCCTTATTTAACAAGCCCTTCAAACGACCTTTCAGCAGAGAATCAAATGTCTCTTCTTCTGGTGTTGGCAGGTGGTCGTCGGCAAAGATATCCCCGAGCACTCCGCTATCGCTGGATTCCTCTCCGAGCGGTTTGTCAAGGGATATGGTAGTTTGAGCTGCTTTCTTCGCCCTTCTTACCTTCTCGACCGTCACGTCCAGATCTTCGGCAACCTTTTCTACCGGGGGTTCGGTACCGTGTTCCTGAATGTACTCCTCCTCAACCCTATCTATTTTTCGGCTCAATTCCTTCATATGGGCCGGAACTCTAACCGTCCTCGACCTATTGGTCAACGCCTTGAGAATTGCCTGCCTGATCCACCAGGTGGCGTAAGTGCTAAACTTATAACCCTTTCTCCAGTCAAACTTCTCTATGGCCTTCATCAAACCCAGGTTACCTTCCTGAATTAGGTCCAAAAAAGGTAAACCATAATTTCGGTACTTTTTTGCAATGCTAATTACCAACCTCAAGTTAGAAGACGCAAGCTTTTCCTTGGCCTGTTCGTCATCCTGTTCTATTCTTTTTGCTAGCTCGACCTCTTCTTCCCTCGTCAGCAACGCCTCATTACCTACTTCGTCAAAGTACCTTCTAATTGGGTTTTTCTCTTTATTCTTGTCTTTCATCTTTTTACTTGCCATGTTAACCTCCATAACCTAAGATGTTGGTACAAAATATCGGAAGATGATTAAGGTGATATTTGAATTAGTGAACTACATGGGCTTTCAGTAGAGTTATATGTTTGTAAGGAATAAAACAATAAAATATTACTCACAGACCCTCGTAGGAAATCTCGGTCCTTGCTAATACTCAAGTTCATTATATATTGTTTTGAGTTTTTGTCAAGTAAATAGTTATATTCTTTAGATTTGTCTTTTCCGTGAGTCAAAACAGCATAAGAAACCTTGACATTGAAATAACAAACACTTTTCCGTTACGATTCGACTAATAGCTTGGTTTTAACAATCAAATAAGTTCATGCTTTCTGGAGGAAAAATGACCCAACAAAAAGAAGAGACAAACAGTTTAACTAGACGCAGGT
>CAZDMI010000108.1:0-4664 GCA_964506635.1 uncultured Thermotogae bacterium
CCGTTTTCCTCAAATACTTCTCTGGCTTCCTCGTTATTGATTTCAACGCCGGTCTCTTCAAATATTTCCATCGAGGTGTTATGGATTTTATCGATGTCTTCCTGCTCCAGAAGATCTTGTCTGAGAAAATTTTGCTTAATCATAGTCCCTCCTTTGGTTTCTTTGTCCCGAATGGGAACACGACCCCCTAATTCGTCGTTTCAACTTTTCTAAGTCCTTTAACCCACCAGGAGCCGGGAGAGTTATCGGGTATTCCCTCCTTTAAACTTTGCTTCAAAAAATACCTCTACGTATAAACGGTAACGCTAACTAATTTATTCACAATTATAAGGAAATCCTTTCGGCTGTCAATTAATCAATATGACTTTTTTTCAACTCCAATATATTAGCGAGCTTGTTCCCAATTACTCCGCCTTAGAGAGTATTTACATAATCCTATACTCTGGGTTTTCCCCGTCACATGAAAAACGGTTGAGACTTTTTTCGGGGAAAATCCCAGAATAGTGACCCCAATACTTTTCTACACTGAAGCTATTTCGTCATTGATCGGATAATATATTGAGGCGGAGGAGAACTCCCCCCTTTTACAAGTTTGTTGACGGCCCTCACCTCATTTTTTACACTTTGCCATATTGAACGCACCAAAGGGTGAAACAATGAAAGGAAGATATTTTACTTCAGAATCAGTGACAGAAGGACATCCGGACAAAGTTGCCGATAGGGTTTCGGATGCGGTACTGGATAGCATAATGGAGGACGATCCGAACGGCAGAGTTGCCTGCGAAACTTTCGTTACTACCGGTCTCGTACTGGTCGGTGGGGAGGTTACCACTGAGACGTACGTGGATATATCGGACGTAGCCAGGACTACCGTTCTGGACGTAGGCTATGACGACAACAAGTACGGGTTTGACGGGGAGGACTGTGCCGTTCTGACCAGCATCGACGAACAATCGCCGGACATATCACGTGGGGTCAGTCAGGCAAAGGAAATCCGTGACGGTGAGGGGGGAAATAACTACGACGAACTGGGTGCAGGAGATCAGGGCATAGTTTACGGCTACGCCTGCCGAGAAACCAAGTCCCTGATGCCTTTACCAATTACTCTCGCCCACAGGTTGACGAAAAGGTTGACGGAAGAAAGGAGGACCGGTTCAATCGCTCACTTGAGGCCGGACGGAAAATCCCAGGTTACAATCGAATACGAAAACGACGAGCCGAAAAGAGCCCACACCGTAATACTGGCCGCTCAACACGATCCCGATATCGACCAATCCAAACTGGAGAACAAACTGTTTAAGCGGGTAATAAAGCCAGTTCTCGGGCGCTGGCTCGATGATTCCACCGATATCTTTATTAATTCATCCGGCCAATTTGTCAAAGGTGGACCACCTGCTGATACGGGAATGACCGGGAGAAAGGTAATAGTCGACACCTACGGGGGATACGGAAGCCACGGCGGCGGGGCTTATTCGGGTAAGGACCCGACCAAGGTCGACCGCTCCGGATCCTACATGGCGCGGTACGTCGCCAAAAACGTCGTTGCGGCGGAACTGGCCGACGAATGCGAAATCCAGATTGCCTACACAATCGGCAAGGCCAACCCGCTGGCGATCACCGTGGATACTTTCGGGACCGGGGAAGTCAGCGACGAAGAGTTAAACTCGGCAATAAGGGAAGTATTCGACATGCGGCCGGCGGCAATCATAGATCGATTCCAGCTCAGGCGACCCATTTACACACCGCTTTCCGCTTACGGCCACTTTGGACGAGAAGAGCTGGATTTACCCTGGGAAAAAACCGACAAAAAGGAAGAGTTAAGGGAGAAACTAACCTAGAATCACGGTCAGCCAAATTTAGCGGTATATAACTATAACTGACCTCCGACGCCCTAAGCCCGAATTCTGCCGAATCCGGTTGAACCGTTCTCCTGCCAATCGCCGGAGGTCAGCTTCAGTCAACTTTTAATACGCGGAAAATAACGGAAGCCTCACCGATTCCAGCGGCTAACTTCCCTTGAACTCCAGACCGCTTCGTCAGGAGTATTTAAAAGTCAGAGCCGCGCCTTCTCCTCTATCTTTTCCTGGGCAAACTCCTTGAACTCCTTTAGGGGTCGAGGTCCGAGGTCCTCTTCCGTCCTCAGCCTGAGTGATACTTCCCCGGATTCCTCTTCGTCGTCCCCAACCACGAGCATGTAAGGTATCTTCTCGAGCTGTGCCTCGTGGATTTCTCTGGAAAGGTTCTCGTCGGTATCCGTTCTGGCGTCGACCCTTATTCCGGCTTCTCGCAACTCGGCAGCAACGTGATCGGCGTATTCGTTGTTGTTCTCGGTAACGGGGAGAACGGCGACCTGAACTGGTGCCAGCCAGACGGGGAAAGCACCCTTGTAGTGCTCGACGAGAATGCCAAAGAACCTCTCAAGCGTCCCGAGAAGAGCCCGGTGTATCATGTACGGTCGATGTTCCCGTCCGTCGGACCCCATGTAGGTCATGTCGAACCGCTCCGGCAGGTTAAAGTCGAACTGGACGGTGGTGGTCTGCCAGAGGCGCCCGAGCGCGTCCTCGAGATGTACATCGATTTTCGGACCGTAAAAGGCACCTTCACCTTCTTCTTCCTCGTACTCGAGGTCGAGGTCGGAGATGGCTTCTTTCAGTGCTTCCGTCGCCTCGTCCCACCTCTCATCGTCGCCGACGGATTTCTCCGGTTTGGTCGACAGCGCTATCTTGTAATCCTCGAAGCCGAAGTCCGACATGATATCAAAGGTCAGGTTGAGCACCCCTTCCACTTCCTCCTTGACCTGGTCGGGCGTGGCAATGATGTGGGCGTCGTCCTGGGTAAAACCGCGGGCCCGAAGCAACCCGTGCAATACCCCCGAACGTTCGTGCCGGTAGACGGTACCTAGCTCGGCCCACCTCAAGGGAAGATCGCGGTAACTGCGTGTACGACTCTGGTATATTTTGATGTGGAACGGACAGTTCATCGGCTTGAGGAAGTATTCCTGGTTGCTTTCCCGCATCGGCGGGAACATGTCTTCGCGGAAGTAATCCAGGTGCCCGCTCTTCTCCCAGAGGTCGCTCTTCCCGATATGGGGCGTCGAGACGAACTCGTATCCGGACTTCCTGTGCTTCTCGCGCCAGAAGTCCTTGATCTGATTGAGCACGGTCGTGCCTTTCGGGTGCCAGTAAGCCAGTCCCGGGCCGACTTCCGGGTGGAAGGTGAATAGATCCAGTTCAGGTCCGAGCTTTCGGTGGTCTCTCTCCTTTGCTTCCTCCTGGCGCTCTACGTACTCGTTCAGGTCGGACTCGCTGGAAAATGCCGTACCGTAAACGCGCTGGAGCATTACGTTGTCCTCGTCTCCACGCCAGTACGCCCCGGCGACGTCCATCAACTCGAAGTGCTTTAGCTGGGAAGTGTCTTGAAGGTGCGGCCCCTCACAGAGGTCCGTGAAGCCGTCCTGCTGGTAAAACGAAACTTCCTCTGCCCCTTCGGAAACGAACTCCTCCAGCAGTTCTAGTTTGTAATCCTCGCCCTTTTCCGCCAGGTACTCCTCGGCCTCGTCCGCGGCTTTTACAAACCTCTCTATCTCGTAACCCTCGTCAACTATCTCCTGCATTTCACTTTTTATATCGTCGAAATCGTCCTCCGAGATGGTTTCAGGCAGGTCAAAATCGTAGTAGAATCCGTCGTCAATCGCCGGACCTATTGCAAGCTGGACGTCGTCAAAGAGACGCTTTACCGCCTGGGCCATGACGTGGGAGGCCGTATGTCTAATGATGTGGTTTGCCTGGGGTGAATCCATCGTTATTATTTCGAACTCTCCCTCTTCCGTTAGCTCGTCCCTCAGGTCCATGAGTTCTCCATCCAGCGTGGCACCAACCGTCGCGTCTCCAAGCCCCGATCCTATATCGTAAGCAACGTCTATAACTCTGGTTCCCTCTTCCACCTCTAAAGTATCTCCATCAGGAAGAGTTAATTTCATGTGGTTCACCCCTATGGTTATTTGTGTAAACTTTGAATTCGAATTTAAGTTTCGCGTCTCTTTCCCTCTTAATCAACTATTAGGAGGAAAAATCTGGTTTTATTTTGATATCCAAAATTATAAATGGGATTTTGGTCACCACTCGTAAACCCTGGGTCATCTCACCTTTCCACTGAACTATGATAAAAAGAAGGCACCGAACTGAGAAAATTCCAGCGACGCGGCGCATATGTCTGACCGAGCCAGCCCAGCAGTCAATCGAGGATACTCTCCTTAAGAACTGCTAGATACTATTCGTGTCTATCCTCCTATCTTGATTGTAACCAGGAGATTGGCTCGATTGACTGCTGGGCTGGAGAGGGATATTTACGTAATCGAATGAGTTTAGTTTTTTATGGGTAATACTTCCTATGAAAAGTCCCACCTCCATGAAGATAACAGTTTGAGCACGCGAGTCGGAAATTTCTCAGTTCGGGTAGCCCGAAGGTCTTCTCAACCGAGCACAGAGAACCAGTCTACTGTTTGTCCGATCAGAGTATAGACATACCAACTAGATCCTGTAGTGATTTCCCTGTCCTCAATTCTAACTTCTTCATTCCACTTATCAGTCGTGCTTAGAGGATATACCTGGATAAATCCCGATCCTCGATTATCTTCTCCAGCTTATCCTTGACGTACTCCCGGT
>CAZDMI010000109.1:0-4616 GCA_964506635.1 uncultured Thermotogae bacterium
TCAACCATTTCTTCAAGGTCCTGGTTTGTTAAAACCTTCTCGGGTACTTTCGCACCCAGTCCCGTTATCTTCGCTATATATTCTAGTTCGTTATCATCACTCAATAAAATCAACCCTCTCTATTTCTGATTCTATTTTTCCTGGTAAATCCCAGCGTGATGCTTTCCTTGCGTTAATTATGGCGTTTTTTATTGCCCTTTTTCCCGACCTTCCATGCGCCACGTATACTACTCCATTAACACCTAGCAGGGGAACTGCCCCGAACTGGGAGTAGCTCAACTGGTTTTTTAACTTCTTAAGCGTCGGTCGGAGAACCAGTCCGCCAAGCTTAGACCTCAAATCGGAAGAAATCGCTTCCCTGAAGAACCCCATGGTTCCATCGACCGCGCCTTCAAACGACTTAATCAATATGTTACCGACGAAGCCTTCACAGATAACGACATCTGCCGGAGGTTCAGTCAAAAGAAGGTGTGGTTCAACGTTACCGGCGTACTTTAAATCGCTCTCCTTTATCAGGGAAACTGCCTGCTTCGTCAACTTGTTCCCTTTGGTCTGCTCTTCCCCGATATTTAAAACACCTACTTTAGGGTCGTCCTTATCACTGACGATCTCGGCAAGTATTTTTCCCATGACGCCAAACTGAGCCAAATTCTTCGGACTGGCATCAGTGGTAGCTCCAATGTCTATCAATACCACGTTACCGCTCTTTACCGTGGGAATAACGCCCGCAAGCCCTGGCCTTTCCACGCCAGTAATTCTACCGAGGTTGAAAAGCGCTGCTGCCACTACCGCTCCGGTATTCCCGGAAGAAATAAATATTTCCGAATCCTCTTTTAGTTCCTTAATTCCTTTCACCAGAGAGGAATCCGGATTATTCCTGGCAGCTTTGGCAGGCGTGTCCTCCATAGAAATCATGCTGGGGGCATGCAGGTAGGAGATTCTATCAAGGTCAGCGTCGGGTTGAAGCTCTTCCACCAATTCCCGGTTCAATTCCTCTTTGCCAACCAGAGTAATTCCCAGTTGGTCATCGCCGGTCTCACGAAGGGCCTGAACCGCTCCTTTAATTATTTCTCCGGGCGGTACGTCCCCACTCATCGTATCCAGCAAGACTTTCATGTTGGTAAGAATATTCCCTATAAAAGAATTGGTGCCGAGGGCGGGACTTGAACCCGCACGGACGAAAAAATGTCCACATGGCCCTCAACCATGCGCGTCTGCCAATTCCGCCACCTCGGCCCATAATATCAAGCTTCAGTTTCCACTATATAAGAGTCCAACTGTGTAGACGAATAATAAAGAAAAATTAAATTGATTGCAACTGAGTAGCTCCACAACGCTTCTGGGTCCATCATACCCATACCTGATCCTATCGGTGCACGTAAAACCTGGGACTATGGTTGGTCAACGTGTAAATCCAGCCAACATCCGGAAAGATGGGGGGCAGATAAAAAGGTTCTAAAGTTTATTTCTTCAAGCTACCAACGTACTCCAGGCCACTTTTCTCCGGATGGTCCCGTTTGATAATTCCGACGTCATCCCAGTGATGTCTTCCGGCCACTTTCATGTGTGCAAGCCCTATTCCCGCGTCTATCCTGTTCATTTCCGACAAGCTTTTCACCAATTTTCTGGTGAGATAGTTCCTCGACTTCAGGTAGAGATGAAAAAGTCCGCCATCAACCAGCACCTTCCAGGGCTGGCTGTTGATCGACGAAGGAGCCCTTCTTAAATTATCGATTACATCGAGACTTTTCTCGTCAAGTTCTTCGAGATTTCTTTCAACCAGGAAATCATCGAGGTCCTTCCTCGGGGGTTCCTCAATTGGTTCCATTTTGTCTCCCTGAACGGGCCCACACGCGATCAGGGCTCGTACGGTTTGGTCTCCGGACAACTCCACGTAACCTTCGAGCGCTTCCCGGCCAAACCCTTTTCCAATCCAGCAGGTCCCTATCTCCCTCGCAGTTAGTGATAGCACCACGAACTCGTAGCGGTAACCTACCTCGACAAAGCTCCCCTCCTTTTCTTCAGCAGTCAGTACGATATAGTGCGGTGCTCTAACCTTACCGTAGTCGGCGACTACACCGGATAGATCCTCCTGAAACTCCCGACCATTTTTTATCAGGTGCGCTTCCGTATTTATATCCCCCCTAAACTTCCTGCTTTGGTCCAGCATTTCTTCCAGGTCCCCAATCAAACGACTGGACAGCTCTCTGCCAGGATAATCACGCACTGATCTACGTCTCTTTACCGCATCATATATTTCCATTTTCCCCCTATAAAGAATCGGTTCAATCAATTCCCCTGCCTGAACTGGCTAACCCAGCAATGAATCTCCCGGTAATTCCCTACTTTTAGTCGAAAAACCAACCAGAATGACAATTGACTCTGTCCGTACGTTAATGGTAGCTAAATCCCGTATTTCAAGCAACGCTTTGAAACCCACATCATTTTTAATCGGGGTAAAGAGTTCGCCCCCTCATCTTAACTCCGACGTATTCACCCAAATCAGAAAACTTCTAACCACCTTTTGTTTTCGACCGGTTGTCGGTTATCTTTTACGACAGGTGATAAGTGTGACCGAAATTAAAGTAGAAAGGATAGAGAACGACGAAGACAGTACGGTTTTTTCCGTTGAAGTATCGGAAAAAGGTTCGAGTTCCAATCACCGGGTAACTCTCGCCGACACGGATTACGAAAAACTGGCACCAAAAGGAGTTGACCGGGAAGGGCTGGTAGAAGAGTCTTTTAGGTTTCTACTGGAAAGAGAACCAAAGGAGTCGATCCTGAGCAGCTTCGAACTAACCGTTATAGAGAACTATTTCCCGGAATACGAGGAAAAGATCAAAGGCAGATTAGAGAACTGAAGAACTGGCATTGTATTAAGGTTGGCTGTTTCTAACCTGAACGCGAGATAATTCAGTTTAAATCAGGTGAATCCATGGAAGAATTTCCCGGATCAATACTGAACGAAGAGAACTATAGTCGTTTTGATCAAAGGGAGAACGTTTTTAGCAGAATTGACCAGGACGAAGAATCACCGTTCTACGGTCAGGAGATTTACGATAGAACTGACAGTTTGCTGACAAACCGGGAAGGTTACGACTCCTTTAAACTGGCACGAACCCTCGGTGGCTGGTCCGTGTACGATTACCATACTGAAGCCTTCAGGACAGGAGAATCGGAAAGCTCAAGCAACAATATGGACAAGCCAACTCTGGACCTTCCAACCAGCGATCCTGAAAAAATAACGGCGGAGTTAAAGAATTCAGCCCTCGCCTACGGTGCCGAAAAGGTAGGGATTACCAAAGTCGACCCTCGATGGGTTTACGCGAAGGACCGCCAGGGGAAGGAACTCGATCACCTTCTGGAATACGACTACGCGGTCGTAATGCTTGTCCCGATGGATCCGGAGGGTATCAAGAAATCACCCGGACTCCCCGCAGCGACGGCTTCCGCGGTTTCCTATTCCCAAATGGCTTTCGTCATTTCGTGCCTCAAAGAATATATTAACAGACTTGGTTACTCAGCAGCACCAATGGGTAATGGTGGAGCTTTGAGTATCCCTCTTGCCGTTGGGTCAGGGCTTGGCAGGCTCGGCAGGAACGGACTGTTGCTTAACCCGGACCTCGGTTCTTCTCTCAAGATCTGTAAGGTTTTCACTGACATGCCGCTGGCAGAAGACCAGCCCCTGTCACCACAATTAGAAAAGAGCTGCCAAAACTGTAAAATATGTAGCGAAGCATGTGAAGTCGATGCCATATCCTCTAAAACGGAGCCGCGGGAGAAAATTGCGTGCCCCGCCAATAACCACGGTTTAAAGCGCTGGGCAGTTGATCACTATAGCTGTTACGAGTACTGGCTGGAAATCGGAAGCGATTGTTCTAGCTGTATCGCGGCGTGCCCTTTCACGCCAAATCAAAGTTCTGATTAAGCATTGATTAATGATTGGAGGTTTTAAAAATGGCAGTTAACTTTGGAATAATTGGTCCAGGCAGCATTGCGGACAGGAAACTGGCACCCGCAATCAAGGCAACGACGGGTGCAAAGTTGTGGAGCGTGACAAGCAGGAGCCTCAAAAGAGCCAGTGACTTTGCCGAAAGGCACGATGCACGTGGTCCCGATCCTGCTTTCGAGGATTACGAGGAGATGCTCGCTCAACCCGATCTCGACGCGGTACTGGTATCCACGCCCGATAAATTACACGCAGAACACGGAATAAAAGCTGCTCGGGCGGGTAAACACGTGCTAATGGAGAAACCAATGGTAGCGGATTCCGCCAGCGGGAAAGAACTGATCACGGAATGCGATAATAACGGAGTTAAGCTCGGTGTGGCTTACCACCTGAGGTGGCACCGCGGGCACAGAAAACTTGTATGGAAAATTCAGGACGGTGTCCTGGGTAAAACCCATCACGCGAGAGTGCAATGGTCCTTTCAAGCAGACGACGACTCCAACTGGAGAGCTCACGAGGACGTCGGTCGTTGGTGGGGTCTGGCCGGAGTGGGTACACACGGACTGGACCTGATTCG
Source organism: uncultured Thermotogae bacterium (assembly GCA_964506635.1). Classification (GTDB taxonomy): domain Bacteria; phylum Bipolaricaulota; class Bipolaricaulia; order M55B111; family M55B111; genus JAGXLP01. The sequence goes on from CAZDMI010000109.1 coordinate 4,527, forward strand.
CTGGGCAATGACCCCGATTTGCGGCGAAGTAACGCGGGTGGATAGCACGGTTGCCAATGAACACTGGGAAAGCCCGCACGACGAAACCGC
>CAZDMI010000110.1:0-3166 GCA_964506635.1 uncultured Thermotogae bacterium
AGTTCTTTTTTGGTCAGCGGCGATTCGTAATAAAGCTCTTTAAAAACCCTTAGCTGGTTCACGTGTTTTCTCCGACTTTTGTTCGCAATGGGATCCTTTTGGTCTGGCATAGTTATTTAAATTGTTTTTAAAAGACTAAGCATAAACTATATTTATTCCTCCAAAAATTCTTCTAATGACATTATAAACGTAAATATAGTATTGTCAAGAAGTTAACAAATATTTTTTAAATTTTAACCCAATATCCTCTTCAACCAAGTAGCCACCTCAAAGATTTTTTATTTGGTAAGCCCAGGGGACTGTGATATAATTTATTCAAGCGTGAACGTGTTAACATTTTTTATCGGAACCTTTAAAGCTGGATCGGACAGTTCTTGAACCGGAAAGGGTCGAAGGGTATTTTACCCGTAATTACGTTAAACAGGGGGGTACCCAATGGATAATATCTACAGTCTTTCAGAGTGGGATTTGAGGAAACTCATTAATAACCTGGCAGAGGACAACTACATTTTTTTGCCCGTCCAGTGTCAGCAGTCCGAAGGTAAAAGAAGCAGGTGGGAATTTGTAAGGTGGGATCCCAAAGAGACACGGTTTCAGCTAAACTGCCGCAGAACTGATGCACTCTGTTTCGACTTCTTTTTTCCTCCCAACAACATAATGCATACTTTTCCAGAAGGCCAGCCCGGTGATAAGGAAGGGAAAGGCATAACTCTTCTTGGCTACAAGTCGTGCGACATCGATGCGCTAAAAGTTCTCGACAAGGCTTTTGAAGAAGGAGATCTATCCTACCCATTTTACAAAAAACGCAGAGAGGAGACGACGATAATCTCTGTCGATTGTCTGGAAATAGCCGATCCCTGTATATGTAATAAAGTCGGTGGCCAACCTTACCCGAAGTCGGGTTTTGATCTCAATATATCTACACTGCCACACTACGGGGATATGCTTATTGAGGTCGGAGAAGATTCGGAAAAAGGCCACGAGATAATTGACCGGTACGGTCATTTACTTTCCAAAGCGACGGAAAAGGAGATCGAGTTACGAAAAGCCCACCGGGATAAAATGATGAAGAAAATAGAAGAAAAGAACTCCTACTTTGAAATAACCCCGGAACTGGGCAAAGTACCCCGGGACGCGCCGTTCTGGGAAAAATACGCGACGGAAAAATGTCACTGCACTGCTTATACCCTGGCCTGCCCGACATCCAAAACGCTGCAAAACTTCCAGGAAGACGAAGAAGGGAGCCAAACCGTTCAGGATAAGGTCTGGGACAGTGCAACATTAAAGGACATCAATAACGAGCTATATACGGACGACCCGACTGATAGCCGGGTTAAAGAAATGTTCTACGACAAGTTCGACCGATTTTACGAGGAACACGGTTATTACGGGTGTTCCGGTTGTGGACTGTGTATTTCTACGGCAGGGGGTAGTATCGACATTCGAGACGTATTTGCCGACGCCGGTAACTACCAGAAAGACTAACCCAGAAACTCTCGAGGGTTGAAAAAAACTATTTAAGACAACACTCCCTAAAAGGTGTAGAGGGCGGGAGATGTTTTTCCTACCATAATATTTAGCTGGGGTGATTTGCTGGATGGTTGGAAAGGTATCTCCCGAAGATCTAAAAAATTTCGTCTTCTCCCGGGTAGGAGCAGCTAGCAAGGCAGTGCAGGTCGGACCCGCTTACGGTGAGGACACTGCGGCAATAGAAATCGGGGACGAAGTTCTGGTTATAAATTCCGACCCGATAATCTACGCCGCGGAAGGGATAGGAACTCTCGGCGTCAACATAGCGAGTAACGACATTGCAGCCTCCGGGGGAGAGCCGGAGTGGATGACGGTTACGTATCTCTTACCGGATGGGAAAAATTCCGTCCTTGATACGATCACCCGACAAATCGACGAAGTTGCAAGTGATCTCGGGGTAGCTATAGTCGGAGGCCACTCTGAGTTCGTTTCCGAAATAGAACGGCCCTTTCTTTCCCTGACCTGTTTAGGTCGAGCTGACAGATATATCCCGACGAGCGGAGCTGAGCCGGGGGATTACGTAATTCTTACCAAGGGAGCCGGGATAGAAGGTACCGGTATTATCGCCACCGATTTCCGGTCGGAACTAGAAGGTAAAGTCGAGCCGGAGCTTCTGGAACGGGGTGAGAAAAGGTTGACCGAGCTCAGTGTAGTCCCGGAAGCCTCCGTCCTGAACGATTACGCCACCGCAATGCACGATCCAACCGAGGGGGGATTAGTGGACGGACTATTCGAGCTATCGGCTGCCTCTGCCACCAGTATCGAGATAGATCGTTCGAAAATATTCATCGGGGACGATACTAAGGCACTCTGTGGCGCAATGGGAGTGGATCCTCTGAAGATATTCGGGTCCGGAGCTTTACTTGCAACCGTTCCGGAAGACCGGGCGGATGAGGCGACTGAGACCCTGATAAACAGAGGTATATCGGCCAGCGTGATAGGTAAAGTTGAAGCTGGGAAACCGGAACTGGTAATAGGTGAGGAAGTCTACCGAGAACCAATCCAGGATCAGCTGTACGACCTCTGGGACTGATTACAGAAGGTAATCTACCACCTCTTTCAGGCCATGAAACCCGTTCTCATTCCGGGTCAGACGGAGGAAATCAATTCCGGCGTTCTCCGCGAACTCGGCATCGCTCTCCCTATCACCGACGTACCAGTACTGGCCTTCCCCCATATTACGCTTTATTTCCCCAAAGAGGTACGGGTCCGGTTTAATTCTCTTTAAGTCCTCCAGTCTGGAACCCCGCCCGACCCAGTCCTCAAAAATGCCACTTAGATCGTAATTTTTGAGGAAAAGATCGACGACTTCCTTGGGGGAATTGCTTATTACTCCGAGCGAGTACTCCGGTTTAAGTTTTTCGATATACGAGACGTCGGAGAAGGGCTCTAACTTACCTTTTTCGATCATACTTACCTTTTTTGCAACGTAGTATTTGTCTCTCACGCGCCAAATTTCATCCGGGGTCCCGGGAAAATCATTGACTGAGTCCTCGAATTCATCCAATCCACCGGGGTAAAGTTTTTTTAGGTTTGCCTCCGTGGTGGGGACGCCCAGATCTTCCAGTGCGTCCTTCAGCGCCCTGTTGAGCCATTCGAGGTCCGATTCCGAATCGAGCAGGACCCCATCGAGATC
>CAZDMI010000110.1:3266-4542 GCA_964506635.1 uncultured Thermotogae bacterium
CATTGCAATTCGCAAGTTAGGGTAAGCCCCCAGGTTAACCCTTTTCAAGTCATTGGTCTCGTCCTTCCTGGCGGTATTTGTGTCAAATCCGGGAAATTTCTTTTGATAGTTCCCACCCTACCAGTTATCCTTTTTAGGTATATTTGGCTTTTGTAGTAAAAAAAGGAGAATGATGTCATCAAAAAAAGAGCTTTTGATCTTTGGATTGGACGGTGCAACGTTTGAATTACTTGATCAGTGGTTTGATCGTGACGAACTGCCTTTCCTGAGAAAAACCATTCGGGAAGGCGTACACGGGGAAATGAGAAGTACTATTCCACCATTAACCGGGCCCGCTTGGTCCACCTTCCAGACAGGGGTCAATCCGGGGAAGCACGGCGTATTCGACTGGGGGAGTTCGAGTCAGGACAACTACGGCGAAGGAATGGTAGACGCTTCATCGATTGAAGCAAAAACCATCTGGGAACTGGCAAGCGAAGCCGGAAAGAAAGTCGGTTCAATCGGCGTGCCGGTTACCTACCCACCACGCGAGGTAAACGGTTTCATGACTACTGGCGTTTTAACCCCGAAAGGGGCCGAAGATTACGTCTACCCACCGGAACTAAGTCAGGGTATAGAAGACCAAGTTGGAGAATACAGGTTTGCTCCTTCCCACGCGGAAATGGCGATAAACAAGAAGCAATGGATCAAGGAATTAAAAGAGTCAATTGGTAATCGAGAAGATACGGCCACGCACCTCCTTTCGACCCAGGAATGGGACATGTCAATGGTCTACTTCATGGAAACGGATACAGTAAAACACCACCTCTTTCCGGGCGACTCGGAGGATCAAGGAGACGTCAAGGAACCGGTGCTAAAAGTTTATAAAAGAGTAGAAAGAGCGGTTAAAAATATTTACGAAGAGGTTGCAAACGAAAATACCCACGTAATGGTTGTCTCGGACCACGGATTCGGTCCGTTAAAGTGGATTTTTAACGCGAACAGCTGGCTCATGGAAAAAGGATACCTTCAACTGAAGGAGTCCGCCGCCACGAGAATAAAGAGAGCCGCTACCAAATTGGGTTTAAACCAGAAGAACCTTTACAAAATCGGCGACTTGCTCGGACCTCTTGGTAAGGGTAACGAATGGGAGATGGAAGGTTTCAACGACATACTGGGTAAGGTATTCCTCTCCCTAAACGACGTGGACTGGGAAAACACCAAAGCTTATTCCCGCGGTGGCGTTACGGGAGCGTTGCGGTTAAATATAGAAGGAAGGGAGCCAAACGGCTGTGTA
>CAZDMI010000111.1:0-4506 GCA_964506635.1 uncultured Thermotogae bacterium
GCATCAGCTGCGGAAAATGTGAAACAACCTGCCCCGTCGACGCAATTACCATGGTCGAACCCGCCAATGGCGGCGACCCGCTACCAGAAATAGATATGAACGCCTGTACTTATTGCGGGGCCTGCGTAAAAAACTGCCCCGTCGACGCGATAACGATAGAAGAATCTACCCCTTCGGATACCTGGCCCGAAGACGAAATCTCGGAAATTGCCGAAAAGGCGAAAACGGGGAACGTAAGGGTTAGGGGCACGAGCGCACGCCGGGAATTACCGGATTTCGACGATTTAACCGTCAGAAATGCCCAGGTATCCCGACCTCCGATAGACCACTACAGGGAGCCATGCAAAACGGAAGTAAGCCTGGGATCAAGACACGCCGATAAACCGCTTCAGCTAGATATTCCCATTTATATAGGCGCGATGTCGTTCGGGGCATTATCGAAAAGCGCCAAAGAAGCCCTGGCACGCGGGGCAAAGGAAGCGGGAAGCGCAGTGGATACCGGCGAGGGCGGAATGTTGCCGGTAGAAAGAGAAATATCGGACAACCTCGTGGTACAGTACGCCTCTGGTCGTTTTGGCGTCTCGGCCGAATACCTCCAGTCGGCCGACGCGATAGAGCTCAAAATAGGACAGGGGGCAAAAGCCGGTCAGGGTGGAATGCTCATGAGTGACAAAGTATCGGAAGAGATTTCAGAGGTTCGAGGCACTCCGGAGAACACGGATCTAATTTCGCCCGCCAGGCACATGGACATAGTCGGACCGGAAGATCTGAAGATGAAAATTCGCCAACTAAGAGAGATCGTAGACTGGAAAGTTCCGGTTATCGTAAAATTTGCTGCGGGGCGCGTCGAAGAGGACGTCAAAATTGCGGCGAAAGCAGGAGCGGATGCCGTGCTGGTTGACGGCATGCAGGGGGGAACCGGGGCTGCCCCCAACACGACACTGGAAAACGCCGGTATTCCGACACTGGCAGCAACCTCTGCGGCTCACGAGGCTCTGGTGGATATAGGGCTCAGAGAAGAAATAGACTTAATCGTTTCCGGTGGCATCACAAGTGGATCCGACATCGCAAAAGCACTTGCACTTGGAGCAAATGCCGTTTCGATCTCTACTGCTGCCCTTGTAGCTCTCGGATGTCAGGTCTGCGGTCTCTGTAACACCGGGAGGTGCCCCTACGGTATTACGACTCATATCCCCGAGCTCGAGGAAAAGCTGGACGTTCAGAAAAGAGGCCAGTCAGTTGAGAACTTGCTAAACGTCTTTACGGAAGAAGCAGCCATGCTGGCCATGCTTGCGGGTAAAACATCTCTGTTTAGCCTGGAACGCCAGGACTTGAGAGCACTTACCAGAGAAGCCAGCGAGATGGCCGGCGTTCCTCTTGCCGGTAGTTCCGGATGACTTAGCCGGAGAGGACCGTAAAGCTACAGAAAACTCTATAATGACTGCCTATTCTATCCGCATTTTTTTGGGCTTTAGCCCAAAAAAATTGCAAATCAAGTTTCAATCCCTATAATAAATTGATTGTTATTTGAATCACTAACTTGGAGCGGATTTTTGCTAAAAAGCTTTACGTCTCTACTTCCTGGTAAATACTACCGGGGCGGAGACTGACAAATTCCGAATTTTCCCCAATTTCATCAAGGATAGTCATGGAAAGAGAGCAGATAAGGAAAACTATAGAGGAAAGAATAGTTTTACTCGATTACAAACCCGGCGAGCGGCTAAAAGATGACGAACTCTGCGAAGAATTCGATATCGGTAGAACCCCGCTCAGGGAAACGTTAATCGAACTGGAAAACAAGGGCCTGGTCCGTATGATTCCGAGGAAGGGGATCTACGCATCCAACGTAAGCCTGCAAGAACTGAGAAATGCTTACGAAGTAAGGAGCTTTTTGATCAGGCTTTCCGGAAAGAAGGCAGCGAGGAATATTAAGATAAGTGAGTTAAAGAAACTCAGGGAATTAATTGATCGAATGGAGAATGAAACGGAACCCAGGGAACTAATCAAGCTTGACTTCCGGGCCCACGAATTGATCAATCGAGCCTCCGACAACGACGTCCTTGCTCAAAAACTGAGGGAGTTGAGGCAGCAGACGATGAGAGGGTGGGCTGCCCCTAACTTCAAAGGGGTGATGGAGGATTTTGCCGATGAATATTCCAGCCTGGTAGATGCACTTAGGAAAGGGGAGGAGCGGAAGAGTGGGAATATACTTGCCGAGCACCTGGAAAACTTCCACAGCAGGTTAAGTGATAAGTTCATCAGTACCGAACACGGAAAAAGGAGAGTATAGCTCTTAAGTCGACCATACCATAGTGTTGTAGATAACGAAATACTCTATTTAATTTCAGTCTTTAGAACGACAAAATCTGGGGGGGAGTTTTGTGTCAACGAAAAACTTGGAAAAAATCTTTGAACCCGAATCAATTGCCGTAATTGGTGCAAGCGAGAAGCACGGTTCCGTGGGGGCTGACCTAATGAATAACATTCTGGATGGCTACGACGGCAGTATCTATCCCGTTAACCCCAACAGGGATAGCGTTATGGGTCTGGATAGTTATTCCAGCGTAGGAGAAATTGGCCGGGAAGTAGACCTGGGGGTCGTCGCCACACCTGCAAGCACGGTTCCGGGAATAGTAAAGCAAATGGGTGAGGCCGGAGTAGATGCCGCCGTCGTGATTTCAGCCGGTTTCAGCGAAGCCGATAAGGAAGGAGAAAAACTCGAAGAAGAGTTAAAACGAGCCAGCGAGGATTACGGGGTAAGGATAGTCGGCCCGAACTGTATCGGAGTAATTCGGCCAAGCTCGAATTTAAGCGCAAGTTTTTTGAGGAAACAGCCCAATCAAGGGGACGTTGCCTTTATTTCACAGAGCGGTGCCATGGGTTCCGGTATCCTCGACTGGGCCGAAGAAGCACACGTCGGTTTCAGCAGTTTCGTCTCCGTCGGTAACATGATAGACGTCGACTTCGCCGATCTAATCGATTACTTCGGCCAGGACCCCGAAACGGAAAGTATAATCATGTACATGGAAACGGTTTCGGATGCCGAAAAGTTCATGAGCGCGGCAAGTAGCTTCGCCCGCAAGAAGCCGATAATAGTTACCAAATCGGGCAGGTATTCCAAAAGTGCGGAGGCCGTTGCCTCCCATACGGGTTCGCTTGCCGGCGAGGATACCGTTTATAACGCCGCCTTTAAACGCGCCGGCGTTACGAGAGTTGACAACGTCAGTGACGTCTTCGGCTGTTCCGAAGTTCTTGCCAAGCAAAACCTGCCAGAGGGTCCTAACCTTGCCGTGATTACGAACGCAGGCGGCCCCGGCATCATGGCAACTGATGCAGTATTTGATTGGGACGGCGACATGGCGGATCTGAGCGAGGAAACTGTCTCGAAGTTAGGGGAAGCTCTCCCTGGAGCCGCCAGCACCAGCAACCCCGTCGACGTACTGGGGGACGCGGGGACGCAGAGGTACCGCAAAGCAGGTGAAATATGCCTGGAAGACCCGAACGTGGACGGCATCATGGTTATTTACACTCCGCAGGGAGGTGCGAGCGCCGCCGACGCTGCAAAGGCCATTTCGCAGCTGTCGGACGATGCCGATAAACCAATTGTTACTTCCTGGATTGGTGGGGAGGAGGTCGAAGGAGGTCGCCAGATTTTACGGAAGGGTGAAGTTCCGACCAGACCGACACCCGAACAGGCGATCGGAGCCTATGCCTACATGAATCAGTACTCGAGAAACCTGGAACTACTTTACGAAACTCCGGAGGAACTGGATATTGACGATTCTCGTTCGACCAACCACCTGAAGACACTTCTAAAGGACGTCGGTGAATCGAATCGTTCGACTTTAACTGAGTTCGAATCCAAAAAGTTTTTGGAAAATTATGACATTCCCGTGTCAAAAACAAGGGTTGCCGAAACTCCTGACAAGGCTGCTTCACTGGCATCCGAAATGGGCTATCCGGTCGTGTTAAAGATTCACTCGCCGGAAATTACTCATAAAACCGACGTGGGTGGGGTAGAGTTGAACCTCTGTTCGGAAGAAGAGGTAAAGGATGCATTTTCCCGTATAGTTAACAAAACCGAGGAGGCAAAACCGGAGGCCAGCATTGAAGGAGTCTCGGTCCAGAGGATGTTTGAGGAAGTCGACTACGAGCTACTTCTCGGGTCCAACAAGGATCCAATGTTCGGTTCAGTAATAATGTTCGGGAGGGGCGGAACCGGGGTAGAACTTTACGAGGACACCGTAGCTGGCTTCCCTCCGCTGAACCAGGTGCTCGCTCACCGGACGATGGAAGAAACAAAGATATACCAGCTCCTTCAAGGGTACCGCGGCGGTGACGGCGTGGATATGAGTGAACTGGAAAAGAACCTCGTTCGCTTTTCTCAGATGATCGTAGACTTTCCAGAAATAAAGGAAATTGACATAAATCCGCTGGCAGTGATAGATGGAGACCTGAAGGCCCTGGATGCAAGGATAATAGTGGACTCGGAAGTAGCAAAAACCG
>CAZDMI010000112.1:0-4424 GCA_964506635.1 uncultured Thermotogae bacterium
TAGAAGATCAAGTTCAAAATCACCTTGAAAAGACTTCGGAACGACTTTTCGAGGCCTTTAAGAGGAAATCGTTTGATCGGCTCATCGTTGCAGGTCCACAAGGCGAAGAAGGCGAGGTCGTCCGTAGTATGGTGGATGAGCACTTACATAGCTATCTCGAAGACGCTTTTATCGGATCATTTCCGGGAGATCCCGACATGAACGAATCGGAATTACTAAAAAGAGCAAACGATGTCGCCCGGGAATATGAAAGAGAAAAAGAAAATGGATTAATTTCCGAATTAATTTCCGAGAGCCAGCGGTCGGAAGGTTACGGAGTTTTGGGTTTAGAAGAGGTATTATCTGCCTTAAGAAAAGGTCAAATTAAAAAACTGGTAGTAGATCGAGACTTCAGGGCCTCCGGTTACCTCTGCCAGGATGATCACGTTCTTTCTTTAGAAGAAAAACAGTGTCCAACCTGCGGGGAAGAAATGAAGCAGGTGGATGATTTTACGGACGAAATAATTCAGGAAGTTATTGATGGAGACGGAGATATTCAGCACATATTTTCGGAACACGAGGACTTTTCGGATTACGGTATCGGAGCTTTTCTTCGTTTTCGAGTGTAGTTAATACCCCACTCAAGGTGATCAGTGGATGAAAGAGGACGATGACTCCAAGTACGAGATTAAGGGTTTGATTCCAGACCCCTGGTCAAAAACTAAGGAAGAAATATTAGACCACTATAAATCTTCAAAGGATAGTGGTTTAAGCGAAAGAGAGGTGGATCGCCGTCAAAAGAACTTCGGTTTAAATAAAATCAAGGAAACCTCAAAGAAAAGTAGATGGACGATATTCGTCGACCAATTTAAAAGCTTCCTGGTGGGCCTTCTGGGGCTTGCGTCAATTGTATCCTTCGTATTTGGCGAGACCATTGAAGCGATATCGATATCGGTGGTTTTGCTGATTAACGCCGCTATTGGGTTCATAACGGAGTCGAAGGCTGCCGATTCAATGGAATCCCTGAAGGAGATGACCAGACTCGAGACAAAAGTATGCAGGGAGGGAGAAGAAAAAAAGGTAAATGCAAAGGATCTGGTTCCCGGAGATATCGTGGTCCTTCAATCGGGGGATATGGTGCCGGCAGATTTGAGGGTTATCGAATACTCGAAACTTCAAACGGAAGAATCAGCCCTGACGGGCGAGTCGACGCCTGTAGATAAAACGGACGAGAAATTGGACGAAGACCCCCCTCTGGCCGAGAGGAGAAACATGTTATACAAAGGAACCCATCTCTCCCGGGGGACGGCACGGGCGGTTGTAGTTTCTACCGGTTCAGACACCGAATTGGGGAAAATTTCGGAGTCAATAGTAGAAGCTGAAGAAGGAACAACGCCCCTTGAGGAAAACCTCGACCAATTAGGAAAAAAGCTTGCTCCGTTATTGGTAGTTATCGCCTTTATTATCGGAGTTGCTGGCCTGGTGAGGGGTATGGACCTGTATTTAATGATAGAAACTTCGATTGCTCTTGCAGTTGCTGCAGTACCGGAAGGTTTGCCGATAGTAGCAACCCTCGCTCTGGCAAGAGGTATGTGGCGTATGGCAGACCAAAATGCAATAGTAAACCGCCTGTCTTCCGTAGAAACCCTTGGATCCACCAGTATCATCTGCACGGATAAAACAGGTACTTTGACGAGAAACGAAATGACGGTCGATAAGTTTGAGGCAAGCTCAAAGTCAGTAGATGTTAGCGGAAAGGGGCTTGAAGCGGATGGTAAATTTTTTCACGAACAAAACGAAGTAGATATATCCAATGAAGAGATCGTTGAAAAGTGTTTGGAAGTGGGGGTTCTTTGTAATAATGCTTCCTACAAAAAACACGATGGAGAAAAAGAGGTAACAGGAGATCCAATGGAGGTTGCCCTCCTGGTGGCGGGATTGAAAGCCGGAATCAAAAGAGACGAGCTAGTAAATGACAAGCCGGAAGTTAAGGAGGTATCGTTCGACCCGGCCGTAAAGATGATGGCGACTTACCACCAAACTGACCAAAACTATACGGTGGCAGTTAAGGGTGCGCCCGGCGCTGTCCTGGATTCCTCGTCTCATATATTGACAGAAAAAGGCAAGAAGGAACTAGATGAGGAAAATAAGGAAAAATGGATCGAGAAAAACGACCAATTTTCAAAGCAGGGCTTAAGGGTTCTTGCACTGGCAACTAAGAACGTCAAGGATACAGGCCAGGAGCCTTATAATTCGTTGAGCTTTCTGGGTTTTGTGGTCATGAATGACCCGCCGCGAGAGGAGGTAAAACCGGCAATTGAAAAGTTCCACAACGCGGGAATAAGGGTGGTAATGGCAACAGGCGATCACGCCGCAGTGGCTAAAAACATAGGTTCCCGGCTCGATCTTTTTGATGACAAAGATATATCAGTAATTCCCGGTGATGATTTGGATGACCCAGAAGAGTTGAAAGATGACAAGAAAGAAAGCATCGTTAATGCTTCAATATTTGCACGAGTAAACCCGGAAAACAAACAGGATTTAGTTGAAATTCACCAGGAAGCTGGCTCTATTGTAGCAATGACCGGGGATGGGGTAAACGATGCCCCGGCCTTAAAAAAAGCCGATATAGGTGTCACGATGGGAGAGAGGGGAACCCAGGTTGCAAAAGAGGCAGCCGACATAGTACTGGCTGATGATAATTTTGAAACGATATCAAAGGCCGTCAAGCACGGTCGAATTATTTTCAGAAATATTCGAAAATTCGTAGTTTATTTGCTATCCGGAAACATGAGCCAGCTACTTGCAATATTTATCGCCTCTTTAATGGGATATCCATTGCCCATCTTACCGTTACAGATACTATTTCTAAACATCGTCAATGACGTCTTTCCTGCATTTGCTCTTGGGGTTGGGGAAGGAAACGGAAGGGTGATGAGTCTTCCCCCGCGGGATCCGGATGAATCGGTCCTGACTAAAAATCACTGGACTAAAATGGGAATATACGGAATTCTAATTGCCTTCGCGACGATCGGGGCTTTCTATCTTGGATCGAAACAATTCGGAATGACGGTTGGGGGGTCAGTGAATCACAGAGTTGTCACCGTTTCTTTTCTGACACTTGCGTTCTCCCGACTATGGCACGTATTCGATATGCGCGATTCGGACTCAAATATATGGATAAATGAAATAACTGAAAACAAATTCGTCTGGGCTGCTTTGGGGCTGTGCTCTTCACTATTGTTAGCTGCTGTTTACTTGCCCGGTTTTTCAACCGTTCTTCAGACGCAATACATAGGACTTGCTGGATGGCTGATCGTTTTAGGTATGAGTCTCCTGCCAATTATTGTTATTCAATTATTCAAGGAACTTGATATTCTTTGAGTAAAACCGCCCCAAACCGAATTGGATATAAAGCTACTACGGACTTTAGAGAAAAATTTGAATAAGACCCGAAATCTGGAGATTAAACCAGCAATCGCGTGAGAAGTTCTGGGTGCCTAAGCTGGGAGGTGACACTTATTTCAGAAAAACTGGGTCTGGTTGAGTCAGTATCCATGGCGCTTGGGGGCATGATCGGCGGAGGAATATTCGCCGTTCTCGGCGTCATTGCTCAGATAACTCATGCTATAACCTGGTTTGCTTTTATCGTAGCCGGGATAATTGCCTTCGCCGCCGGCTACTCTTACAACGTCCTAAATAGACTTTCGAATGAACCCGGAGGATCGGTAACCTTTGTTCAGTCATTTACCGGTAATTCCACAATGGCGGGGATGACCGGGTGGACATTGTTGTTTGGTTACATAGGCTCAATGGCCATGTATGCCTATGCCTTCGGTAGCTTCTTTACGGGATTGGTGGGTCTGGAAAGGTTGCCCGGGCTGGGCCTCTCCCTGCGACCAGTTATTTCTGTCCTCTCCGTAGGGTTATTTGCCGGATTAAATATTCTGGGTGCTCGATCGACCGGGCTAGCTGAAGATATTTTGGTCGGGTTAAAAATAGGCATCTTGCTTCTATTCGGACTTTGGGGTCTAATTTACGGGTTAAATCAGGGAAGTCTTGAGTTTGGAATTTCCCGACTGAGAGGATTTAACCCTGTTATCGCTGCCGCGGTTTCGTTTGTCGCCTTCCAGGGTTGGCAGCTTATCTTTTACGATCAGGAAAGTGTAAAGGATCCCGTTAACACTATTCGAAAAGCAGTTAATATTGCTATCCCCGCTTCCGTGCTGATCTACGTAATTGTCGCGATAACCACTTTGAGTCTCGCTCCGCTTTCGGTTGTTACTCACCACCCCGAGCGAGCTCTTGCAGTGGCTGCCAGACCCTTTATGGAACAAACCGGTTTTACTCTCATCTCACTTGCGGCACTCTTCTCGACTGGAAGTGCGGTCAACGCCACCCTGTTTTCGAGCAGCTACTTCGCCAAGCGAATGCTTTCAAGAGAT
>CAZDMI010000113.1:0-4359 GCA_964506635.1 uncultured Thermotogae bacterium
GATGCCCACCTTCACATAGAAAGTTCGATGCTAACTCCTTCGAGGTTTGCCGAATTGATGGCAGGGAAGGGTGTTACTACGGTATTTTACGATCCTCACGAGATAGCAAACGTCTCGGGCCTGGAAGGAGTCCGGTGGATGTACGAAGAGGTCGAGAGAAGTCCTTTCAACGGTTTTCTGACGGTGCCTTCCTGTGTACCGGCCAGTACCCCTGAACTGGAAACGACCGGTGCAAGTTTTGGCCGAGAAGAAATAGATGAGGCTCTTGGCTGGGATGGGACTGCCGCACTCGGAGAAATGATGAATTATCCCGGCGTGATAAATGGGGACCTGGAGACGGTGGAGAAGTTGAAACTCGCCCGGTCTCACGGACTTCCGATCGAGGGTCACGCCAGCGGTCTCTCCGGGAAGGAACTGGACTGCTACGCGGCCATGGGTATAGATTCTGATCACGAAGCAGTGACGAAAGAAGAGGGGGTGGAGAGAGCCAGAAAGGGCTTATGGACGCTCGTCAGGGAAGGTTCCGGCTGGGCCGATCTCACGGAGGTAGTCAGAGCGCTGACCGAAACGGATATATCGCCGAATAGGTTCTGTCTGGTCACGGACGATCGGGACCCGATAGATCTGCACGAGGAAGGCGGGGTCGATCACACGGTAAGGAGGGGGATCGAGGAAGGCCTCGAACCGGTGACTGCGATAAGGATGGCTACGTTGAACCCGGCGACCAGATTTGGGCTTGACCACGAGTTAGGCTCCTTAGCGCCGGGGAGAAAGGCAGATATAAACTTGATAAAGGACCTGGAATCATTGGAAGTCGAAGCCACTTTTCTCGGTGGCCAACCCGTCGAAGAGATATCCTGGCCGAAAGTCAGAGATTCCGAGCTAACTGAAACCGTTGAGATAGCGCGGAACTTATCTCCCGAATTATTTCAACTGAGTGAAAGGGAAAAGGACTACGGAATAAAAGTTCATAAGAGCGATATAATTACCGAAAAACTTGATCTCGCAGATTATCAGGTGGCTGATTCTTCACTTAACAGGTGTGCGGTGCTGGAGAGACATGGGGGAACCGGCAACGTCGGGAGGGCACTCGTTCAGGGGTTCGGACTCGAGAGTGGAGCAATGGCTTCCACGGTCGCACACGATAGCCACAATATGATCGTTTTGGGAAGTAACGAGCGTGACATGGCCGTAGTCGCTCGGCACCTTGAGGAAACTGGTGGCGGGCAGGCAGTTGTGCGGGATGGAGAAGTAGTGGCTTCGGTAGAATTGCCGATAGCCGGGTTGATGAGCAACCAGGACCCTGACCGGGTAGCGCGCTCCTTGAATGAGGTACAAAAGGCCGTTTCGGACATAGGAGCGGAACTCCCCCAGCCGATGATGATTTTAACCAGCCTGGCTCTTGCGGTTATTCCCGAGGTAAGGTTGACGGATAAGGGTCTGGTGGATGTAAACCGTCAGGAAATTATACATTAATCAGGGGAAGAATTACTTTTCCAGATTGATTCGGAGAAATTAATCCTGGCCATTAACTGAGGGAAAGTCGTAGTCCTCGCCGAGAAGATCAGTTCGGTAAACGTAGAAGGAGTTTTCGCCTCCCAGTCTGAGGTAGGCTATAAAAGTCCCTTCTTTTGTAAGTATTACCTTGTCCACGTTCGAGCCGGGATCGTCCAGTACGTAACGGTCCACCTCCTGGAGGGAGCCGTTTACTTTTAACTCCTGTGTTCCCTTTCTGACCAGTTCGAGAACGACCTGCAGTCGGTCCTCGTCACCGCTCTGAGGTCCGGTGCCGCCTGTACGGATTTCCGTGAATTTTCCCGAACCATTGGATCTGGTCAAAATTAAGGCCGTTAAAGCCTGAGAGCCTCCGGTGCCCTGAAAGAAAGCTACGTTTGATTTTAACTTACCCTCCTTTTCAGTACCGCCGAGGTCAGCGTCGATCCGTCCGTCGCCTACGGTTGCCCTTATCTTTGAACTTCCTATTCCCAGTGGGCCGTCATAGTTTAGACTCAATTCTATTGGGTCTAAGTCACTTCCGACGGTTATTTCCTGGTCGAATTTAATTTTAGGTTTTACGAATGGTATGGGGATTGGTGGCGTAACTACGCCTTCCGAGGTTAGCGATACCTCACCCGTCTCCAGTTTCTTTAGTTCGTAGGATTCCGAACCCAGGTCCTTGCCGTTGCTCACGTACGCCAATTTGCCACTAGCGAAGACTCCAACCTCGACTTCAGTCATTTTCTCCAGAGTGTTTTGAGACCGGGCCGTGCGATCGTTCAATGGGATTAAGGAAATTAACGGGATGATTAACAATAAAAGGAGGTAGCTCGGAAATATATTTCTTTTATTCAATTCTAAAACCCCTTAAAAATGGAATTATTAAATGAAAATAAATATTAATTACTAACAACTGTATTTTAAGTGGATATCGTTTACAATTCAAATATTTTTTAACTGGAACGGCCTTTTCCTCCCCGGGCAAACCCCGGAAGCTCTCAGCTTGGGAATTCTCAGCATGAGGTGCCAAGCAGTCAATTCGCCCTGAGCATTAAAGCTCGCACCAAGCCCAAAACAGTTCCGAATTGACTACTGGGTCTCGTTTTATAAAAGGTTCGAAAGGGCCAATTAAAAGAGGTTACCTGCAAGCCCCGTACCTTTGGGCGGGGTTCTTGACCTTCAAGATTAACCCGAAACCGGAACTATAGACGGGTCAAGAATAAGTAGAGATTTGGGATTTAGGTGTAGTATATTGAATTCAAGAGAAATATGCTGTTGGTCATACCTACCTGAACGCGTTAATCAATGGATAAAAGAAATTTCGCCCGTTTGAGGATCCATGGATTCGATTTCTATGAGGGAAAATATCGGTTTTCCCGTCCGGGATAGCTTTTTATAACCTCCGGAACCTTTCTTGCGAATGACGAACCCGTAACCGGCCACTTCGACCGAGAGGGCTTCCATTATCTCGGATAAAGTACTCGCCGTTCTTCCTGTAAAGAGGAAATCGTCAACGACAAGCACCCTGTCGTCGGAATCGAAGTAATTTCCGGAAACTGCCAGTGTGGTCTTGTTCTTTTTGGTTGGAGACTGAATTGTCCGAATCTCCTCACCGCTCATCGTCGTCGGCACACCTTTCTTTGCGTATACTACTTCCACGTTTTCATCCTGATCGAGCAAGTTTTCAGCAGTTGTGTAGGCAATAATATTCCCGGCCGCTTCCGCGGTTAATACCTTCGTCACGCCGAGGTCCTCGAATTTGTCAGCGATGGCTCTACCAATGGCGTTTAAGAGTGCAGGAGCTACTTTGTGGTTTAGAAAGCTATCGACTTTTAGAAATTCTTCGCCGAGTACTTCCCCTTCTTCCTTGATTTTACGAGTCAGTCGTTCCCTTACGTCGTCGATCACGTTTTCCATGTTATCACCAGTTAATACCTTTATTTCGGTTTATCCATTTTCCCGCACCTTTCCGGCCAATAAATTCGTTACCTTCAAGAATCGGATTCCCCCGTAGAAATACGAACCTGGGCCAGCCTTGTGATATTTTTCCCGCGTATGGGTTAAAGTCCGTTTTCATATGTAGTTTATCCGGAGTTATCCTCTTTTGCTTTTCCGGGTCAAAGACGACTATATCGGCGTCAGTTCCGACCAGCAAGCTACCTTTTTGCGGGTAAAGCCCAAACCTCTTTGCGGGCTGCTCGGAAACCAACTCCACCATCCGGTCGATCGATATTCGTTCCTTCTTTACTCCTTCATCAAAGAGGAGCGAGGCCAGGGTCTCTACTCCGGGTAAACCCTGTGGTATATCGAGAAAGTTACCTTTAAAACCATCCTTCTGGTCGTTTTGAAAGGGGCAATGGTCAGTGGCAACCGAGTCGATCAGGCCTGATTCGAGAGCATTCCACAGGGCTTCACGGTCCTCGTCCAGCCGCAGTGGTGGCGTTGCCGCGTAGCGGTGCCCGTCCTTCTCCTGATATACTTCCTCGGTCAACAGTAAGTATTGCGGGCAGGTTTCTCCGGAAATCGAGGCCTCGGACTCCTTGCCCTGTTTCAAAGCTTCCATGCTTTCCTTCGTCGTGAGGTGAGCCAGATGCAGGTTTCCCTCTACTGCCTCCGCAAGGTGGATGACCTTACCAACTGCTTCTGATTCGGAGTAGTCGGGGCGGCTTAGGGGGTGGAAGTCAATTGATTTCTTCCCTTTTGACTCGAGCTCGGCTCTTTTCTCACTAATGACCTCGTCGTTTTCACAGTGGACCATGGCCAGCCCGTCGAGTTGCCCAATATCTCGTAGGGCTTCTACCAGTTCCCCGTCCGGAGTCCTGCGGTTCGATTCCCCGTAGGCCGTGAAAAACTTGAATGAAG
>CAZDMI010000114.1:0-4330 GCA_964506635.1 uncultured Thermotogae bacterium
AATCCGTATTCCTGATCCTTTTGTTTGCACCTGAGTTAGCCCGTGGATTAGGATTTAACAATATCGGGATCGATTTCTATTGCGGTAAACTTTGGTCAAATTTGGTGCGACTGAATCAGAATTCCGAACGACCTTAACGACATTATATCAGTCAGTGACGAGCGTCAGAACGTTTGCCAGGGTTGAAAGCCGTTTTTGAAATAATCAATCTTTAATATACCAAAATGAGGTTCTGTTGATGAAGAAACCCGGATTCGTCCGCCTCTTTCTCGTATTTTCCTTAATCCTGATCATTTTTACCGGTTTGGCAAGCTGGCAGGCTCTGGCTTTAAAAGTTCAGACCGATTCATTTATGATCGACCTCCAGGGCGAGAAGACGTGGTCCGTTGAAGGAGGAATCGGGGATTCCCCGAGCTTATCCGACGTGGGCTTTCCCGCCAATTCCTATTCGCTCAAGCAAACTCTCCGGGTTGACCTTACTGGTCAGCTCGGTGAAGCATTTTCCCTTTCCGCCAACCTGGACGACACCAAACCGGGCTATCTCCAGGAATTCGAGCTCAAGATGGATACGGACAACTGGGATGGTATCGCGGGTGACATCGTGGCCGGTAAAGGAGATAACTTTTCCGTTTACAACAAAAAGATGCTGGGGCTGCAGTTATCCGGAACTTACGGTGGAGCCGGTGTTAATTTGCTCGGAGGCAGGCTTCAGGGTATATCCAAGACAAAAGTTTTTTACGGGGATACTGCTAAGACCGAAGTGGAGTTTTCCCTCTACAGAACGGGTGCCGGTTTGGAAGAAACCAGTTACGAGAAAAACATCCGCGGGCTGCAGTACTACGAACTGGATATCGAGTACGTGGAGGGTTTTACCGACCCGGAGATAGAGTTTCTTCCGGAGGAAGGATTAAGAGATCTTATAGAGGAGTACTTTCCGGAAAAATGGTCCTCCGATTACTTTAGCGGTCTGCTGGGAGTGATCGAGGACGCCCCAGCAAAAGAGCTCTCCTCCGGTCAGTTTGACGTGATATCGCTCAGTAAGGATTACCTTATAATGTTCCAGGACGAAACCAGTCTGGTTCGGGGGCGAGTCCAGGATTACGTATCCTCTTATAACGAGGAGTTGTCCGAGGAGGAGAGAAAGGACTACCCTTTCAACCCTGGAACGGAGTACGAAAGGGAATTCTTGGCCAAACTGGAATCCTACGTCCGTCTGGGGCTTGGTAGCTCGGAGACGCTGGAATTGGGTAGTTATGAGAGAAATAGGTTTTACTACCTCGGCCGGACTGGAATAAAGCGCGAGGATTTCCGGGTGGAGGTAAAGCTGGACGGAGAATGGCAATTTATCGATGGTCTCACCGATTACGATTACGAACTATTTTCGGATAAGGGGCTGCTGGACCTTGATTTCCCGGATGAGTTCTTTTCCGACCTGAAAAACAAAGGAGTAAGGGCCAGTTTCAAATACGAGATATCGGGTAAAACTTATATGCTCGGTTTCTCAGTTGCGCCGGAAAGCGAAAAGGTCTACCTTAACGGGCAACTACTGGAGCGTAATACGGACTACTCGATAGATTACGAAACGGGTGCGCTGATAATATTTACGGAGATCGGACCGGATGACAAGATAAAGGTGGACTTCGAGCGGGCGCGTGGTGGGCTCGGTGGTTTTGCTCAGTTCGGACGATATTTATACGGTTTCAAAACCAGTATGGAGTCGGATTACGGGTTAAAATTGGATATCGGCCTATTCCAGGCCCGGGATGTCGCTCCCGCCAAATTACCGCCCGAAGTTCCCACCATGCCCAACGTCCACACTGTGGCCGGGTTAAAGGCCGGTTACAGTGAAAATGGCTGGAATGCCGGGTTAAAATTTGGAGGAAATATCAACCGCTTTCCTTTCGACGACAACAGCAGGATCAATCTTCCCAATAGGATCAACGAAGTAGTCGGGATCGAGAGTTCCAATACTCACCTGTTCCTGGGTCAGAATGGTTTTACGGCCGCCCGACCCAAAAAAAATGGGGAAGATGGGCGGGAGTGGGAGAACTACGGTCCCGCGGACGGGCTTGCCGGTAAGACAGTCAAGGATGGTCTGGTGGTCGAGGACGAGCTTTACCTGGCAACCGAGAACGGTTTGACTGCGATAACTCTGACCGGGCCCGCCCCCTTTGGCCAGTCCGTCAACTGGAATAGTTATTACGAGTCGGACGGGTTGCCGGAGGTTGAACTAACAGCGCTGACGGATGACGGAGAAACTTTATGGGTGGGAACGAGTTCGGGGGTCATCAGCGTCAACTTCGACTCGCTCGAGGAGCCCGACCCCTGGGAAAAAGTAGATAAGACGGATGATTTATCGGTAACTTCCGTAGCTCATCTGGATGGGTGGCTCGCGATCGGAACGGGAGATGGGTTTTACCTCTACGAGGTTTCCACTGAATCGTTGAATCGAGTCGAGGAAGGTGGATTGCAGGGCGTTCGGGTAAATGACGTCGCGGTCCAGGGAAACGTATTTTTAGCCGGAACCGAAGGCGGGATCTACGAGGTCGATCAGGGGGGCAATGTTTCGGAGCTGGTTGGGAATAAGTCGATTTACGGGCTATCCGTCGGAGGAGAGAAGGTCTGGTTCGGTAGCGATTCCGGCTTTTCCCGGATAAATTCGGGTGTAAGCTACGGGCGGGAGAAAGTAACGGCAATTTTAGCAAACGGAGACGCGGTCTGGGCCGGTAGCGAAGGTGATTTAGCGGGCGAGGAGAAGGACCTGGTAGTTTACGAGCTAAGCGAGGGTTTGCGCCGTTTTTCCTCGAATACTACGGGAATCGAGGCGGAGGACGAGGATCGGTTCCGGGACATAGATCCCGACATCCATACGGACAGGGGGATATTCCTTTCCGGTAATCTCGGAAAAACCTTTGGAGTCCAGTCGAGGGACGTGACGGTTTCAACCGACTTCGAGTACTACCAGCCAACCTATACTCCAATTGGCAGGACCGCAAGAAAGGACAAGCTTTCCGTCGGGGCAAAGGTCGAAGCTGGTTTGTCGGAGAACCTTAGTCTCGGAGTTGGTAGCGACTATTCGGTTTCTTCCTTTTCCACTGAATCCGGCGAGTGGGCTATTTCCAACAGCCTCTCCCTTTACTGGGAGACGCTAATTAACGCGGGCCTGGACCTTACCTGGGATACCAAAGCCGGAGGGGAGACGGACCTCGGGTTAAACCTTGCTCTGGACAGGTCCTTCTGGGGAGAAAGTTTAATCGGGGCAATTGACCTCATGGCAAAAAGAAAAATGAGCGGTGCCGGGGAAACGACAGATTCGCTGTCGCTGGCTTCGCAGCTTACTATTTCTCCGTGGGGTTTGGGCGAGGTGGGGTTGAGCTATAAAGTTCCGGTGACCCTTGGGTCGCTCTCGCGGGCGGAGGACGAACAATTGACCTGGAATTTCGACCTGACGCGGACGCTATCGCTGGATCCCGATTACGGTCTCGGCCTCAGTCTAAGCGGAAAAGGTCAGCTGGACGGACTGTTACTTTCCGGGGACCGGGCTATGGAAAACCAGATAACTCTCAATTTAGAACCGGATCAACTCAAATTGGACGCAGTGGAGTTTTCGCCGGGGCTTAATTTTTCCTGGAAGGGTAACGAGTCGTCGAACCAGCTCTCCGGCGAGCTCAGTCTCGGTACCGGGTTCCAGGACCTGTCTTTGACCGTTAGCCTCGGTCGGACCGCTAGATTCCCGACCCGGAGCAGGTTGGTCGAATACAGCGATAGCCTCCAGGGAAGCCTCAGTTACGACTTTGGTCCGCTGACGCCGGAACTTAATTACAAGTTGAGCCGTGATTTGTTGACCCATCCCGACTTTGGCAGGCAGGCTAACTATAGCGGGAACCTTACTCTCGGGGCGAACTGGAAGATCACTCCGACTCTCTCAAGTCAGCTGGAGGGTGGTCTTAGTTACGAATCGGGTCAGGGAGTATCGTATACTCTGGACGAAACATTGAACTGGAGCGTTAACCCCAAACTGTCACCGGAAGTCAAGATTGGAGCGGACTATATTCTGGGTTCGGGGGAACTCGATGTAAACGCCGAGACGGAGTTCTCCTACCCCTTCCGGGATCGCTGGGGTGTGTCTTTTGTATCCGGGGTTAACGTGGGGTTGAAAGAGGACGGGGAAGTCTATAATAGCTACTACGGTTCTGCCGGTCTGGCAGTGGAGTTCTAACTGGAAAATATAACAGGAGGCAAGAGATGGAAGATTTCGAGCTTTACGTCGTGATCATGGCGGGTGGCAGGGGGCGGAGGCTCTGGCCGCTCAGTACTCCGGAAAGACCGA
>CAZDMI010000115.1:0-4259 GCA_964506635.1 uncultured Thermotogae bacterium
TGAGAAATCCTATGACCGGTACCAGTAACTGGCTAAATATTCCAATGTCGTCGATGGCCCCGAGTCCGACGTTGGAGAGCAGGACGTGCCTCCGTCTTCCAGCGTAAAGAGAAAATTGATAACTACTGGTCCCACCCGGGGAAAGGTCCGTGCCAGAGAAATTTACTCCCAGGTTCCCATCGGTAACCTGAGGGACAACTCCGGAATCTTCGGGGCTTCCCGGTTCTCCATCAGGCGTCCCCGTTTTGAGAAATAAAACCAGGTTTTTCCCAACAAGCCCGACTCCACCAAAGTTAGTATAAGAACCTTCTGCCAGCTTTCCGTTGCTTGCCTCTCCATCGAATAGGAATTTCGTGGTTGACTCGGTAAGTTTATCAATGTTACCCGTTCCCTCGGCGCTAACTCGGGAACCAACGTATAGCTCGGTTCCTTCCCCGAACTGTACCGCTTCTCCCGAATCGTTCGTAATTGACAGGGAAAGACCGACGGTGTAATTAGGGTTATTATGGATTATGTACTTTTTCTCTATCTTTAGGCCATCGGTTCGCCCGACAAAAGTCACCGGGATGCTATCGTAGAACTTCCCCTCCGGTATATTAACCTCGTACTCCAGGTCCTTATCGGTTTTACCTTCAAGGGAAAGTTCGCCGGGGAAACGTATTCCTTCCATATACGAGCGTTCCATGGTATCCGGATTAGTAGTCGTACCGGGTACCAGCTCCGCTTTATTTGTCCTAAAAGAGGAAAAGTGAACGAATATACTCTTCAGGACACCCCCCTTTTTGCTAAACAGGTAATTCGTAATCCCCGTTCTTATTTGAATAGTCCCTTTTTCCGGATTACGGGTTACTTCTATCGGATTCTTATAACTCGAGGCATCGGCAGAAGTGGCTCCAAGGAACAATATTGAAGTCAGAACCAAAATTACTGAGTAAGTAATCAGCTTTCGTCTTTTAAATGAAGTAAGATGCATTTAGCTCCTCCTCGGGGTCGGTAAAGGTCGAATGGATTTTAATCTACGAACTCCTTTATTTCAATTTAACGAAGCCATGCGATGGGGTCAGAACAATGGAAAAGCCCCTTTCACCCAATTCCTCTCCCGGTTGCAAGGCAATCAGGGGTCAAGTAAACTAAATAGTGACAGTAATTAGAAATTGGAGATGGTCCCTCTCAGGCAAATTTCAAAAATAAAAGATCCTGCCCTTAAACATGTTTACCGGAGTAATAGACGAGATCGGTACCTTTTTAAAGTCCACCGGGAACGAGTACGTGTTTTCCACTCCCGGTGGATTCAAAAGAGAACTGGAGATCGGAGGGAGCGTTAGCGTAAATGGAGTATGCCTGACCCTCGTGGACTTCGAGAACGGGGGAGAGGAGTTCTCGGTCGACGTCTCGGAGGAAACCAGGCGGGTATCGAACCTGGGAAAAATCAAACCCGGGGACAGGGTAAACCTGGAACTTCCGCTGGAAGCCTCCGGCCTTGCTTCCCGGCTGGACGGACATATAGTTCAGGGTCACGTCGATACCATGGGAAAGATCGGGGGGATCAGGCGGAAGAACGGGGATCACCTGCTCAGGATCGCGACGTCAGGTAAGTTCAAAAAATACCTGGTAAACAAGGGCTCGATCGCAGTCGACGGGATCAGCCTGACTCCTTACGAGGTATCCGGTGGTTCATTTGCGGTTACTGTAATTCCTCATACATTTAATAATACAACGCTACAGTTTGAGAGGAGCGGAGCCAGGGTCAACGTGGAGTTTGACATAATTGCCAAGTACAATGCTAATTGATATTAAAGGCCGATAAAACATTAATTCAGATAAATACTCGGGATCGAGAACGATAGGTCATTTCAACCAGCCCTTGAGACATAAGCAGGGTTTACAGGGTCAATTTTAGTAAAGGAGTGAAAATATGAGCCTCGATCCAATTGAGGAAGCAATAGAGGCAATAGGAAAAGGGGAAATAGTCATAGTAGTAGACGACGAACAGCGAGAGAACGAAGGCGACTTCATAATGGCAGCGGAAAAAGCCGGCCCTGAGGACGTCAACTTCATGACGAAGGAAGGTAGAGGCCTTGTTTGCCTGCCAATGGAATCAAACCGACTGGCTGACCTGGAACTGGACTCGATGGTCGGAGAAAATACGTCACATCACGGAACCCAGTTTACGGTCTCCGTAGATGCAAAGGATGGAATATCTACGGGAATTTCGGCCTACGATAGGGCCAAAACGATTAACGACATGGTCGACGAAAATACGGAACCGGGTGACCTGGTAAGGCCGGGACACGTCTTTCCCCTGCGGGCCGAGGAGGGAGGGGTTCTCCACAGGGCAGGCCACACGGAAGCAGGAGTCGATCTAGCCCGGCTGGCCGATCTTTATCCGGCCGCGGTCCTGTGTGAGATCATGGATGAAGACGGAACGATGGCCAGGTTGCCGTCCCTCAAGAAAATGGCGAGCGAACACGATTTAAAGATAATCTCCATCGAGGACCTGATTAAGTACAGAAAGAAAAACGAGAAATTGGTCGAAAGAACTGGCAGTGCCAGTTTACCGACAAAGTTCGGAGATTTCAAAATATACAGTTACGTCGACCAGATAAACGAAGACGAACACGTAGCTCTGGTAAAGGGGGATGTAAAAGGGAAAGAGGAAGTACTTGTCAGGGTCCATTCGGAATGTCTGACCGGAGACGTCTTCGGCTCCCAGCGCTGCGATTGCGGAGATCAGCTCCATAAAGCCCTTAGGACAATAGAAGAAATCGGCGAAGGCGTTCTCGTATACATGAGACAGGAAGGTCGCGGGATTGGCCTGAGTAACAAGGTCTGTGCTTACGACCTTCAGGATCAGGGAATGGATACGGTTGAAGCCAACGAGGAACTGGGTTTCGAAGCGGATCTCAGGGACTACGGGTTCGGCGCCCAGATACTATCGGACCTGGGGCTCAGCTCGATAAAATTACTCACCAACAACCCAAGGAAAGTCGTGGGGCTAGAAGGTTACGGCCTTCATATAACTGAGACGGTGCCAATAGAAACTGAGCCCAACGAACACAACGAAGACTATTTGCAGACGAAGGTAGAAAAGCTCGGTCACAACATTTCCAAGGTCGACGAAGAGAATTAAGAGAAATATTACGGGGAGGTCACAGTGACTAAAAAAATGGAAGGCGAATTAGATGGAACCGGTTTAAAGCTGGGAATTGTACTCAGTCGTTTCAATAGCATGGTAACGGAAAGGCTTTTGTCGGGAGCAAAGGATAAATTAACGAGACTGGGGGTTGCGGAAAAAGACCTGGAAGTAGCTTATGTTCCTGGTTCATTCGAGTTACCAAGAGGCGTACGAAAGCTTAAAGACACCGGGAAGTACGACGGGGTAATTGCGCTGGGAGCAGTTATTAGAGGGGAGACGCCCCACTTCGAGTACGTCTCCAACGAGGCCTCCAAGGGGCTCGCGGAAATCAACCTGGAAGCGGAGATTCCCGTGACCTTCGGGTTAATCACGGCCGACACTCTGGAGCAGGCCATAGATCGCGCCGGGGCAAAACAGGGCAACAAAGGGAGCGAAGCAGCCGAGGCACTGGTGGAAATGGTCAACCTGGAAAGTAAACTGGATGAGGAGAACTGATGGAATACTACGCCCCCAAGGGCCTCAACGATATAACGCCGGACGAGACCCCTTACTGGCACGCCGTCGAGGACGAGGTCCGAAAAAAAATGCCCCTTTACGGTTACAGCGAAATCAGGACGCCAATGATGGAGAAGACGGAGGTATTTGCGCGTGGCGTGGGCGAGGAAACCGACGTCGTTTCCAAGGAGATGTATACTTTCGAGGATAAGGGCGGCAGGTCGGTAACTCTCCGGCCCGAGAATACCGCCTCCGTCGTCCGGGCCTACCTGGAACACAAGTTTTACGGCAAGGAAGAGCTCTCCAAGTGGTACTACCTCGGACCGATGTTCCGTTACGAGGCACCGCAAAAGGGCAGGTCAAGGCAATTTCACCAGTACGGGGCGGAGGCAATTGGCTCGAACGATCCGGCGCTAGACGCGGAAACCATAGACCTAGCCACGGACTTGTTGACCTCACTTGGGCTCCAGGACGTCGGTTTGAGTCTGAACAGTATCGGCTGCCCGGAGGACAGGGAGGACTACATCGAGGAACTCGTCGACTACCTTGAACCGCATAAGGAGGAGCTCTGTTCGGACTGTCAGAGCCGGCTGGATACCAACCCGCTCAGGATACTCGACTGCAAGAA
>CAZDMI010000116.1:0-4152 GCA_964506635.1 uncultured Thermotogae bacterium
TCGGAGAAATTTACGATTTAACCGAACAATAAACTGAAACCGGAAAGGGTTTTACTTCCGATATACCGATTCGTGTTTCATGCTGTTGTTTGACGTGCTATTTAATTGCTCCCTTGCAAGTCGTATAATTTTTTAGTTAGAAAAGATTTCAGTTTAATTTTAAGTGATCATAAATGAATCAAGCAGTTGAAAATACGGAGAAGCAAAAAACCGAAGAGAGAAATAAAATAGACGGTCAGCAATTCTATAACGCATTTGCCAAAGGGGCCGAGAAAGTTATTGAAAAGCGCAGGTCCCTGGACGAGATCAATGTATTTCCCGTCGCGGATAGTGATACGGGGAAGAATATGGCTCAGACGCTCCGTTCCGTGGCTCAGGCATCGGAACCCAGCGAATCGGTTGGATCAGTAACTCAGGATATGGCGCAGGCAGCCCTGCTGAGCTCGCGGGGCAATTCCGGAATAATTCTGGCTCAGTTCTTGAACGGAATCAGCAAAGCGACAAAGGGCAGGGATCACCTGCAGCTGGAAGAATTTGCCAGGGCGATGAATGTCGCTGCCAACCACGCATACGAAGCAACTAACCAACCCGTAGAAGGAACAATATTAACGGTAATGCGGGAGTGGTCAAGCTCCCTGAGCGAGTTCGTGACACGAAAGAAGGACCTGCTGGAGTCACTGGATTACTCCCTTGAAACTGCCAGGAAATCCCTGGAAGACACGAAAAACAGGTTGAAGGAACTCAGAGAGGCCGACGTGGTCGACGCAGGGGCCAAGGGCTTCGTCCTATTTCTGGAAGGGATATCGACCTTCTTCAGGGAAGGCAGCACTGCTTCTTTTTCCCGATTTAGAAACCTGGAAGAGGTAGAATCTTCCCACGGTATAGAGGAAAGTCAGGGCGTCAATGGGCCGAGGTACTGCACTGAAGTGGTTTTAACCGGCGAGGAACTAAGTAACGAAGAGTTAAGAGACAAGGCTGCCGAATTCGGTAATTCACTGGTGATAGCTGGCGGGAATGGCCAGTATCACGTACATATACATACAAACAACCCGGGCGAACTCGTTTACGAACTGTCACGGACCGGTACCGTAACCGACCAGAAGGTCGATGACATGAAAAAACAACACCAGGCAGCTTACGAGAGGGAATCGAGCGTGGCTATCGTTACGGACTCCACGTGCGACCTACCGGAGGAAACCATTGACCGACTTCCGGTCTATCCCGTTCCATTAAAGGTACATTTTGGGCAGGACGAGTACATGGATAAGGTAACGATAAAACCGGATCAGTTTTACCGAATGCTGGAAGAACTGGGGGACGAGGAAGAATTCCCAACCAGCTCCCAGCCATCCGTCGGTGACTTCAAGAAAACTTACTCGTACTTGCTCGACCATTACGATTCGATTCTATCACTCCATTTATCAGGAGAACTAAGCGGAACTCACCAAACGGCAGTGAAGGCCGCTGAAGATTTTGACGAGGAGAGAATTTCCGTGGTCGACTCACAGCAACTTTCCACGTCACTTGGTTTGGTAGTTCAAGAGCTTGCCGGCGAACTTGAAGGAGAACCTGACCTGGATGACCTCACGGAGCGGGCAAAAGAACTAAGCGACAGAAGTCGAATACTGGTTAGCGTAAGGAACCTGAAGTACATGGTTAGAGGCGGCAGGGTCAGCAAACTTAAGGGGTTTCTTGCCCGGATTCTCAACTTTAAACCGATCATATCCGTAGAGAACGGCGAATCGGAACTGCACGGCAAACCTATCCTGAGGAGCACAAATTATCGCCAGATACTCGACATGATGGGAGAAGCTGATAAGGAAGAAGGAATCAAGAAATATGCCCTCGGTCACGTCAGCGCACCGGAAGAGGCAAGTGAGCTAGCCGGGATGATCGAAGACGAGTTAGGTCTCGAGCCAGATTATTCAATGGATATCTCACCATTAATCGGGTCACACGCCGGTATCGGCGCCGTTTCGGTTTCTTACCTTACGGAATAAAGATGTTTTTACCAGGGCCTGCCATTATAGTCGCCGCGGTTTTCGTTTTCATGACGCTGTTCTACCTGATTGCTCAGGTGAAATCCGACTACTCCGTCGTCGACATTGCCTGGGGTCTTGGCTTCGTACTCGTTGGGTCGCTCTCCCTTGCACTTGCACCCAAAATAACTGCGAGAGGAATTATAGCAACAAGCTTTACGGCAATCTGGGGTCTCCGTCTCGCTTACCACATCGGCTCGAGAAACTGGGGAGCGGAAGAGGACTTTCGCTACCAGGAGATGCGAGAGGACTGGGGTGACAAAGCTTACCTGATTAGCTATTTCAGAATATTTATGGTTCAGGGTTTGCTCATGCTCGTAATATCGTATCCCCTGATCCTGGTTAATTACTTCACGAAGCCGGGATTGGGGATCCTGGATTACGTCGGGATAGCCGTCTGGCTAATCGGCTTCGGGTTCGAGACAATCGGCGATTATCAATTAAATCAGTTCATCAAGAACCGGAAAAGCGAAGAAAACAGCATAATGACGGACGGCCTCTGGCGATATACTCGACACCCTAATTACTTCGGTGAAGCCCTGCTCTGGTGGGGAATATACCTGCTCACGTTTTCCGTCTCCTACGGATGGGCCGGATTTATTAGCCCGATTACTATCGGCTATCTGCTGCTTTTCGTCTCCGGCGTCCCTCTCCTGGAGGAACATTATGCGGACGACGAAGACTATCAAAAGTACGCGGAAAAGACCAACAAGTTCTTCCCGTGGTTTCCGAAAGGTTAACCGCACTGGCTTATTCGTAATTCGATCATTCAAGTAGAACCTTTAAGGTCGAACCCGGACAGCTTACCCCGCGGCAAAGGACGTTTGACCGTAACTTTTACCCTAATTGTGGAAAACCGTGTGGATAACTTGTGAAAAACCGGGATTATTAAGCCTCTTTATGTTGAAAACCCCTGTTGAAAGAAAAACTGAATTTCTTTCCACAGGTTTCTTCCACAGTTTCAATAAGCTCTCAACACCTTTTACACACCGTTTTCCTCAGGTCACAGCCCACTATCATCCGTAGCTACAGTTAGTTTTCCACAGATCAAAGTTTACCTATTACTACTACTGTTAAAAGAATGATAAATAAAAAAACTGTAGAGCAAATAGGGAAGTTAATTAATAAGTTAACATAAAGAAACAAGTTATTTAGAAGATTTAAGTTAAGAACTCCATAAGGAACGGAGCTTGGGAAAAGCTTTTTTAAGTAGTTCTTGGATAAAAAAAGGGTTAAAGTACAAAAAAGGAGACGAAACAAATTACCATATATAAAAGGCCGCCTCCCATGGTAAAGAGGCGGCCCTAAGTAGAGTGTCAGTAAAATCTATTCTATCTCTATTTTAACTGTACCTTTCTCTTCTTTTTTCTCTTCAAGTGGAACCCTCACTTCAAGAATCCCGTTTTCAAAGTTGGCGTCGATTTTGTCAGCCTCATCGAGATCAGGTAGCGGGAAACTATGTTGAAATTTACCGTATCTTCTTCCCCTGCTGAGGTAGTTTCTCTCCTCGCCTTCGGAATCCTTTTCCGCCTTACCGCTAACTACAAGCTTGTCTTCCTTCTTTTCTACCTTAACGTCTTCCTTGTTTAATCCCGGTAATTCCATTTCGTAGAAAATGGAGCCGTCCTTCTCGTAAATGTCAGTTTTACCGAAACTGTTTCCTCTTTTGCTAAGCAAATTCTTTTCCATGTCCTTAAAAATTCTATCTATTAAGTTGCTTGTGGAGTTTCTTGAAGCGGATCGTCTTCTTGTCGAATTCGATGGTACCCTCATGTCAATACACCTCCGTGAGGTTTATGATGATTAAATTAGCACTCTTACCATCACTCTGCTAAATTTATTATAGAGGTGGCTATTTTTATTTCAAGGGCGGTAATATTGACCAAAACTTACAAAAGAACAAAGTCCGTAGTCAAATCTGTTTTTCTGCAAGCCCAGCACCTTGGGGCGGGGTAATTGACTCGCTTTTCTCTGTTGTGCAGAGTTGAAGCATTCTGATTTTTACAGAAAAAGTTGCGCTTAAGTCACGCACAAGTAGCCCCGGTCCCCGCGCCGGGGCGGAAGTTTAGACCGGAAAGATTCTCTTGATCAACTATGAGCGTTTTTATTGAAG
>CAZDMI010000117.1:0-4136 GCA_964506635.1 uncultured Thermotogae bacterium
GCATTTCTGCCCACTATCGGCTTGTTTAGCGGCAACTGTGTTCCGCTCAACCTTTCCACCAATTTTGACGTTTCAAACAACGAATCCTTTTTAATTCCCGTGGTCATCCCATCCATTCGCTCCAGGTTCATAACCGTCTCGTCAAGCGCCGCGTTGCCGGCCCGTTCGCCGATTCCGTTCACCGTTACCTGAATCCCCGCCGCACCGGCTTCTACACCCGCCAGGGAATTGGCCAGAGCAAGGCCGTAGTCATCGTGACAGTGGACGCTCAGCGGGATATCGACAGCTTGAAATACTTCAGCCACCATTTCCTTAACTCCATCCGGCCGGGCAACACCGACCGTATCTGGGAGGTTGATGGTATCTGCGCCGGCTTCCATTACCGCGCGACTGATTTCCAGCAGGAAGTCGGGATCGGTTCTCGTGGCGTCCATCGGGCTGTAGATGCAAGTCTTCCCTTCCTCTTTGACCCGTTCCACGGTATCGACCGAAGCCTCCAGGACTTCTTCCCGGCTCATTTTCATGGATTTTTCCAGCTGGATATCGGAGGTCGAAGCAAACAGGTGGACTATCTCCACCCCCGAATCGAAGGCAGGCACCAGGTCCCTCTCCTTGATCCGTGCCAGCCCGCAGACGGGGACGTCAACTGCTCCGGCTATTTCGGATACGGAATCCTTTTCTTCGGCCGAACTCGCCGGAAACCCCGCTTCGATTACGTCAACTCCAAGCTTATCCAGCTGCCTGGCTATCTCCAGTTTTTCCTCGCGGGAAAAGCCCAGACCGGGCGTTTGCTCCCCGTCCCTCAAAGTAGTATCAAATATCTCTACCGTTCTTTCTTTCATAGTTGACCCTATCGGGCTATCAGCTCTCTCAACTCCCGCCCGACTTCTTCAATTTGGTGCTTCTCGTCCATCTCTTGAAGCCTGCTAAATTGGGGCCTGTTGGCTTCGTTCTCGTTTATCCATTCCCGGGCAAATTCTCCCGACTTGATCTCTTCCAGTAGCTCTTTCATTGCCTCCCTGCTTTCCTCTCCTATCACTCTATCTCCCCTGGTGAGGTCTCCGTACTCGGCCGTATCGCTTATGGAACGGCGCATCTCCGTCAGCCCACCTTCGTAGATCAGGTCGACGATCAATTTCAGCTCGTTCAGCACTTCGAAGTAAGCGATCTCCGGCTGGTAGCCGTCCTCGGTCAGCGTCTCGAACCCGGCTTTAATCAGCTCGGTCACGCCACCGCAGAGGACTGCCTGTTCCCCGAAGAGGTCCGTCTCGGTCTCTTCCTTGAATGTCGTCAGAATTACGCCGGCCCTGGTCGCACCGAGTCCATGGGCATAGGCGAGCCCCGTATCTTTGGCTTCACCGGTGTAGTCCTGGTATATTGCCAGTAACGCAGGTACTCCCTGGCCTTCGGTATAGACCCTTCTTACCAGGTTACCCGGCCCTTTCGGGGCAACCATCACGACGTCGACGTCCTCAGGCGGCTGTATCTGGTTGTAATGTATGTTGAAACCGTGGGAAAAGAAGAGGGCATCTCCCGCTTCGAGTCCTGGCTCTATTTGGGATTGGTAAACCTCGGGCTGGACGTTGTCCGGTATTAGGACCTGGACCACGTCCCCTTTTCTCGCCGCTTCCTCTATACCCGTAACTTCCAGGCCGTCCTCTTCGGCAACTTCCCGGGAGGAACTACCCTCGCGCAAACCGACCACCACGTCGTATCCGCTATCGTTCAGATTCTGTGCCTGACCTCTTCCCTGGCTACCGTATCCAATGATTGCAATTTTCCTGTCCTCGATATAGCTTTCGTCCACGTCTTCTGAGTAATATACTGTCGCTGACACACTAACCTCCTATAGGTTATTCTTCTTCCTTCTTCTTTGATCTCTCCAGGACTACTCTTCCCGTTCGGGCCATTTCCTCGATCCCAAATTCTTTTAGCAGGTCTTCCAGGGCTTCTACCTGTTCGGCACTGCCCGTAGCTTCGACCATCACGAATTCCTTACCCACATCAGCTACGCTTGCATCGAATATATCGGCAAGCTCTATTATGTCGCTTCTGTTTTCGCTACTGGCATGGACCTTTATCAGAGATAGTTCCCTCTCGACGTGCTTCTTATCCGAAAGGTCCTTGACCGAAATCACGTCGACCTGTTTGTTTAACTGCTTTACCACCTGATCCAGAACATCGCGATCTCCTTTTACGACGATCGACATCCTGGAATACTTAGGGTCCTTCGTCTCACCGACGGCCAGGCTATCGATATTGAAACCGCGCCGGGCAAAGAGTCCGGCAAGCCTCGAAAGAACCCCGCTTTCGTTCTTTACTAGAGCCGTAATTGGATGAAATTGTTCTCCTTCAGGCATCGTTTTCCTCCAGTATGAAGTCCTCGTTTGCGGCGCCAGACGGTACCATCGGAAATACGTTTTCCTCTTCCGCCACG
Source organism: uncultured Thermotogae bacterium (assembly GCA_964506635.1). Taxonomy (GTDB): domain Bacteria; phylum Bipolaricaulota; class Bipolaricaulia; order M55B111; family M55B111; genus JAGXLP01. The sequence goes on from CAZDMI010000117.1 coordinate 2,438, forward strand.
AAACACTCTACTACGGAAGGGCCGGCCTCGTAGCTCAACGCTTCTTCCAGTCCCGGCACCAGATCGTCCTCGCTTGCGACGGTTACACCCTTTCCCCCGTAAGCATCCGTAACTTTGGCGAGTGAAGGCGTACCTTCATCAATCAACGTTTCCACCAGCCTGTTATCGAAGAAGAGCTGCTGCCATTGTCTGACCATTCCGAGTGAGCCGTTTCTCAGTATTACAATCGTTACGGGAAGCTCTTCCCGGACGGCGGTCGTAAGCTCCTGAATATTCATCTGGAAGGATCCATCACCTGTTATAGAGACCACGGGCCGGTCGGGAGCTGCGACCTGAGCGCCGATCGCCGCGGGGAAACCAAACCCCATAGTACCCAGTCCGCCGCTGGTGATCAGCTGGTTAGGGCGTGAAAACCCGTATCCCTGGGCCGCCCACATCTGGTGCTGACCGACGCCTGTAGTAACAATCGTTTCGTCTCCAGTCATCTCGTCCAGCGCGCCAACCACTTTCTGCGGCTTAAGGACCGACTCGTCCCCGTCCGTTTCGAGCGTGTACTTGTCGAACCAGCTCTTGATATCCTTCCACCAGTCCTCTACGGCGGTCTTGGCTCCGTCTACCTCGTCCCGGAGATCGGACAGGACCTGCTTTGCATCACCAACCACCGGGTAATCAGGCTGAATAATCTTGCCCATTTCGGCCGGGTCGATGTCGATGTGAGCTACCTCCGCGTTCGGGGCAAAATTGTCTACGTCTCCAGTTATCCTGTCATCCAGCCTGGTTCCTACGGCAAGCAGGAAATCCGACTTCGCGATCGCCTTGTTGGCCGGGCCGGATCCGTGCATTCCGACCATACCGATAAAGTGAGGGTCACGCGTATCCACGCTACCCAGCCCCATCAGTGAGCTGGATACCGGAAGCTTCATTTCTTCAACGACCCCCATCAGTTCCTCACTCGCATTGGCATGCCCAACTCCTCCTCCGACAAGAACCACCGGTCGATCCGCCTTTTCCAGTCCTTCTGCCAGATCAGCCAGCTCTGCTTCGTCAAGACCTGGATCCCGCTCGTAACCCCCAAATTCTTCCACGTCAGGTCCTTCTTCGGGCCAGGTCAGTTCTCCCTGCTGTACGTCCTTCGGTAGATCGATGACGATAGGTCCCGGTCGCCCGGAGGTTGCAAGGTGAAAACCTTCCTTAACCGTCCCGGGAACCTCTTCCGGATCCATGACGAGGTAGTTATGCTTGGTTATCGGGTCACTCATCCCCCTGACGTCTACTTCCTGAAAGGAATCCTGACCGATCAGCGAGGTCGCGACCTGACCGGTAAACCCAACCACCGGAGCCGAATCCATGTAAGCGTTCGCTATCCCGGTCATCAGGTTGGAAGCACCCGGACCGCTCGTGGCAAATACCACGCCCGGTTCGTCCTTTACTCTAGCGTAAGCGTCCGCAGCATGGGCGGCGCCCTGTTCGTGGGTCGTCGTGATGTGCCTGATTTGTTCGGACTTTCCCAGTTCGTCGTATATGGGCATTATGGCCCCGCCAATGATACCAAAAACTGTATCTACACCTTCTTCCTCTATACCTTTTATGACTGCTCGTGCTCCGGTCATCTTTCCCTCTTTAGGGTTCGATTCTTCCCTACCTGCTTCTTCCTTCGTAGCCAAAGCTTGGTTTTTATCCTGCGATCGAGACATCAACT
>CAZDMI010000118.1:0-4088 GCA_964506635.1 uncultured Thermotogae bacterium
GCTTCTTCCTTCGTAGCCAAAGCTTGGTTTTTATCCTGCGATCGAGACATCAACTATCTCCTCCGAAATACTTTTATTCAAGAATTGCACCTTTATCCGCCCCGGAAACCAGCTTCGCGTACCGGGCTAGAAACTTTCTACCGTAGGTATTCTTTTCTCTCTCACTTTCATTTCTCCTGGAAGCTCTTTCGTTAAGTTCTTCCTCGGGCACTTTCAAATCCAGCACACCGTTCGAAACATCTATCTCAATTCGATCCCCGTCCTCGACCAGGCCGATCGGACCTCCCGCCGCGGCTTCGGGCGCGACGTGGCCAATGGCAGCACCACGAGTTGCCCCACTGAACCTGCCGTCGGTGATCAAGGCAACTTCTCCTGCCAGTTCTCCGCCGCTGATCCTGCTGGTCGGCGTGAGCATTTCTCTCATTCCGGGGCCTCCTTTTGGCCCCTCGTGCCTTATCACTACGACGTCGCCCGGCTCGATTTCTCCGGAATCGATGGCTTCGACGGACCCCTCTTCCGATTCAAAGACCTTCGCGGTTCCCTGGTGAGTCAACATTCCTTCGTCCACTGCCGTTCTCTTTACTATGCCACCGTTCGGAGCCAAGCTTCCCTTCAAAACGGCTATCGATCCTTCATCGTGAGCGGGGTTAGCGGGATCCTTTATGATTTCTCCATCTACTTCGCCGGATTCTCTCACAAGTCTCTCGCTCAGCGAGTTGCTTTCCACAACTGAAACCGATTCTTCCAGTTCATCAAACATTTTATTCATTACTCCGGGGACTCCTCCGGCTCGGTGCAGGTCGCCGACGTCGTGGGGGCCGGCCGGGCTCAATTCAGCCAGGTGCGACACCTTATTACCTACTCTACCAACGTCGTCCAGGTCAAAGGACACCCCAGCCTCTTTCGCGAAGGCGAGCATGTGAAGCACCATGTTTGTCGACCCGCCGAGCGCCATCCCGATCTTTAACCCGTTGAAGAAGTTTTCCGGCCGGACCATATCGGCCATTGTTCGCTCATCCATGACGTTTTTTACGACCTGCTTCCCACTCTCTCTGGCGATATTCCTCCTTTCCGTAGATCGCGAAGGAGCGGTGGCAGCAAACGGTAGACTTAATCCCATGGCTTCCGTAATTGACCCCATGGTATTCGCCGTAAACATCCCGGCGCAGGAACCGGCACCTGGGCATGCATTCTTCTCCAGCTCGAGCAATTCATCTTCGTCCATCTCCCCTTCCTTCACCTTGGGTACGGCCTCAAATACGCTGGATAGATCGACGCTATCGCCGTGAAAACAGCCCGACTCCATCGGACCGCCCGTAACTACGACAGTCGGTAACTTCAACCTGGCCGCGCCGAGCAACATACCCGGCAGTATTTTGTCACAGGACGCCATGAGAACCAGCCCGTCAAACTGATGGGCAAACCCTTCCAGCTCGACGGAATCGGCAATTATTTCCCTGGAGGGCAGGGAGGCAAACATACCCTCGTGCCCCATGGCAATTCCGTCGTCAACGGCGATCGTATTGAACTCCACGGGAGTTCCTCCACCCTGCCTGACCCCTTCCTTTACGGATTCGGCCAGCTCGTCCAGGTGAACGTGACCCGGCACGAACTCGTTATATGAATTGGCTATCCCGATGATGGGTTTGTCTATGTCACTATCGGACAAACCGGTTGCCCGCATTAAAGATCTATGCGGTGCCCTGTCCACTCCCTTTTTTACCTTGTCGCTTCTCACTTCAGTTCCCCTGATCTAACACCGGTACTTGTCAATCCGGTCTCCGTATTCAGCTTTACGAACCTGGAATAATTGCAGCTACTTTCTTCACAAACCTGCCTTTCGAGCGCTGGAGCCGGGTACTTTGCAACAACCTGATGAGCTGAGGCCACCATTTTCCCGCCACACTTCGGGCAGGTCGTTCCGGAATTCGAGCTATTATCGGACGATCCTTTTTTCATAAAAGTCGTACTTTCTCTTACACGATTTTTCACTGTAATCGCCTCCAGTTGGGAAGTTAGCTTTTCCAACGTAAAATAGAAAAGAAACTTAAATGTTGATTAAGAATTTGGCTATGGAATGTTCTTTTACAGAAGTGAATGCCCCTAAAGGGGCAGAATAACGACGAGGGTGATAATTAGAGAAACCAATACCAGACCGGGATGAACGGAGAGAGAAGATACACTAAATCCCTCATCAATAGTTTCCCTGGACTTCCGGCCCGAAAAGATTTCACAATACGTTTCCGACATCTCTTTCACCCTAAGTTTTAAGGATTCTACTCCAGCGTAAGTTTAATGTCAAGGGGTGAAAGCAGTTTACGGGAAAATATAAACCAATATTGCTTTTAAAATGGAATATTTCAACTTAGATAATTTCCGATAACCCTGCCGTAGAAACTGCGGTTGAACGAGGCCCTATGAGCTAGAACCTTTCGCCTGGTGGATAAGATCCGAGAAGGTGAACCTCAGGCACCACCTGTTTTAGCTCCTGCAGGGCAGAGCTAAGTGGTTCCTCCTTATTGTGCCCCTCCATCTCCAGGTCAAAATGGTACTCCCAGTGACCGGTGTCCGTTGGCCTGGACTGGATCATCGTCAGGTTTACTTCCTTTTCGGCAAACGGCTCCAGGCAGTGGTACAGTGCCCCGGGAGAATCCCCTAATTCGAAACTTATCGTGGTCTTGTAAGCTTCGTCGCCCGGCCGTTTTTCGCGTGGCTCGGGGGATATTATCAAAAAACGCGTCCGGTTTTTATCACTCGACTGGATATTATCAACCAGTGGTATGAGACCGTACTTTTCCCCGGCAAACTGACTGGCAACCGCCGCTACTTCTTGCTGACCTCTCTCTCTGACCATTTTTGCGGAACCGGCAGTGTCGTAAGTGGCGTGGGTCTCAACTCCCAGGTCCGACAGGTAATCCCGGGACTGCTTTAACGCCTGGGGATGAGAATAGACGGTTTCGATATCCGAAAGCTCGGCATCCTCGATTCCCAGAAGAGAGTGTCTGACGTGGAGATATACTTCCCCCGTGACGGATACGTCACCCCGGGTAATTAACCTGTAAGAACTATCGACGTATCCCCCGAGGGAGTTTTCCACGGGAACTATCCCAGCGTCGGCGGAACCAGTTTCAACAGCATTCACCACCCCTTCCAGAGAGTCCCGGGCCAGTGCTGCAGGTTCAGTTCCAGACCTCTCGTAGTACTTGCGTAACGCAGCTTCACTATAAGCGCCTGGTTCACCCTGAAAGGCGACGGTCACCTGATCGTTCATTTCTTTTAGCATAGTATCGGAATTTAGACTCCTCACTCAAAAAGAAACTACCCCGCCGGGGGCGAGGTAGTCATTCGTAATTACGGATACCAGGGCTAATTTTAAATTAAGAACCCCAAGTCAAATTACGTATTCATCCAGCCCCAGACTTCACCTTCGCTCTCCGCCATCCAGCGTTCATGGTCGGTTAGGTAGTAAAATACGTTGGAAAGAGTCTCGTAGTGCTTGTCCTCTTCCTTTGTCAGTGCCTGGAAGAACTCCTTCTCTTCCTCGTCCTCGGTTTCTTCGGCCATTTCCTTATAGAGCTTTGCAAGCTTGGTCTCCAATTCTATGGCGTGATCGTAAACGTTGGCCTTCTCTTCCTTCCAGCCTTCCTTTTCACTTTCGGAGAACTCGTCAAAAATTTCTTTTGTCTCCTCTTCTATATCCAGGTTAATGAAGGAGACGTCGTCGACCGACTTTCCTTCCGCAATATTATTGATTGCCTGGATATGTTCTAGTTCCCTCTCGGCAAGCTTCTCGAGGACCGATTCTACAAAAGGGTTATCCGTCTCTTTAGCATTGTCGACGTAGTAGTCGTGTCCTTCCTGCTCGAGATTAATCGCGAATTCCAGCGAGTCTTCGCTAACCGTCATTTTTTACCTCCTCTAGGCAAGCTTATGAAAAATAAATTAACTTCTACAAATAATTTTTCAGTATGATTCGACTTATACTTCGACTCCCTATCCAAGAAAAGTATATTGGACGAAAAATCATTCGCAAGGCAAACTCCTTACTAAACCAAATCACCGTCAACGTTTGCGGAGGATAAAATCAC
>CAZDMI010000119.1:0-4085 GCA_964506635.1 uncultured Thermotogae bacterium
TATTATTACTTTGCTGATTCAGAATAGTTAAATTTACTTTTCAATGAAATAATTGAACCTGGAGGGCCATGCAACTTTACTCGGAGGAAGGAACTTCAGTATTAATTTTGATAATTGGCATTTTAATGGTTGCCGTCTCCGGCTTCTCCTTCATACCAGCGGCTTTCGTTTTGCCCACTTCATTATTTTCTTTTGGCTACCTTATCTGGTACAGGAAATCCCATTTCGACCAGCCCGCTGACTCCATGATCGGTTTCATACCGGGACATTACTTAATCCTTTTTGCTTTTACACTCGACGGCTCTTCGGGCTTATTAATTTATGGTTTGTGGACAATACTAGTCTTAACCACCCTGGGGTACGATCTTACGAGCAATATGAGAAGCGATGGCGAAGCTGTAAAGTTGACATCAATGATTCAATATTGCATCATTTGGGGCGTAATTGTATTTCTGTTCCAGAGCCTATTAATTAACAGTCTGGAACCTGGGGGAATGGGTTTAATTGGCATAAGGTTGGGACTCGCAGTTGGCGGTATCGTCTGGGTCGGAATTGGTCTGTTTAGAATTAATCGAAGCTTTATAGAAAGGAGGTCTTAATCAAGATGGAAGGTGGTGCGCTGTCACTAATAATATTGTTAGCGGTTTTTGGGGGGATATTTTACTTTTTACTCATTCGTCCCCAGCGGAAAAAGCAACAGGAACACGAGGATCTTGTTAGCAATCTCGAGAATGGGGACGAAATCGTTACAGCGGGAGGCATCCACGGATCAGTCACGAAAGTCATGGAAGACGATTTGCTAATCGAAGTAGAGGACGGAACGATCCTAAAAATTCAGCAGGATAGTATTGTTGAAACAAAATCGGACGAGGACGATTTAGAAGACGAAGAAGAGGAAGATAAATCATGAACTTTGGTGACATAGCCGAGAATACTCTTCTAAAGGCAGGAATTATTTTACTGGTCTTTGGCCTGGCTATTTACTTTCTTTACCCGTTTTACCCGATCGGTGACGTGGTTAACCTCGGTCTGGATCTAAAAGGTGGAACTAGAATAGTTCTGGAGGCCGAAGGGATAGACGATATGAGTCCGGACAAAAGGGACAAGACGATAGAAAGGATAGTTACCATACTCAATAACCGAGTAAACCAATACGGGCTAACGGAACCAACCATCAGACCGCTTGGCGACAAGAGAGTTGAAGTGGAGTTGCCGGGAACTACCGATCCAGAGGTAGCGAGGAGATTGATAGGTAGAACAGCTCTGCTGGAATTCATGAAGGTAGTTAAAACTGGCTCTCCAGGGACTAGTTTATCACCCAACAACCTTTCTCAGGAAGTGATTTACGGCAGGGAGCAGGAAAACGGCGAAAGGCGTCCTTACATGGTTCAAAAGGAACCATTAATGACAGGTAAGGTCTTAGAAGACGCCAGCGTCAGAACCTCCCAGAGTGCCGAGAACCCGATTTTTGTTTCGCTCTCCTTCAATAACGAGGGAGCCAAAAAGTTTGCGAACGTAATTACCAATCTGGAACCGAATAAAGACCAGCTGGCAATTGTTCTCGACAAAGTCGTCCAATCCGCCCCCGTCATCAGCCAGGGGATATGGGATTCGGCCCAAAACACGAATTCCATTGGACAGGCCACGATAGAGGGTGACTTCACGGCTGATGAAGCAAAACGTCTCGCAGTGGTGTTAAGAGCAGGTGCCTTGCCGGTAGAGGTCAATACGATTCAACAGAAAACAGTCGGTCCGTCGCTTGGCGAGGACGCAATTCAGGCTGGTGTCACGACGATACTCGTTGGTTTCGTCCTTGTACTGTTATTCATGCCGTTCCGTTACCGCTGGCTCGGAGTTATAGCTGACCTGGTACTTGTATTCAACATGCTCATAATGTTCGGTGCTCTTGCCTTGTTTGGCGCTACTCTTACGCTGCCAGGAATCGCCGGTGTAATTTTGACGATCGGTATATCCGTTGACGCAAATATCATCATATTCGAAAGGATCCGGGAAGAACTTGCTAACGGAAAAACCGGAGTTGCATCAGTTAGAGACGGGTTTCAGAAATCCCTCTCCACCGTATTAGACGCCAATCTGACTACTTTGGCAACCGCACTGATCCTTATGTACTTCGGGACAGGACCGGTTAGGGGGTTTGCCATAACACTCACAATAGGAATAGTCGGTAGTCTCTTCTGTGCACTCTTCGTTACCAGATTTCTCCTCGAAGAAACCTGGTTTAAAACCAAAGTGACACAGAGAGGTACAGACTAGTTACTACTGTTAGTTTATTTGAAGCTAAAATATTAGTTAAACCCCGCCTCCAAGGCGGGGTTTAACTATTTCAGGGTTATTTTGACTAGTATACCTTATCTACCTGGGTATTATTTACCCTCATCACCGTTTTTGTAAGGAAAAACACCCATTTATTCGTATCGGCGCCTGGAATACAATTCAGGGGTTTGGCGGTGATGACTTGATGGAAATAAAAGTAGAAATTTATTTTTCTTTTAAAAGTAAAATAACAGCCGAGGAAGGGGACTTAAGCCTTAATTTACCCGAGGACGCCCTGGTACTTGACGCTCTTGAAAAGTTGATCGACCTATACCCTGAATTGAAGGGGGATATTTTCGAGAGTTCAAGGCGACTCCGCAGGTTCATTCAAGTCAGGTTGAATCAAAAAGGAGTCGAACACCTATCGGGACTGGAAACTCAAATTAGCGAAGGGGACGAGTTGCTTATTTTGCCCAAACTAGGCGGAGGATGATTTCGTCGCCTCTCTTTTGGCAAGTTTATGAGCTTGCCTCAGCGGCTCCGGAAGCTTATATTTAGAAAATTCGAGTACTAAACCAGCAGCCTTTTCCAGGCCAACCAGGTTGCCAACCGAAACGAATACCGGGTTTGCCCTGTCGAAAGTTTTAACGGCAAGGCCCAGTTTTTCTCCCTCTTCTGTTACCTCTCTTCTCTCACCCGTTTCCAGTCCCGAAAGTTCTACCGCCCCACACAAAAGGTTTTTTGCAACCCCTACAGTAGGTTTATCTAGAACTACCCCCAGGTGACTGGCCAGGCCGGCCTTCCTCGGATGAAGTAAACCGTTCCCATCCACGAATACGACGTCCGCAAGTTTGTCATTTTCCTTTATCTGCCGGAGCAATTCATACAGCGGCGGTAACTCCCTAAAGGCCAAATAACCTGGTATATAAGGGAACTTAACTTCTTTTCTTCTAATATACTCTCTTTTTACGGTTTTGTTTTCTTCAAACTCCACGTAACTTGCGACGACACCCTGCTTGCCGTAGGAAACGTCGACCCCGGCTACCGAATCGACCCGGGGTCTTTTGGTTACTCTGACTCTTTCCGGAATCTCTTCCTGTATTTTTCTCAATTTCGGTAGAGGGGGTGCTAAATCAAAGTCACGGAACCTGTATTTTGCGAAGTTCTCTATTTTGCCGTCACTGACAGGAATACCGTCGCCACGAATCTTTCTAATTTTTTCTTCAGCCCCCGAACCCCCGCTGTACTTGCCAACCTTTCCGTCCGCATGGACCACTCGCCAGCATGGATACTCCTCCGGTTGACGGTTTTCTGACATAATTGTCCCCACGGCTCTGGCGGCAGCGCTATCCCCAAGGGCTTCTGCCAGGTCCTTATAGGACGTGACTTTGCCCTCTGGAATTTCCTTCAAAGCCTCCAGGGTGATCCGCCTTAAATCAGGTACGGCGTCCGGACCAACTTCTTCCATTGTCTTTTTTGTTAATGATCCTGTTAAACCTGTCACGATGGAATTTGATGGGCATCGACCCGCCGTAGATCAATTTATCATGGAAGAATCTATCCCTGTAATCTCCACCCATCTTCTCCTTTACGTCTTCTTTCAAGAGATCTATTTTATGCTTGCCAAGCAGGTAACTTAACTGGTATGAAGGATTCTGGGTGTAACGTTTGACCTCGGCCTCCGCGGATTCCTCAGCCATATCAACTGTATCTGCCATGTACTCGACACCTTCACGATAGGAAAACTGGCCGGTACTTAACTTGATGTCCGCGATAATCCTGGCGGCCCTCCACCTCCTATCCTTCATCTG
>CAZDMI010000120.1:0-4060 GCA_964506635.1 uncultured Thermotogae bacterium
CCGATTCGAAACTACCAACCTGTATTTTTTTCGTTCATAATACTATAACCAGTCAAGACCAGTTAGTTCACCTGATTCCAGGTAATACCATTTTGTCAAAAAGTTTATAATATTTATTTCTTTAAAGTGGCTCAGAGCCTATAATTATTTTTAGGTTCTCGGTGAAGCCGGTTAAATAAGGGAGTGGTTAGATGGAGTTTATTACTTTAACACGTTGGTCTCCATATATAGTTGGGGCGGGAATAGGTATTTTAATTTGGTTTAGTTTTTTACTTTCTAATCGGCCTATCGGCTGTTCTACGGCATACGTTAGAGCCAGTGGTTTCGGGGAGAAGTTAATTAACGGGCAAAAGGTAAAGACGAACCAGTATTACAGCAAGTACCTTCCCGAACTTGGCTGGGAGGTTGTTCTGCTTGGCGGAGTAATTATCGGTGCCCTGGTCTCTTCTGCTTTTTCGGGAAACCTCGAATTGGAATTAGTCCCCGGCTTGTGGAAAGAGGCATTCGGGACGACTCAAGTATTCAGAAGCCTGACTGCATTATTCGGCGGGTTTCTGTTGGGTTTCGGGGCTAGGTTTGCCGGAGGTTGCACCAGCGGGCACGGTATCAGCGGCACTTTACAGCTTGCCGTCAGTAGCTGGCTTGCTCTTATTAGCTTCTTTTTTGGTGGATCCCTGACCGCGTTCGTCCTGTACATCTTAATAGGAGGGATTTAAATGCTGGAAAAGTTAAGGAGCCAGAAAAAATTCCGACTTATCACGGCTCTGGTGGTTGGGCTGCTTTTTGGCTTCCTATTGCAAAAAGGGGGAGCGACGGACTACGAGGTGCTGGTAAACCAGCTTTTGCTCAGGGATTTTACCGTGCTGAAGATAATATTTTCAGCTATAGTAGTGGGCATGCCGGGGGTCTACCTGCTCGTGGAAAATAACGTCGCCGATTCGAGTATCAAACCCTTCCGGCCGAAGTCCATAATAACGGGTGGTCTGATTTTTGGTGTGGGCTTTGCTCTGCTCGGTTATTGTCCCGGTACGTTGGCGGGTGCAGTGGGGACGGGATCCTTGCATGCTCTAATTGGAGCCCTGGGTATGATTATAGGTGCTGGAACTTTTGCCAGTTTCTATCCCCTTTTAAGCGATTTCATTGCCAAAGACGACCGCGGAGAGGTGACTTTTCCGGGGTTATTGGGATTGAGTAAGGGCCTGGTTATGGTAATTGTGGGTGTGGTTTTGATAGTTGTAATGCTTTTACTGGAGTTCGGTGGATTTTAAGTGGTCTTGCCTTTGAAAGTGAAATGGATGCCTATACTGGACTGAACAGAAGATGAAAAGTTTTAATCCGGAAGTTATCGTGGTCGGCGGAAGCAACATAGACGTAAAGGGCTATTCCGATTGTGATTACATCTCCCGGACTTCGAATCCCGGCAAAGTAACTGATAGGCTCGGGGGTGTCGCACGGAATATTGCGGAAAATCTCGGAATACTCGGTGCAAAAACGGCCCTGCTTTCAGCTGTCGGAGAGGACCACTACGGCGACGAACTAATCAAAGAGACGAAAAAAGAAGGCCTGGACCTTTCTCGTCTGATCCGATCCCGGAAGTACGAAACTGGCCGTTACGTAGTTCTTCACGACGAAAGCGGGGAGATGGTTGGTGCGGTATCGGATATGCAGGTAACCGACGAGATCACTCCCGATTACCTGGATAAGCACCGTAAAGACATCAAGAGAGCTGACTTTATAGCTCTAGATGCCAACCCCGGGCGGGAAGCCATTGCCCGACTTTTGTCCATAACGGAAAGTAACGATTCCGGGCGAGTGGTGGTGGACCCGGTATCCGTGGAAAAAGCTAGGAAAATCAGCCAGTTCCTTGATCGGGTCGACATCATAACCCCAAATAAGGAAGAAGCGGTTTCTCTGTTTTCGCTAAACGAGGATATTAAATACTCTCTTGATGAACTGGCAGGTAAGGTCATGAACCAACTGAAGGAGAAAAGCCTTGAGCTGTCCGTTGTTCTTACCGTCGGAAGCGAGGGACTCGCACTTGTTGCTCCTGGTGGTTTTCGTACTTTTGCGCCGCAGCTGGTTTCAGGTGAAGAGATCATCGGAACTACGGGCACAGGGGATACTCTTACCGCTGCAATGCTCTCTTCGCTACTAAAAGGTGGAGAGATGGAAGAGGCTTTGCGGTATGGACTACAGGCAGCTGCGGAAGCAACGAAGACTCGGAGAACAGTCAGGCTGGACCTGAAATCCGCACTTGAAGAATGAGGAGGTAGTACTTGGAAAGTTTTCAATTTAAAGAAGAGGTTAGGGATGCAATAGACGAAGATAGACCCGTCGTAGCGCTGGAGTCCACTATAATTGCCCACGGGATGCCTTACCCGGAAAACGTCGAAACGGCGTTAAAGGTGGAAGAAATAGTTCGGTCAGCTGGGGCTGTACCTGCTACTATCGGGGTCCTCAATGGAGAAATAAAAGTAGGGCTTTCCGAAGAGGAAATAGGTCAGCTGGCGGAAGCGGAAGAAGTAGTGAAAGTGAGCCGGAGGGATTTCCCGGTAGTCCTTGCTCGAGGCCAGCACGGTGCAACTACCGTGGCAGGTACCACTATAGTGGCAGAGAAAGCAGGAATAAAGGTGTTCGTTACTGGCGGAGTTGGCGGAGTGCATCGCGGAGAAGGACAGGTGTTTGACGTTTCCGCCGATATAAGACAGGTAAGTCTCTCCAACGTCGCCGTCGTCTCGGCCGGGGTTAAATCAATTCTCAATATCGGCGCTACACTTGAAAAGCTTGAGACTTACGGAGTTCCGGTTCTCGGGTACGGTACGGACGAATTCCCTGCCTTCTATTCCAGGGAAAGCGGTTTCCAGGTAGATTACCGTGTCGACAGCCCGGAAGAAATCGGGAAAGTTCTCCTCTCCAGATGGGATATGGGGCTCGATGGGGGTGCATTGATTGCGAACCCGGTTCCCCGGAAAGACGAAATTACCAGCGAAGTAATGAGTGAAATCATCGATGAAGTGGTAGAAGAAGCTGAGCAAAAAAAGGTTTCGGGAAAGAGGTTGACGCCGTTTTTGCTCGACCGAATAGTTGAGAAATCGGGCGGCGATAGCCTGGAAGCGAATATAGCTCTGGTTAAGAACAACGCTGAGCTTGGTGGAAAAATCGCCAGACAGGTGGTGGCTAATTAAGGAATCGGTGTAACCATCGATCCTTTGTTCAAATACTTTTTGATATATTTTTTAAGAGGGTGATAAAATGACACACGTTCCATTTTCGGCGGAAGAAACTTTAAAGCTTGCGGCTTTTATCGAAGAGAACGGCCGGGAATTCTACCAGGGAATGGTCGAAGAGGCCGAAAACGAAGAACTGTCCGAACTCTTTGAGGAACTGGCAAATGAGAAGAAGGAACACGGAAACAGGTTTAAAAAGATGCTCGGAGAGGAAAGTGATGGCGAGGGCTACGACCTAAACAAACAGCTCTACGGAAAGCTGGAGGATAGCTACCTGGAAGTTCTGGGCGATTCAAAAGTTTTTACCCCTGCGAACGAAAACATCCAGGCCGCAAGGGAGGCGAAAAGCCGAGGACAGTTGATTTCCGTAGCAATATCGCTGGAAAAGGATACCATGCTTTACTTTTATGAAATTCTAGATCGTGCGGCTTCGGAATACGATAGAGAAATAATCGAAGATATATTAGATGAGGAAAAAAACCAGATTAAAAGGCTAATCAAGTTCCGATCCGGGGCGTGATAAGGCCAGCGTGGATTAAATGCTCGGACGAAACGATCAATCGTGAGAAAATGAAACCCGGGAAGGGTTTACAGTTGAATATCGGATAAAAAGGAGTTATGATAAATTGTCTGCGGAGTTGCAGTATTAGGTATAGATTTACAGCTTGATAGCTTCATCGAAGTATAGTTGAACAAGGAAATTTCAAAGCTGGATGAAGGAATAGTTGGAACTAGCACTACTGGCTGGACCCGAAGTTCACTCTAAGGGGGCTTTAAAGCTCTCCCTTTTGGGAAGTGATCAGGGGCAGTCAAATCCTGGCAGACAGGGAGGG
>CAZDMI010000121.1:0-4047 GCA_964506635.1 uncultured Thermotogae bacterium
TTCGATCCCTGAGGGAACTCCTCACTTACGGGATAAAGGGGATAGCGGCTTATGCCGATCACGCCTACGTGCTGGATGAAAAAGAGGAAGAGATTTTCGACTTCATCCAGAAAGGTTTAGCCGCGACGCTGGACGACAGCCTGGGGGTCGACGAGCTACTTAGCATGGTCGTAGAGGCCGGAAATATCGCCGTCGAGACAATGGAAACTCTGGATAAAGCCAATACGGGAGCTTACGGTGATCCGGAGCCAACGGAGGTTAATATCGGCGTTAGAGACAATCCGGGGATTCTAATTAGCGGCCACGATCTGAAGGATATGGAAGAGCTTCTGGAACAGACGAAGGGAGAGGGAGTGGACGTCTACACTCACGGAGAAATGCTGCCGGCCAATGCCTATCCGGCCTTCAAGAAATACGACCACTTTGTCGGCAATTACGGTAACTCCTGGTGGAAGCAGAACGAGGAGTTCGAGAAGTTCAACGGGCCGGTATTAATGACGACCAATTGCCTGGTCCCGCCAGAGGATTCTTACTCGGACAGGGTATATACGACCGGAGTCGTAAGCTTCCCGGGACTGACGCACATTGATGAGAGAGAGAACGGCGGGCAGAAGGACTTCTGGGAGATCATTGACCACGCAAAGGACACGGCACCGCCTCATGAGCTGGAATCAGGAACGATCCCTGGAGGCTTTGCCCACGACGCAGTATTGAGCAGAGCAGACGATATCATAGAAAGCATCCAGTCCGGCGATATAAGGGGTTTCGTCGTCATGGCCGGCTGTGACGGTAGGCATGCAGATAGGGATTACTACAAAGAAGTCGCACAGGAACTCCCTGATGACACGATTATATTGACCGCTGGATGCGCTAAATTCCGCTACAACAAGCTGGACCTCGGTACGATAAACGGAATACCGCGGATCCTGGACGCCGGTCAATGTAATGATTCCTATTCTTTAATCAAAATCGCAAAGGAGCTCGCTGAAGCTACAGGCGTCGACGACATAAACGATCTTCCGATTTCCTACGACATCGCCTGGTACGAACAGAAGGCGGTCACCGTTCTTCTGGCGTTATTGAGCCAGGGTATAGAAGGTATCCGGCTCGGACCGACACTTCCAGCCTTTGTCTCGGAAAACGTGCTGGACGTGCTGGTTGATAAATTCAACCTCAAGCCAATCGGATCCGTCGAAGACGACGTGGAAGCCATCCTGGAAGAGCTGTAATTATTTCAGGAAGGTTATTTAACTTCAACTGACGGAAAAGTTTAATCAAAAAAATAATGAAACTCGGGCCAGGGAACTGGCCCGAGTTTATTTTTCGCAGCCAGAAAAACGCTCTTACGAATTAACCTCTTTCAACTTCTATATTTCCGCTATCCATCTCTTCCATTATCTCCCCAACGGCTTCCTTATTACTTTCATTTCGTATAAATAAATTGGTTCTACGCCTGACTACGTCTTCTGGCTTTCGGGCCAGCTCGTTCGTAACCGAGTAATATACCTGAGCCTTTATCGGGGTTTCTTCATCTCCCAACGATTCGGCGTATCCCGGTAAATCGCTGGTTCTTTCTAGCATTGGAATGGCTTTCGACCCGTATCTATCCAGCAACCTCTCTACTTGAGCTTCCGCAAGTGGATACTCGGAGAGTAGTTCTGATTTCAACCTTTGCCTTTCTCCATCATTCCAGGCTCCGGGGAGTTTTACTTCGGCCGTCGACCTCTTCTTCTCTACTCCCATTAAATCCAGCGTCTCTTCCGCCATTGCCCTGTAGGTAGTGTACTTTCCGCCTATTATCGTGTATATCGAGTCCTGTTCTACCAGGATTTCGTGATCGCGCGAGACTTCGGATTCCCCGACTTCGCCCCTGCTGGTTGAGTAAAGCGGTCGAAGTCCGGCAAACTCAGAGGATATATCAGCTTCCGTAAATCCGATCCCTTCCAGGTAGTGATTTACGTTGGAAAGCAGGTACTCTCTGTCGCTCTCGTCGACCGAGAGTTCGTCCGGCGAACCGGAAAAGTCGGTGTCGGTCGTCCCGACGAGCGTCCTGTTTTCCCAGGGAATGACGAAGAAAAGCCGATCGTCGTGGATCGAGGGGAAGAAGCCAGAGACATCAGTATCCAGGGCCGGTAATGCTATATGGGCTCCCTTAGTCGGTCTGAGGAATCGATCACCTTCACCCCTCCACTCCCCCGCGATGTCGTCGGACCAGGGGCCGGTTGCATTTACTATCTGATCCGTTTTGACTGTAAACTCATCATCGTTAAGCTTATCCCGAACCCCCAACTCCCATCCGTCCCCGCCACTAGCACTATTCACTCCGGTAACTTCCGCGTAATTCGCAACGCTCGCGCCTCGTGCTCTGGCATCCAGGACGTTACTTATTACCAGTCGAGCATCGTCCATCTGACAGTCGTAGTAGACCCCCGTCGCTTTTAATCCCTCTTTTTTTAATCCGGGGAACTCGGCTCTTGTTTCTTCCGGGTTAATGAAGTCATGACTTCCAATACCTTTATTTCCGGCCAGCAGATCGTAAAAGAAAAGTCCGGCACGTAGCTGAAGTGGAAAGACCCGAGATTCATCGTAAACCGGAAAAAAGAATTTGGAGGGGTAAACCAGGTGAGAAGCAATTTCCAGCAGGATTTTTCTTTCCCTGAGCGCTTCTCGTACCAGGACGAAGTCGTAATTTTCCAGGTACCTCAGCCCGCCATGAACCAGCTTCGTCGACCTGCTGCTTGTCCCGTAGGAAAAATCTTCCTTTTCCAGCAAGGCCACGTCCATTCCCCTGATTGCAGCATCCCGGGCCACTCCTGCTCCCGTGATCCCGCCGCCAATTACCACAAGGTCAAATTCTTCGCCAGTAAACGACTCAGCTGGTTTCAAAAGGACCACCTCAAAGGCAATATTCTATCTAACCGGTGGTTAAACTTTATTCGGGAATTCAGCCCTCGTACTTCGACCGAGTTGACAGCTCTATAGGCGGTACGTCGAGGTCGAATTCCTCCAGGTAAAGCTCGTGCAGGTCTTCTTTAAAGGACTCAATAGCTTCCCGGGCCTCGTCTTCGGATTCAACATCCTTGATAATGAGGAAAGTATCGTTGAGCTCTTCGTTCTTTTCGATGCCGTGCTCCTCAATAATTTCCTCTTCCTTTTTTACCAGTTTTTTGTGAGCCTTCTCTTTCCTGCCAAATGGCCAGAGGTTGGACGTATATTTCTCTATCGCTGCATCGATTACAGGACCGTCCCGTCTTAAATGACCGGATTCAACTTTGAATTCAACTTTCATTATCCCACCTCCCGAAAAATGGTGGAGACAGGTACTTAAGTACCAAAATTATAACGGGCGAAGGCCGCGAATCGTAATAGCGGATCCTGGTCTACGGTTGATTGACTCTAAAACTATAGTCAGAGTTCCTATTTTTTTAATTTTAATTGCTGTAGCCAACTTTCTGTCCAACTTTTTACCACGTTTTCAATAGTGGGGTTTGCATTTCCACCTTCAGGAAATAAACATCAAGTAAGAGTATAATTTGGCCACTATCACCGAACGAGCTATAGTTTCTATGCGATGGTGAAAGATATCATGGGCTTTTTAGATTTCTTTCGTCAACAAAAGGAAGAGGTTCAAAATACGTTGATTAATTGTAGGTGGTTAATGACTCGTACTCTAGCTGTCGATTTCATCGGTTAAATTTTTATAGCCTCATTGGATATATATTTTAGGATTCCTGAGGGGAGGGATTATCCATGGGTTATGTCTGGTTGTGGATAGGGGTTGGATTTTTTGGAGTTGTTTCAGTAGTTAGCTTTACGGCTAACAGGAGTTCAAGTGATCCAGCTGTCAACACCAGAAATAAGGAACGGGGTTGGTGCTGCCAAAAAGAATTCGAGTGAGTAGGTTAAGATTATTTCTTTCACACTTGAGGTCTCTTTTAATCTGATCGAAGCGAACTGAAATATGCCTTCTCCTCAGCAGCTCGAGCTCCCATGCTCGAGCGGTAGGTCAGAAGGGGGGACTTTCGGACGGGCGTGGGAGCCCGTCCT
>CAZDMI010000122.1:0-3988 GCA_964506635.1 uncultured Thermotogae bacterium
TGCCAACCATCAGCCGGGAAATTTCCTCCTGACTGACCTTCGTATCAACCCTTTCCCCGACGATTTCGCCGTCCCGCATGACCGATAGGACGTCCGAAACCGCCAGCGCCTTCTCGATTTTGTGCGTAATAAAGATCAGAGTGTGGCCAGAATCCACGAGTTCCCTCAGCGACTTCAAAAGATCTTCCGTCTCCTGAGGTGTTAGCACCGCAGTGGGTTCGTCGAGAACGAGCGTATCGGCTCCCTGATAGATCAACCTGAGGATCTCGGCGTACTGCCTTTTCCCAACTGAGAGGTCGGCCACTTTCCTGGTCACGTCGAGATCAAATCGAAGATCTTCGACCAGCTCGGCGGTCTCTTTGACGGCACGATCTAAGTCAAAACGTGGCCCCTTGCCCGGTTCCTGCCCCAGTACAACGTTTTCCGCCACGGAAAAACCGGAGGCAAGCCTGAAGTGCTGATGAACCATCCCGATTCCGGACCGGATTGCGTCCTCCGGAGAATGGAAGGACTTTCTTTCACCGTCCAGGATAATAGTGCCTCCGTCCATATCCTCCAGACCGTAGAGGACCTTCATCAGCGTGGTTTTACCCGCACCGTTCTCTCCGACTAATCCGTGTATTTCTCCTTGTTTAACGTAAAAGTCTACGTCTCTGTTGGCCCTGACCCCGTTAGGATAGGTCTTGGAGACCCCTTCCATCTCCAGGTAGTATTCTTCGGTGTCCGACATACTCGTTCCTCTAAAAAATTATTTAATACGACTCTCACCGGCTGAATATCGGTCGCCCAGGTACCGGTAAATTTAACTATCCGTGATAGTTGAAGCCACGTCTATTTCTCCCTCTTTCAGCTTCCGGGCGATCTCCGCTACCCTGAGTTTTATCCCGTCCGGAACGTATTTGGCGTAGTATTTGTCCTTGGCGAGCCCGGCACCTTTCGGGTAGTCAAGCCTTCTGGTGGTACCAAAGTCTATATTATCAAATCCGGTAAGAGCTTTCTTTATAGTTTCAAAAACAGTATTTCCAACTTTCTTATAGACGCTGGTAAGAACGACCCCCGGGGCCAGCGGGTTCTGGTTTGCGTCGCTCCCAACCACGTAGCCGCCTTCGGCCTTTGCAGCTTCTATCACTCCAATGTTGTTTGCGGATGCCGGAGTGAATATTATATCGGCCCCTTTACCGTACTGTACTTTTGCCAGCTCTTTCGCCTTCGGCGGGTTATTCAGGCTACCAACGTAGGAAACGAGGACCTCCGCTTCCGGGGCGACGTAGTGGACTCCCTGCCTGTAGCCCTTGAGGAAGTCGTTGATGATCGGGTGATCCAGCAGTCCGACGAAACCAACTACGTTCTCCTCGTTCGCGTCCGGCAACTTTTCGTAATCACCGTTAGTAACCAGTCCCGCCAGGACCCCTCCAAGGAAGCTCCCCTCGTTCTGGGCGTAAGTGGTGGAATATACGTTTTTCACGCCCGCCAACTTCCCGTCAACGAGGAGGAACTTCTGATCGGGAAACTGCGGGGCAATCTCTTTCAGCGGTTCGGCCTTCGTCGGGGCTCCGGTAATGATTAGTTCGTACCGGCCAGTGGCAGCCATGGACCGAATTGCCGGCTTCCATTTCGAGGGCTCCGTACCCATCTCAACTACTTTGGTGTTGACCCCGAGCTGCTTTTCGGCTCGTTCGATACCTCCTCTGGCAACGTCCCAGAAGCCACCAGTGCCGAATACGTCACCAAGGAAAGCCACGTCGAACGAGTTCTCCGCTTGAGCGGCAGGAGAAACTCCCATTAGCCCCAGCAGAATTACGCCGACCATCAATCCGATTAAAACTTGCCCATTATTCTTCATCTTCGCTCAATTCCTCCTTTTGTTATATGAGTTATGTTGAAATATCTTGCGCCAAAATTTTGCAATTACATAAAAACGTAAGACCTTTACTTCTTCTCGTCGATCAATTTTCTCGCAACCAATTCGTCGGTTATAAGAGTTCTAAAATACCCCCCTTTCAGAGTTGCCAGTATACCTTCGAACTTTTCCTCCCCTCCTGCAATCCCGATCGTTCCGGTTCTGCCCTGGAGCTTCTCCAACGGTATAGCAACCATGCGGTCTCTGGTAGAACTCTCCAGCAACTCGCCGTTTTCGTCTATAAACTGGCCGAGGAAATCCGCCACGGCTCCTTTCCTCTCCAGGTAATCCAACTCCTCCTGAGATAGCAAATCTAGCTCTTTATAGTAAGGAGGAGAGGTTTTCATAGTCCCTATGCCGCAAAGCATTTTATCCACTTGCTCAGCCATATTGAGCACTTTCTCCACCCAGGGCTCCGACTTGAAGTGTTCCGCAGCCTCCTCGCTTTCGGCTACAGCCGGCGCCCAGATAGTATAAAAGTCAGCGTTCAACTTATCAGCTATCTTATTGCCAATTGAATACGGAGTAGTCGCAATATTTCCCGCGAGATTTCCGTGAAGGGAAACAACTTTGGCACCCCTTTCCTTTTGCTCTTCCTTCGGTTGAAAGTTATCGGCAACGGCCTGTAACGTATCCCCAATACCTACCCCGAGAGAGGAAAACCCCTGTCCTTTGTTACGCAGGTAAAACGCCCCAGCTTTACCCAGCATGGTCTTAATGATTTCATCATCCGAGGTATAGGGAACAACCATGGCGTCGTCCAGACCGTAGAGTTCGGCTAGTTCGCTTTCCAGGGAAAGAAGGTTGGCATCCGGGTGAGAGATATCAATATTTACTATCTCCTTTTCGCGTGCCTCCTGAATCAACCTATAGACCTTCGTCCTGTTTATCCCGTAACGGTCGGAAATTTCCTTCTGCGTTAGACCTTCCTTGTAATAGGCCCATGCAACTCGCACGTGAAGGTCTCCTAGTCCAGCCCCCTCATCCAGCTTTTTGAGGAAGCTAGCTTCCATAGTTGCCTCCTTCAGTTTACCTGCATCAAGCTGCCGATCCCCGGCCGGTAATAGCATGAATCAATCCGATGTACTCTAGCATAAATTTAATTTATTTGTTTGATTTTATGATAGGTTAATCGGCCTGACAATGAAAATACAATTGAGTTTAAACCTCTTTGGTGGGGGTAACATGACATATGTTCATCGAGGTTATCAAGATATTTAATCTCTTAATAAGAATAATTAAACTTTTACTTGAAATTTTTAAATTTTAGCTATATAATACCGCATAAGTTAAATCAGGGGCGTGATTAAGCATGGCGGAAAAAGTCATAGGTAAGTGTCCGGTTTGTGGCGATCAAATGAATGTTACTGAACTCGAATGTCCCAGCTGTCGTACAAAGCTGAGCGGTAATTTCGAACTCGGCAAGTTCTCACAGCTCAGCCAGGACCAGCTGGAATTCGTCGAAGTATTTATCAGGTTGAGGGGTAATATCAAGGAAGTCGAAGAAGAATTAGGCATTTCCTACCCGACGGTCCGGAAGAAGCTGGACGAGGTAATAGAATCCCTGGGTTACAGGCCGGAGGAAAGTCCGGACGGGGAGACAGTGGAGAAACGAAACGAAGTACTGTCGTCCCTGGAAGAGGGCGAAATAGAATTCGAAGAAGCCAAAGAAAAATTACAGGAACTTTAAGGAGGTAATTGTAATGAGCGAAGAGAGAAATAAAGTGCTGCGGATGCTAGAAGAAGGAACGATCGACGCGGAGGAGGCGGAAGAATTACTGGACTCATTAAGGGCCAGCAACGAAGAAGATGAAGGTGGGGGTGACGTGGTAGAAACATCGGGTGACGCCAGCTTCTTGAAGATCCTTGTCGTAGAGGACGGAAAGGAGGAAGTCAATATTACTTTCCCCGTAGGGCTGGCCAAGTTTTTGAAGAAAATCGTTCCTGAAAAAGCTCGACGAAAACTTACGGAAAAAGGTATCGATCTAGGAAAAGTAATTGAAGAAATCGATAAAGGAACTTTCGACGGCAAACTGGTGGACGTAGAGGACGGTAACAGCCGGGTCGAAATCCGGCTGGGTAAGTAAA
>CAZDMI010000123.1:0-3936 GCA_964506635.1 uncultured Thermotogae bacterium
CGTCGTAAACCAAACTGAGTTTGTCGACGCTTTTTAAGCTGTCGAAGACGAAGGGGGAGTTTCCCAGCTTCGTTCGGTGGTCGAACCGTATTTCCAAATTACCCGGACCTTTTAGTTCCAGCTTCGGCGTTAAGCCGAGTGCAGTTCGAGTTTTAAGTCCATTCACCCCTCCAAAAGAGTACCCGTCGAACCTGCCGGCCCCCGTGAGGGAGAGGTCCAGCCAATTTAGCGGGCTTCCCCCGATCGAGAAATCCGCTTTGAGATATAACCTCGCCCCGGTTCGGTCGTCCGGCCAGCTGGTTTCCTTTTCCCTGTAGTATCCGAATGTTCCCGAAAAATTGTGTTGGCCCGGCAAGCCCTGAAATACCTCTTTTTTTTCGTATGCGATCTCCGGCAACCTGGTGATTGCTCGCTTGGTTGTATCGGAGGAGTTATTGTTTGAAGTACTGACTTCACTTCGAGCGATAGTACCGGACCAGCCGGGAAGATCGTCTATCCCGGTTAAGTTTAATCTCCACTCGTTCCGATCGTAATCTTCTCCCTGCAGCGCCCCCCTGCGAAAGTCCAGTGCGCCGCTTAAATCCGGCCAGCTCTCCGGCTCGCCGTCGAGTTCCCCTTCCAGCTTCAGGTAGTTCGATTCTCCGGACCTGATTTTCCCGTAAAGTTTTGCCACCCCGGTGAAGTTCTTCCCGCCGGAGAAGTAGTCGAGACCAAGCCCTATAGACTTTTGCCCGGTCGAATAATCCGCGAAGGCGTTACCAAAGTTTCTCCTGTTTAAGTAGACCGGCACGGCCCCTTCAAACGTCAATCCCTGGCTTCTGGAAAAGCCAACGCGGGGAAAATATGACCGAGTTGGGAGTTCGAGATCGCCAAGTGGAATAAAGTAGATCGGAGATCTCCAGACCGGCAGGCCGAAGGTTTCGATTTCCGAGGACTCTGCGACCAGAAAATCGCCCGGAAAGAGGCTGAGCCGTTCCGATTTTATTGCATAAGCCGGATTTTCCTCGCCCCGACGAAAGTTGCAGCTGGTGAAACTCCCTCGAGTTAACCTGAATTCCCTCAAGTCCTCCGGTCCCTCCAACATAAAGTCTCCTCTTTCCCCGGTGAAGCTAAAGCCCCCGGAATCGCCGTTCTGATTAGCCGGTATTGTCTCTCCAGAAAAGTTTTCCAGGGTGATCTCTCCCAGCCGAGCCTCCTTCCCCTCGCCGGACTCGATTCTCCCGGTCAACTTTTCTCCCCTCAGGTTAGTATCCCGACCGGAGTAACGGGCCGAGCCCCGGGCGAGAAGCCCCCAGCCTTTATCGGCTCTGGTTAAATTAATTTCTCTCGCCCTGAGGGTAGTTCGTTCATCAGGAGACAGGGTTGCGTCTTTCTTGAGAGTTATCCGGGATAGCCCGTCTCCAGTCAGTTCAAGAACAATTTTCTTACCCTTAAAATCGAAGTTGTCGAAATTTCCGCTTCCCCCGGATAGCTCCAGTGTCGAATGTCCCCCTTCGCCCCCCGGAAGTTGGCCCGTCAGACTGGAGGCCCCTATTTTTGCCCCTCCTGCCGACAGCTCGAGGTCTCCCTCCGCGGTCAATTTTCTTTTCCCTTCGCCCCTTTCTATCCGAAGATATTTGCAGTTCAAAGTAAAGTCTTTCCGCGCCAGGTTGACGTTACCCCGCGCTATAGTTATCTCGGAAGTAATTTCAAGCCGGTCCGCCTCCAGGGTGGTCTTTCCGGTAATTCGCGGACCGGAGCAAAAGAAAGCGAGAGCTATGACGAGCACGAAGAACCCGAAAAGGAGCACCGTTTTCCGACCGCGTTGCATGATTAACCCCAGGGGTTGGCTCTTTTGACTAGATTGGCAATCTTCGAGCTGAACCCCGAGTTATCGAGCAGGAGGAAAAGAAGAACCCCTACCCCACCGAATATCATGTCCGGTAACCATGCTCCGAGGTAAGGCGCGAGAGCCCCCTGTCTTACGGTCGACTGACCCCAGAGCAGGACGCCCTGGTAGCCTCCAACGGAAATCAGGGCAAGCAAGATCCCAACCGCCCTGCTCCTGTGGCGCAACATCAGGCTCAGGGGTACGCTGAACAGCACGAATACGAGCCCGGCCAGCGGCCGAGAGAACCGCGAATATAGAGCAAGTTTCAATTTGGAACCGGCCCTTCCCGCTTCTTCCGCTGCCCTGACGCGGTTCCAGAGTGCTACGAGACCCATTTCTTCCGTCTTACGGGAACTGAATACCAGGTTTTCTATGGCTTTATCTATTTCTACGGTTAACTCGTCGAACTTCATCGTGTAGTTTACCTTGCCGGCTTCATTTAAACCGATTAACTGCCCCCCGCGAAGCCTCCAGCCCTGATCGGTCAGAGCTCCGGATTGGCTCGAGAGTAGCTCGGGGTAATCCTCCGGTAGATTCAGTCCGGGAAAGTCCAGGCCGCCGGAGTTGAATATGAGGACGTCCTCTACCCTCTTCTCCTCTTCTTTGTACTTGCCCACGTATATTGTCCGACCGCTGGGGTCCTTGAAGAAGAGGTCCGACTGCACGTTTGGTAGCGGGTTTTCCGTGGTGATCCGGTATATTTCCTTCCGGTAGCGGTAGTTTGCCCAGGGAGCGAGGTAGTTGTTCAGGCCAAAAGTAGCAAGACTTACCAGTAAGCCGACGATCAGTATCGGGTAGGCTACCCGCTTGAGCGAGTAACCGCCGAGCTGAAAGGCGAGGATTTCCTGGTTGTTCATCAGTCGGGCCAAAACGATAAAGGTCGAGACCACCAAAGAGATCGGCAGGGCAAACCCCATGAACTCGGGAACTTTGAGGCTCAGTAGCTTGAAAACGGTCAGGAAGGACTCGCTTCGGTCCAGGATCAGGTCGGAAAGCTGGACTGCCAGCGTAAGGGAAGTAAATATTATTAACCCGAAGACTGCAACCAAAAATAACCCGGTGATCTGTTTGGAAATATATTTTCTCATGTATTACCGCTTTCCAGCCTCGGTGACCTGATGCGAAAACTGAGTCCCCTGATGTTCAACCGACGAAGTAAGATCCCCGGGCCGTCTCGGAGCGCACGATTTCATCGGAGTCCCCCTTCGCTATAATCCTGCCGTCCTCGATCAGGTAATTGTGATCTGTTATGGATAGCGCCTCCCTGGCCCGGTGGTCGGATAGCATGATCCCCATTTCTTCCTCCTCTTTCAGCCCGACGAGCATATCTTTGATTTCAGCAACGGAGCGGGGGTCGAGGTCGGAAAAAGGCTCGTCCAGTAACAGGTACCTCGGCGATAGAGCCAGCGCCCGCGCGATCTCGACCTTGCGGCCCTGGCCCGAGGAGAGGTTGGCCGCCTTCCTTTCCTTCAAATCGAAGGCGTTCAACTGCTCGAGGGCCCTGCGGACCTCTTCTTCAGTTCCCTTGCCGCCGCTTGCCGAGTTCTTCAGATAAATCAACACGTTCTCCTCAACCGTAAGTCCCCGGAAAAGCGATGTTTCCTGTGGTAGGAACGTCAGTCCTTTTTTAGCTCGAATGTGAATTGGCAATCCGTCGAGCACCTGCCCGTCAAGCCTTATCTTCCCCTGTTTAAACCCCTCGGCTCCCGCTATTACCTTGAACGTCGTCGTCTTTCCGGCTCCATTCGGGCCAAAAAAACCGCGGATGTCCTCCTGCTCGAGCGCCAGGTCGACCCCGGCCAGAACCCGTTCCGAACCGTAGAACTTGGTCAAACCTTCTACCCGTAACATTAACCCTCTTCCCTGGTTATCCTTCCGTCGAAGACCACCAGTTTCTCCTCTTCGCTTTCGTAATTTATTGCATCTCCCTCGATTTGTGTTCCGTCCCTCGAGGCGCTGGCCGAACCGCTGCTCTCGAGCAGGCCCTTATCCGTGTCCCAGACCAGGCGTTCGGCTTTTAACCTCCAGCCGGAGGAAAGCGAGGCCGTGACCCCGCCGGTCATCTC
>CAZDMI010000124.1:0-3918 GCA_964506635.1 uncultured Thermotogae bacterium
GACGTATCCGCCCGTTCTACGGCGGAAAAATTCAACATTCGCTTTATTTCCCGGTTCATGCTCTCCCGGCTGTCGAACTTCCCGATGACTAGGATGTCGAATTCCCCGGTGATCTCGTATACGTGGGTCAAGCTTCCCTCGTCCTTGAGCTGCTCGACTATGTCCGTAATTTCGCTACCCTTGGCCTGGATTTTCGTTACCGCCGTCATGTCGTAACCGAGCTTCTCGTAGTCAATCGCGGGTTTGAACTTCTTTATTACGCCATTTTCCCTCATTTCTTCCAGGTGTTTGCTGACCGTCGACGGCGAGACGTCTATATCCTTTGCGACCTTCCTGATCGATTTCCGCCCGTCCTCCATCAGCGAAGTGAGAATCCTGATGTTTAGCTCTTTTTCACCCATTTTACCCTCCCGGCAAATTGCTAAAGTACGTTTTGTTAAAACGATTATACGTTTTAAACCTAAAAAATCAAATGAATCAGTTATTTTTACTAATTATCCTTGACAAATGTCTAATTATCTCTATAATTCTTCTATAAGTTTATCATACCTGACCTGGAGGTTGATTTAAGGTGGTTGAAGACAAAAACGAAATCGAAGATGCAGTATCGTCACTCAAGGAAAGGGACGTAAAATTTATAAGGTTGCAATTTACCGATGTTCTGGGGATTCCAAAGGACGTAGAAATAACGATCGACGAACTGCCGAAAGCCCTGGAGGAAGGAATAGCTTTTGACGGTTCCTCGATTGAGGGTTTCGCCCGGATATTCGAGTCCGACATGTACCTTCATCCGGATCTAAATACTTTAAAGATATATCCCTGGAAGTCGGAGACGAGCGAGGGCGAGAAATACTCGAATGCGCGACTGATCTGTGACGTACATAAACCGAACGGGGAACCGTTTGAGGGCGATCCCCGCTATAGGTTGAAAAAGATACAGCGAGAGGCAGCAGAAAAGGGTCTGAAGATGTTCACCGGGGCCGAACCGGAGTTCTTCATGGTTAAATCCGACGGAGAGGCGGGCGACCGCGGCAGCTCCACCTCGCTACACGATGAGGGCGGTTACTTTGACCTCATGCCCGTAGATAAAGGGGAAGAGGCACGGAAGGACATGGTAATTAGCCTGGAAAAGATGGGGTTCAAAGTCGAGGCCGCTCACCACGAGGTCGCCTCGAGCCAGCACGAGATCGATTTCCGCTACGACGAGGCGCTGGAGCTGGCGGATCAGCTGATTACGTTCAAGTCGGCGACGAAGACGATAGCGCTGAAGCACGGGTTGACTGCGACCTTCATGCCGAAGCCCTACGGGGAGATCAACGGCTCCGGAATGCATACCCACATCTCTTTGACCGAGGACGGGGAAAACTGCTTTTTCAACCCGGATAACCCCTACGACCTCTCGGACGGGGCCCTCAATTTCATTGGCGGGCTAATCAAACATATCGGCGCGGTTACTGCACTGACTAACCCGACGATCAATTCTTACAAGCGACTGGTGCCGGGATACGAAGCGCCGGTCAACATTTCCTGGGGACGGCATAACCGCTCGGTCCTGATTAGGATTCCCCATACCAGCACTCCTGAAACTTCGACGCGGCTGGAACTGCGGAGTCCGGATCCGACCGCGAACCCTTACCTTGCTTTCGCCGCAATTCTCAAGGCCGGTTTGCACGGTCTTAAGGAGGAGATCGAGCCGCCGGAGCCAGTAGAGGAGGACCTCTACGAGATGGAAGCGGGGAAGAAAGAAGAAAAAGGAATCGGTTCGCTGCCCGCGAGCCTCTCGGAGGCTCTGGACGCGCTTGAAGGTGACGAAGTGGTATCCGAAGCAATTGGCCCCCACGTAAAAGAGAACTTCCTCCGTGCAAAGAGGGCCGAAGCCCGGGAGTTCCAGATTAACGTGACTGACTGGGAACTGGAAAAATACATGAAGTACTATTAAATTTATCTCACACATACCTACTCTCTGCCCACGTTCCCCGAAGAGGGGAGCGTGGGTTTATTAATTTATCCGAACTTCGGCAATTACCGGCAGGTGGTCGGAGGTCTCCAGGGTTCCTTCCTGCCTCACGTAGTGATCTCCGAGTGAAACGGAGTTCGAGAGGAAAAAGTAGTCTATCGTTTTGTCCGGGCCCGTTATTTTCGGGTCGTTGGGGAAGTGGGTGTACCAGTCCTCCGGGTTCGGGCCGTTGACTTCCTCGTAACCGGGTATTGCCCGATAGCTTTCAAATAACGGCTTTATTACCTCTCCGCTGCGGTCATCGTCTCCCCTTCCAGGCGGACGCAAGTTGAAATCCCCGCCGATCACCCACGGGGAACCATCTTTCGACTTTTCCTCCAGAAGCCCCTGAATCTCCTCCACCTGACGCTGTCGGACGTCCGAACCGTAGGCAAAGGCCGTCAGGTGTGTGTTAAATACCACGAGGTCCCCACCTTCCTGCCGCGGAAACCTGACCTCCAGAGCCGCACGCTTCAAATCGAATTGCCGGACGAACCAGTTGTCCGGCTTAAGCGCCAGCTGGTGGCGGAAGGCGTTCTCGATCCTGAACTTGGAGATCACTGAAAGCTTCATCCCCACCGAACCCATGATCTTCGGGTGGGGAGAAAAGGCGGCTTTCCAGTAAAAGGCGGAGGCATGAGAGCCGTACTCATCCGGTAGTTTTGCCAGCAGGTTTTCCAGCTGGTCCTCGTGGTCCGTCCGTTTGGCCCCGTCGTCTACCTCCTGAAGCAGGATGATGTCGGGGTCCTCGTCCTTGATTACCCGTGCCACCTCTTCCGTGGTTTCCGCAATATCCTCCGAGCTGGGACGCGTGTCGGAACCGCCTCCGAAGTAAAAATGGTAGCCTTTACCCGCCATGAACTGGACGTTCCAGCTCATTAGCTTGATCTCGTCTTTTTTGGATGCAGGTGGTAGGTCTTCGCCCCTGCTGACGGATGCTGGCTGGACCTGGTCTGGTTGGAGGGTTGTAAACCAGATCCAGCCAACAAAAGCGAGGAATAAAACCAGTAAAGTACCGATTACTCCCGTGAGCACTCTGACCGTCTTGTTCTTTTTTATCTTCTCGAATTTTTCTCTTATTTCCATTTTAATTCCCGGATTTTATTAACTTATTGTAGCCGCATTATAACATAAACGTGCTAATTTTAAACGAAGGCCCCACCCTGAGGGCACGATTTATCGACAAGAAATATCATATTCGGTCCGGGTCTTCCACCGTCATTTCGCTATCTATGTTACCGGTATTTTTGGTGCCTTTGGGTTCGACCAGCATTATCTGGGCTTCCTTTTCGGCAACCGGTTTGTGCTCCACGCCGTGAGGAACTACAATCATCTCCCCTTCCTCCAGCAACTCCACTTTGTCCGAAAATTCTATTTTCAATTTTCCTTCCACTACGTAGAATAATTCGTCGTTGTTTTCGTGATAGTGCCGCTCGAATTCCCCCTTAACTTTCGCTAACTTGACCTCCACCTCATTTACTTCTCCAATTACGCCCGGGGACCAGTATTCGTCAATCGACTCAAATTTGTCCGCTAGATTGATTTTTTCCATTCTATACCTCCTTTCCGAGGCCGCTTTAAGCTTTAAGAACAAAAGAGACAGATATGTGGCTGCTCAAAGAAATTACTAGATTTGCGAAAAACGGGTAAATAAGCCTTGCTGTCTGATTCATTTGGAGCCATAGTGTTTTCCCAGGCCAGCTCCTGCTACTAACCCAATTCCCAATCCCGTACCGCTGCCCAGAGCCGGTAATCCAAACCCGAATCCGAGTAATATCCCGATGAGAGCGCCGACAAACATTCCGCCGCCAAGGAACCTCGCGTCTAACTCTTCCACTTCATCGACTTCTTCCCTTTCCATGTCTTCGTTCTCAGCGTTTTCTGCCAAAGTCAATCCCCCGTAAATCGAAAATTAACTACAT
>CAZDMI010000125.1:0-3905 GCA_964506635.1 uncultured Thermotogae bacterium
GGAGGTAATTTATGCCCAGGACGACAAGAGGTAATTCCAGATTAAAGTCGAGAAAGAAGATACTCAAAAGATCAAAGGGATTCTACGGCAAACGCGGTAATTGTTTTAAGATCGCAAAACAGTCGGTAATGAAGGCGCTAAAGAACGCCTACATAGATAGACGCAGGAAGAAGAGGGACTTTCGTAAGTTATGGATAACCAGGATAGGCGCTGCAGCCAGGGATCGCGGCACCTCTTATTCCCGTTTTATGGGAGGTCTCAATAAGGCGGACGTCGAGATAAATCGAAAAATGCTTGCCGATATTGCAGTTAGGGACCCCTCCACGTTTGATCACCTGGTAGATGTGGCCGAGGAAAATATACAGAACTAGCGGATGAACCTACAAGACCTCATTACTAATCTTGAGGAATACTGGAGGGACCAGGGTTGCCTGATCCTCCAACCTTACGACGTCGAAACGGGTGCCGGAACTTTCAATCCGGGTACGTTCTTCGGTTCGCTTGGTCCTGATCCCCTGAAGGTCGGTTACGTCGAACCCAGCAGGAGACCGCCTGATGGGCGCTACGGCAAGAACCCAATAAGGGTCCGCCTTCATCACCAGTACCAGGTCGTGCTGAAACCACCCCCGGAGGACATCCAGGAACTTTACCTAAATAGCCTGGAACACCTTGGTATAGATCTCAGCGCTCACGACGTAAGGTTCGTTGACGATAACTGGGAGTCCCCTTCTCTTGGTGCAAGAGGGACTGGCTGGGAGGTCTGGATAGATGGCCTTGAAATTACCCAGTTTACCTACTTCCAGCGCGTGGGGAGCATAGACCTGGAACCCGTGTGTGTAGAACTTGCCTACGGACTGGAGAGGATTGCAACGTTTGTTCAGGGAACCAAGAGCGTTTACGACCTCGACTGGAATCGGGACCTGACTTACCGAAGGATATTCCAGGAAAAGGAGAGACAGTTTTCGACCTATAATTTTGACGTAGCGGGTATAGAGGAGAACCAGGAACTTTTTGAGATAGCGGAAAGTGAAGCAAAAAAATCAATTGAAGAAGGGCTTTATTATCCGGCATACGACATGACCCTAAAAGCAGCCCATTTCTTCAATATCTTGCTTTCTCGTAATGCCATTAGCGTTACCGAACGAGAGAAGTACATAGCCAGGATTAGACAGCTTGCCGAGCGGATCGCATCAGAATACGTTGACTCCCTGGAGGATATCCCAGATGAGCAAAGACCTATTGTTTGAACTAGGCACTGAAGAAATTCCACCTTCCTTTCTCGAATCGATTGCTAAAAATTTTAAAGAAGATATAGCGGATTCCCTGAACGAGGTACGTCTTGATTGGGACGGCATAAAGCTGTTTGACACCCCCAGAAGGCTCGCAGTTGAGGTAAATGGCCTTCAAGAGGTACAGGAAGACGTGGTCAGGACTCACAGAGGTCCTTCCGAAGAGGTTGGAAAGGATGAGGAAGGAAATCTGGATATACCTGCAAGGAGGTTTGCCGAAGGTCACGGCGCCGACCCCCAGGATCTTTACCTGGAAGAAACTGAAGAGGGGACTTACTTTTTCGTCGAAGAAAAGGTCGAAGGAAAAAAAGCCAGGGAGCTACTTCCGAACCTGCTGCCCGGGGTTGTAAAAAACCTGGAGCAGCCGGAGAAAATGCGCTGGGACGATTCAGACGTAAGTTTTATCAGGCCAATAAGGTGGGTAGTTTGTGTCCTAGGTGAAGAATTGGTTGATTTAACGGTTGGAAAGGTCTCCGCGTCTCGATTTTCCCGAGGCCATAGATTCCACGGGTCCGATTCGGTGGAAATTGGTCGGCCCAGGGATTACGAAGAGAAACTCGAAGAGAACTACGTCATTTCGGATCCGGAAAAGCGGAGAAACCTTTTTAGGGAACAACTTGAAGAGAAGGAGAAAGAGGTATCAGGGAAAAGTGCTGCCGATGAGGGTTTTCACGAAGTTTTGATCAACAGCCTCGAGTATCCGAACGCCGTTCTCGGGAGTTTTTCCGACGAGTTTCTGGAATTACCGGATGAACTCCTCTTCAAGACTCTTACCGGTGAGGCCAGGCTAATACCGCTGGTTGACTCGGATGGCGACCCAATGGCTTCGTTCGTCGGATTCCGTGATGGGTCCGAGGAGGGAATAGAAGAGGTCAAGGACGGATACGAGTCAGTGATATATGCCAGGCTCAGGGATTCAAAGTTCTTCTTCGAACACGACAGGGAGCGACCGCTTGAAAGTTATATCGAAGAGCTTGAAGAAGTAACTTTCCAAAAACAGCTTGGATCGATCAGGGATAAAGTGGATAGGATGAGGGAGATCTCCGCCGATATGGCCACAAAAATGGACGGGTTAGACGAGAATCTATTGGATAGAGCTGTCTTGCTCTCCAAAGCGGATCTGGTGACCGAAGTAGTGGACGAATTCCCTTCACTCGAGGGAACGATTGGGGCCCATTATGCCGAACTGGACGGTGAATCCGGTCAAGTGGTGAGGGGGATAGACGAGCACTACCGGCCCAGGAAAACTTCGGATGACCCACCTGAAACGGATATAGGGGCAGTCATTAGTATTTCGGACAAGCTAGACACCTTATTTGGCTCTTTTCTCATCGGCGAAGAACCAAGCGGAACTAGAGATCCTTACGGTCTGCGGAGAAAGGCGGACGGGGTAATTAGAACGATAATAGAGTCGGAGCTTGACACTGATCTGTCTGCCGTCCTGGAATTTGCCGGCAACCTCTACGACCTCGAGGGTCGAGAGGAAGCGGAGGACAAACTCTTCGACTATTTTGTAGAGAGAATTGGTCAGGTTCTGGAGCTAAACTATGGCATCCCTTACGACGTAGTTAATGCAGTTAATCTTGGTGCTAGTTTAAAAGTACACGAAGTATATCTACGCGCTACTGCGCTATCCGGGTTCAAGGAGAGCCGCCGGATGAAGGATCTGGTTGATTCTTTCACCAGAGTAGTAAATATTACCGAAGATTCTAACCCTGAAGGTTTTGACCCCGACCTGTTCGAGCTAAGCGAAGAAAAGCACTTATGGAAAGAATTGGCCGACCGGGAAGAAAAGTTCGAGGATTTGCTCGATCAAAAGGACTATGACCGGCTCATTGAGGAATTGCTCTCCTTAAAGGACCCCCTGGACAATTATTTTGATAACGTGATGGTTATGGCCGAGGAAGATGAGTTGAGGAAGAACAGACTTGGCTTCTTAAACCATTTAAAGAAGTTATTCTTTCAGGTGGGGGACCTTTCCCGAATTGTTACGGAATAACCTGAGCAGTCAAAGGGTCTCATCATCAACTTCTTCCGATTCCCTGCCAGGCACCGGGTCGAATCCTCCTGAATTCAGCGGGTGACACCTGAGGATTCTCTTGATACCAAGGTAAGCTCCTTTCAGGGCCCCGTGTTCCTGTACCGCCCGCTTGCTGTATTCCGAGCAAGTTGGATAAAATCGGCAGGTATTGGGGAGCCCAGGTGATATAAACTTCTGGTAGAACCCTATTAAGGCCAGAAGAATCTTTTTCACAATTTTTTACCTCTCTCGAACCAGTTTTAATATTCTTTAAGTCAATCCAAGTTTACCGTTTTTTGTTTCTAACTCAAGACGTAGCCCCGCTTGCATCAAATTTCTTGACAAACAGCTGGTCTAATTAGGTATCAGCGGTATCTAACGGACGAAAGTTGTTTATTTTATTTTCCCGATCAATTCGGCCCGTGTACCTGGGTCATGTATAAATAAGGCGCCCAGGTTCGGCCCAACTGGCGATAGATTTAGTAATTAAAACTCAATTCCTTCACCACCATAACTATTCGATAGGCGGTCCTTTCCAGGACCGCTGTCGTGCCAGGTATAAGTGTCGAGACTTGTTCTTTGGTCAATATTCCGTA
>CAZDMI010000126.1:0-3843 GCA_964506635.1 uncultured Thermotogae bacterium
CGCACTCGTCGAAAAACCGTTTCATCAATTTTGATTTGTTTTGTAGAAAGTTAATCGGTATAGGCTTTATAGATTCTAGTGTTTTGGTTTAAATCTTGCAAAACCACGGGAGTTCAAATATAATCTTTTCCAATCATGTTAATTGGGCTTTGCCTAAAACAATGTAGGGATATGAGTTTCTTCGGGGGTAAAAGTGGATAACCTCTGGCAGTATATAGTTCAACGAGTTGCGTCGACTATTCCGATGTTGCTCATACTGATCGTTGTTGTATTCCTTATACTCCGGGTCATACCAGGTGATCCGGCCCAGGCGATGCTCGGTGGTCGAAACGTCTCCGCAGAGTACATAGCTCAGGTTAGAGAAAAGATGGGCCTGGATGAACCGCTTCACAAACAATTTCTCGAGTATATCTGGGGGCTGGTCAGAGGTGATTTTGGTACCTCCTTTAGAACGGACAAGCCGGTTCTGCACGAATTACTGATCCGTGTGCCGGCTACGCTGGAGCTTGCCTTCTACGGGATGGCCATTGCCCTGCTTCTTGGGGTTTCCACTGGAGCCTGGGCTGCCGTTAGAAGTGATACCTATATCGATCACGGACTCAGGTTGTTTCACATCGGTGCTTTTGCGGTACCTCTGTTCTGGATGGGGTTGATGTTTCAGATCATCTTTGCGGTGTACCTGGGGTGGCTTCCGGTCGGTAACAGGTTGGAAGCGCTCAGCATGGCCACTTTCGACCCGATAACTCGTTTTTATACTCTGGATGCGTTAATAAAGGGTGATTTAGGGCTCTTCGTCGAAGCAATCAAACACTTGATTCTTCCGGCGCTTACCCTTGGTATCATTCAGGCGGGGTTGTTGGGACGTATGACCAGAGCGAATATGCTCGAAATTCTTGACGAAGATTACGTCAAAACGGCCCGTTCGAAGGGATTGAAACAGAGAATAGTAATCTACAAGCACGCCCTCCGTAACGCCTTAATTCCTATATTGACGGTATTTGGATTACAGTTTGCAATACTGATTGGTGGGGCAGTACTGACGGAGACAATTTACGCCTGGCCGGGAGTCGCAAGGTTCCTGATTACAAGCGTTAATGCACGGGATTTCCCTTCAATTCAGGGTGCAATTGTCATGATTGCTATATTTATTACCACGATTAACTTGGTAGTGGATATCGTCTATGCTCAACTGGATCCCAGGGTGAAGTACTGACATGATCTTTGGAAAGATGTTTTCAGGCCTATTTAGCAAGCTCCGGAAGACTCTGGGTCGGGAAAAATTACTGGCCGTCGGGTTGACTGTGGTCTTAATTTACATCTTAATAACTGTACTTGCCCCCTGGATTACGCCCTACCATCCTGTGGATTATAGGTCGGCCCCACGGCTGGCGCCTCCGTCTTTCCAGCATCCAATGGGGACGGATCAACTACAGAGGGACCTATTTTCGCGCGTGATAAGTGGGGCCAGGGCCCCGATTACCGTGGCTTTCGGATCGATTGCCCTCTCTATGAGTGTCGGGACGCTACTGGGGCTTATAGGTGGTTACTTTGGCGGAGTGCTGGATCGTGTCCTGTCGTTGACAATGGATGCATTGTATTCCTTCCCGTCGATAATCCTGGCGATAGTTCTGGTGGCCGTACTACAGCCCGGCATTGATACCATGATCCTGGCAATATCGGTGGTGTATATACCTACCTACTTTCGAGTCACCAGGAGTGAAGTACTTACGATACGAGAAGAGACATTTATAGAAGCCGTGGATGCGATGGGAGCGGGTAGGATAAGGATACTCTTCAAGCACATAGCCCCAAACGTGGTTAACGCAATTATGGCCGTATCCTCATTTAATATAGCGGACGCCATTCTCACCGAAGCTGCTCTGGCCTACCTTGGATTTGGCCTTCCTCCTCCGACACCCGACTGGGGTTTTGATATCCAGAACGGTCAAAAGTTTCTCCAGGCGGGATACTGGTGGCTGGTTACTTTCCCCGGCTTGATGATTGTTTTCCTTTCACTTGGCTTTGGTATGGTCGGAGAAGGAATCAGCGATATCCTGAACCCGAAAAGAAAGCAACAAAAAGTATAGAAAGGTTTCGGGGACTTTCGGCCAATTCCTTTTAACTTAACAGAAGAAGCTTAGCTTGATCATCGATGTAAAGTCGTGTTACCATTGGTTTTGAAAGAAATAAAACTAATGGAGGTGTTAAAACAAAAAAAGTAAAGTAAAGTGCCGTTTATTTTGACCATATTTTTCTACATCCACACGAGGAGGTTTCAATAATAAAATGAAGCGCATAACAATACTAAGTCTTGCTCTCGCTCTAACAATTGGTTTCTCACTTGTAGGTTTTGCAGCAGGGGGGCCCGATACACTAGTTATCGGTACCACCGATAGGGTGACTCAGCTATCTCCGGCCAACTCTTACGATCATTATAGCTGGCACGTTATGAGGCTGTTAAGCGATTCACTCTTAAAGATCAAGCCGAAGAGTACGGAAGTTGGACCAGCTCTGGCCAAGGACTGGGAAGTAGGGCCACAAGCTCAGGAATATACCTTCCACCTGAGAGAAGATGCCACCTTCACGAACGGCGATCCCGTTACTGCCGAGGACGTCAAGTGGTCCTTTGAACGCGCGATGAAGCTCGATGGACCGGAAGGCGGAGTCTTCCTTATCGGGGGTCCAATTGACACGATGAAAGTAGTTGACGATTACACGCTCAAGATCCATCTGGCTGAACCAAATGCGACCTTCCTGAAGCGTGTTACCGGTCAGGTCGGTCCGGCTCTCGTCTGGAACAAGAATGGAACCCCGGCGGACAAATTTGCAAAAGGGGAACTGGTTGGTGTTGGTCCTTATAAACTGCAAAAGTACCAGCCGAACCAGTCAGTAATCTACGAGGCGTACGAGGATTACTACGGCGGCGCACCGAAGATGCAGACCGTAATTGAGCTGAAATACTCCAACAGTACGGGTCTAAGGACGGCTCTTGAAGCAGGAGACATAGACGTCGCGTTTCGAACTATGAATCCGGTCGACCTAAAGGAACTCGAAGAATCACCTGACTTCGAAACACAGCATACTCCGAATAGTCCGAGCATCAGGTACATGCTCTTTAACGTTACCAATGACGTATATAAGGACGAAAGAATCCGAAGGGCGGTAACTTACGCCGTCAATCGAAAAATGATCGCTGAACAGGTCTTCAGCGGACTGGCTGACCCCGTTTACACTATGGTGCCCAGGGGATGGAAAGGTCGTAAGGCCACTTTCCCCAAACAGGACCTGGAAATGGCCGAAAGCCTGCTCAAGTCCGCGGGCTACACTGCTGATGACCCACTGAAAACCACGCTCTGGTTCACGCCAAAGCACTACGGAACTACGGAAGCCGACGTAGCTGCCGTGCTGCAGGGTAGTCTGAACGAGCTGGATAACATGAAAGTCGAATCTAAGAGCCTGGAATGGGGTGCCTACACGGAACGGATGTCCCAGGCAGGCTTCGGCATGTTCCTGCTCGGTTGGTACCCGGATTACCTGGAAGCCAGTAACTTCCTCGAGCCCTGGACCACAGGATCACCGGAAGGTCTTGGAACTTTCTTCAATAATCATCCGAACTACAGCGCCTACAAGAAGATAATGAATACGGCAAAGGCTCTCCCGGACTGGGATAGAAGAGCACCGCTATACGAAGCCGTTCAGGAACTAAGTACCCAGGACGTACCCTTTATTCCGCTCTGGGCCAACCTGGCGCAGGCTTACGTTGCCTATCAGCCAAACGTGGAGAATATATTTGTAGACGCTACTATGGACATCCGAGTTGCGGACATTACAAAGAAGTAATTT
>CAZDMI010000127.1:0-3783 GCA_964506635.1 uncultured Thermotogae bacterium
ACCTGTAGGTCGGGAAGCCGGGGTCCGGGTACAGGACCCGGTCGCCGGCCTCGATTAAGGCGACCGTCGAGAGGAAAAGCAGTGGCTTGGCCCCCGGTCCAACTACGACCTCTTCGGGGGTAACTTCGACGTTCTCCCTGGTCCGGGTTAGCTTGTCCGCCACCGATTTCCTGAGCTTCCTGATGCCGCTGGACGGGTTATAGTCCGTTTTACCCTCCGCTAAAGCCTTTATCCCGGCCAGCGTAACGTTGGAAAAGGTCGGGTAGTCCGGCTGGCCTATTTCAAGGTGGACGACGTCCCTCCCCTGGCCTTCCAGCTCGTTTGCCTGAGACAGAACCCTGTAAGCCCCCTCGGGCTGGAGAGCGGCCACGTCATCATTCATTAAATTAGTTACGTCGAACTCTCTCGTACCTGTTTTGGTTTTAATTTTCACTCCCCTCCGTTCGTACTCACAATCTCATTCAGTTACCTAAAAATCAACTTTCCTGCTTCCTGAAAGTAAGTTCGAGAATTGGTACGGAAATCACGTACCAAAAAAGCCCCACCTTAAACAGTTATTGAGTTTTCCCCGTTCTTTTGTTCCTTATTGAATAGCTTCTTTTACCAAAATTGCCGGGGCTCATTTACGTTAAACAAACCGGGGGCATACCGGACGTATCTGACTGGTCACACCTGTTTTCCCAGCCGGTTTTACTCTCTACACAATAGGGCCCCGGAAGAACCGGAATTGCTGGGATGCCGGAGCCCGGTAATCTCCAACTTACGACCTGTCTTCTTCGTATTTATTTACGATATCGGTCAGTTCCTCGGAAACGTCTTCCGCCAGTTTTTCCGGCTCGTGGTTTTCCAGGATATCGGTTACCTTGTCTCTCGCCCTTTCCCGCATAGTGGTTTCGCCGTCATCGACCCAGCTTTCGTGAACCTGGCGGTCCACGAGTTCCGGTGACCAGATGTCGTCCTTGAATCGCTCGATAGTCGTGGACGAAGTAAGGTAGTTACCGCCCGGACCGACTTCCGCGATTTCCTCTACACCGAGGGTATCCTCGTTAACCTGAACGCTCTGGGTGAAGCGGTCAATCATCGAGATCTCCTCGTTCGCCATCGTCAGTAATTCCAGCGAAGAAGTCATACCCGATTCCAGATAGCCGACGTCGTGCACCAGGTTACCTCCGGCCAGAGCCGCGTAGTTGAGGGAATTGGCCATCTCCATGGTAGCCTGTTGATCTATCTCCTTCGAATCGGTAAATCCGCCGGCATTGAATGCTGGCACGCCAAGGAAGGAACCGACCTCCTTCCGCAGTACCAGGCTCAACATGGTTTCCGGAGCGGCGTAGGAGAAGACGGTCGTCTGCATGTCCATCGTTGTCGGACCGCCGCCAAACACCAGCGAGGACCCTTCTTTTACTGCCTGAGTCAGGACGAGCCCGCTCAGGTACTCCGCCTCCGTCAGCGCGTAGGCACCGGCAAGTGAAATCGGTCCGGCTGCACCGAGCGACGGGGTCGGGACGTACATTATCGGTATTCCCTTTCTGGTCGAATAAATCAGTTTTTCGACTGCTTCCTCCGAGTGCTTCAGCGGCGAACTCGGCTCGTCGTAAAGCAGAATGAACGGGTTGGTTCTGAATTCCTCTTCCCCCCCGGCCACGGCAACACTCATCTCGTAAATTGATTTCAGCCCTTCCAGGTCCCAGGCCGTAAACACGATCGGCTTGGTCGTGTTTTTGACCATGGCTTCGAAGTGGTGGGCGTCGGAGTTGTGTTTTGGAACGTCGTTCGCGAGGGCAAAAGACATGACGAAGTCTATGTTATCCAGGTCGTCGACGACCGTTGCCGCCCTGACTACGTCATCTTTTTCACAGGTTCTGCGTTCACCGGTATAGGGATCTATGGTATTCGGCGTCTCCGAACCCGGTCCGAAGTAAGTATTGTCCCCTTCGAGGAAAATCTCCCGGTCCCCGTTCCTGTCACTCAGTACGACCCTCTTGCCACAGGAGTTAAGCGCGTTCTCCACGAGACTGGGAGGAATCTTTACCGTCTTATCGTCCACCACCGTTGCACCGGCGTCATCAAGTATCGAAACCGCCTCTTCGGAATGGAACTCGGTACCGGTCCTTTCCAGGATTTCCAGGGCTGACTGAAAAACCCGCTCGTGCTGTTCTTCCGAAAAGACGTTGAGTTTAGGTCTGCTCCAGTAATTGAAATGATCGTTTATACCCAATTTCATCACTCCTGATTCAGTATTGAGTTGTGTATATTAAGTTCTGATTATCGTATTCTGGAAAGTCCCCTGTCCAGGTCCTCCATCAGGTCGTCCGCCGATTCTATCCCCACCGAGAGCCTGATCAGGTTCTTGCCGATCTCTGCTTCTTTGAGCTCCTCGTCGGTGAGCCTGTGAAATATGGTCGAAGCCGGGTGGCATACGACGGATCGCGAACTACCCTCGTGAGTCGCGTATGGAATGAGCTCCAGCTCGTTCAGGAACTCGAAGGCCTCCTCCTTGCCGCCTTCGACTTCAAAAGAGAGCAAGGAACTGAAATCGTCCATCTGGCTTTTTGCCAGAGCATGACCCGGATGGCTTTCGAGCCCGGGATAATTGACGGATTGCACCGCGTCGTGGTCCTCGAGAAATTCGGCTACCTGCAGAGCGTTGCTCGAGTGCTTTTTCATCCGCATGTCCAGGCTCTCCAGCCCGAGCAGTGAGAGCCAGGCATTGAACGGGGCCATCGCGTTTCCGTACTGAATGTATTCCAGCCGTCTGATCTGCTGAATCAGGCGGTCCTCCCCGACCAGAACGCCGCCGAGGATCGTTCCGTTGCCGCTGATGAACTTCGAGACGGACTCGATAACGATGTCCGCTCCGAGATCGAGCGGCCTCTGTAAAACCGGCGTGGCTATGGTATTGTCCACTATCAACTTCGTTCCGTAAGAATCGGCCAGACCGGCTAGTTTACCGATATCCCCGACGAACAGGACCGGGTTGCTCGGCGTCTCGACAAACATGAATTCCGTGTCTTCCGTTACCGCTTCCTCCCACTGTGATAAGTCGGCGGGCTTATCCACGACTTTGGTTTCCACCCCAAACCTCGGCAGAGTTCGGGCAAAAAGCTCAAAGGAGCAGGTATAAGTGTGGTTCGAGACGACGATTTCGTCTCCGGCTTCCAGAGAATAGAGGGCTATCAGCGAAATGGCCGCCATACCCGAACTGGTAGCAAGTGCTCCTCCCCCGTTTTCAAGCAGCGCAATTCTATCCTCAAAAATGTCCAGGGTCGGATTGTTCTCCCTGGTGTAAATGTAACCCTGCAGGCCGCCGTACTCGTCGTAGTTTGCCTCCGTATCGAAGACCCATTCGGCTTTTTCGGCGCTCTCAAAAGGATGAGCAACCGACTGAGCCATGGGTGGGGGTAACGATTCTTTTTCCACGCTCTTTTCTACCCCGTATCCCCCCATCACCTGCTGGGTTCTTTGATCGAGCTCTTCCTGGTTCATAAAAAATCCAACCTCCTGATGATTGAAATATTGTAACTGGGTTAATAGTCGGAAAACTTAAAATTTGCACTATAATTACAAAGACCAAATTTACTTTTGCAGAACCGGTTCAACCTCTCGTAATTCTTCCAGGGGAATGTGACAGTGAATTACGTGTTCCTCGTCCTCGTCAACGCGCCTGGGCGGTTCCTCGTTTTCGCATACCTCGCCGACTTTTCTCGGACAGCGTGTATGGAACCGGCAACCCGACGGAACGTTACGGGCGCTTGGGACCGAACCCGAGAGTCGAATACGCTT
>CAZDMI010000128.1:0-3600 GCA_964506635.1 uncultured Thermotogae bacterium
ATTAGTACTCAAATTTCAAGCAAACAAAAGATATTTCATGTTATTCGAATCACGTAAAAAGGAATCATAATTTTTCGTACACAAAAGTTCACGGTTATTTACCCGCAAGATTAATTTACCCTTGCAAGAAAAGTCGGTCTACTATAACATGGTAGTGATAATTACACTATATATAAATATAAAACTTAGTAAATCTTTTAACAGAGAGGATACCATGATGGCTTTTTCCGAAAGACTGAAAGACACGAAGGAGTTTTTTACAAACCTCCTAACGGAGACCTCACCCTTTGATCGTCTTTACGAACACTCCGACAGAGTTCAGGCCACGGTAGAAGCGTTAGCAGGAGAGATTCACCATTACACGGAAGGGGGACCCGTCCAGGGAGATAAGGTATCGAATTTAGAGTTTGAAGCGGACAGAACTAAACAGAAAATCAGGCGAAATTTGCCTCGCAGCGACCTGTTAATGCCCGTAGCGCGTTCGGACCTGCTATCATTGCTCTGGAACCAGGACGAAATCGCCGACAATTCGCAGGACGTAGCGGAACTTCTGCCCATGCTGGAGCTAAAGACAAAACTTCCGGACGAATATCGAAATTTCCTCGACCAGCTGGCGGAAACTCTAAAAGCCTCAGTCGAAGAATACGGTGATCTAATTAGGTCTGCTGGCGAAATTATCAAGGGTACCAGTTCGAACGTCGACACTCTGGAGGTCGTCCTTGATTCGATAGAGGACATAAACAGTCTTGAACACGAGGCGGATAAGAAAACCCGCAAGGCAATCAAGTCGGTTTACGGTTCGGATTCCCTGGAGGATATAGAGAAGTACCATTTGATCCAGATAGTTTTAAAAATCAATAATACTCTGGATCACGTAGAAAACGCTAGCAACTTTATCAGGATAATGACGAACAAATAACGCAAAGGTTCATAAGGCATAAAATGATAGGATTACTGATACTGGTTGGGCTTTACGTCGGCTGGAACATTGGAGCGAACGACACGGCCAATTGTATCGGTACTCCCGTTGGTTCGGGCCTGATCTCGTACCGTCGTATGGTCTACCTTGTCGCTATCTTCGTCGTCCTCGGAGCCTTGCTTCAGAGCCAGCACGTCATGAAAACAATTGGTGAAGGGGTAGTAAAACAACCACTGAACCTGGTGGCAGTGCTTACCGCCATGTTATCAGCTGGCTTCTTCGTCACCATTGCCACGTTCTTCAAAGTACCAGTCTCCACTTCTCAGGCAATAGTCGGTGGCGTAGTAGGAGCTGCTTTATCAATGGGGAACGGAATAAATTTATCTCAAGTAGCAACAATAGGGCAAGTATGGGTGGTTTCTCCTCCTCTAACCGCACTTATGGGCTTTATCCTTTACCATATACTGGCCTTCTTTCTGAAGCACGTTCGGATGGTAACCTTCTGGGACAAAATATTGAGCTATCTGGTGATAATTTCCGGCGCCTACGTGGCTTTTTCCCTCGGGGCAAACGATGTAGGTAATTCCGTTGGGCCGCTCACCGTCCTCGGTATCGACCAGATTTGGCTGGCTCTGCTCGGAGGAATCTCCCTATCGATCGGAGTCATTACTTACGGAAAGAGGGTTACAGAGACCGTAGGAGAGGGCATTACTAGTCTCGGCCCGCTTTCG
The DNA here is from genome assembly GCA_964506635.1 of uncultured Thermotogae bacterium. Lineage (GTDB taxonomy): Bacteria > Bipolaricaulota > Bipolaricaulia > M55B111 > M55B111 > JAGXLP01. Next base: position 1,651 of record CAZDMI010000128.1, read on the forward strand.
GCCGTTGCTGCACAGACCTCGGCCGCCATAGCTGTACATTTCTTCTCAATAATAGGCATTCCGGTGTCGACCTCGCAGGCAATCGTCGGTGCAGTAGTTGGCGTGGGGTTAGTCAAAGGAGTAAAGACTGTCAAGCTGGGCAAGATTTCGGAGATAGTCGTCGGCTGGGTGGCCACGCCAACCGTGGCCGGATTATTCTCCTTCGGTCTCTATAAAGTGATTCAGCTCCTGGGTATCACTTAACTCACGGAGTTCGGGGTTTCTCGAGTGAGCCACTTTCACAAGAAATGATACTTTAATGTAAAGAGAGTGGCAGGAGTTTTCACTCCCGCCACTCTCAGTGAATGCAAAATCTATATCAATAGATTACACTGAAATTCTGAATCTATTCTCCCTCCCACTGCTCCAGGAGCTCATCGTATGGTTGAGTTTTCGGCTCTTCAGGTTCCCGCTTGGCTTTTGGTGCGCCCTCTTTCTGTAGCCAGTATTCCCTGGTCCGTTTTTCGTTGAGGTCCGGAGAGTACTTGGGTAGCCTCAGTTTGGAGAGCAGGTTGTCCTGAGTCTTGGCGAGGTCGTTCATCGCTTCTTTCGACGTTTTCGCACCAGTTACTGCCAGTCCGATTTCCTTCCACCACTGTTCTGCCAGCAGCGGGTAGTGAGGAACGTTCATGCCTGTATCGGTCCAGAGTTTCTCCACGGGTGATGTGTAGAAAGTAATTAACCCGCCGAGTTCTCCTTCGTGCTTGTCCCAGTAATCGGAGTTAACGGTGGATTCTCGGATCGGTGTCCGGCCCACTTCAAATTTACGCATGGTGATGGACTTGGAAACTGCAAACTGCGCCCAGAGCCAGGAAGCTTCACGCTTTTCACCCTGTGTCATCTTGGGAATGGTCCAGCTTCCCGCGTCTTGGTAGCCGACCTTCATGCCTTCTTCCCAGTATCTGCCGTGCGGCGTCGGAGCTACGCGCCACAGGGGCATGCCATCGTCATCGGTTACGGTAGATTCGGCTGAAGTGAACGGATTTGCTGACAGGAAAGTAATGTACTGGAAAGGCCGTTGAGCAACTGTTCCACGAGAAGCAACCGGTCCCGCTTCGGACCAGCCCATGGAAGCAGCGTAAGGCGGTGCGTACTCGTTCAGCCAGCTTACGTATTTTTCCAGAGCATAGTAAGCGGCAGGTCCATTCAGTGAGCCACCGCGGGCGACCATCGAACCGACTGGCTTCTTGTTGTCAACTCTGATTCCCCATTCATCTACGGGCATTCCGTTAGGGAGGCCTTTGGAACCCACACCGGCAATGGAAAGCCAGGCGTCAGTAAATCTCCAGCCGAGGGACGGACCCTTCTTACCGTAGTCCATATGACCATAAATCTTCTTACCTTTAGCTGGAGGGTTGGGAACCTCTGCCCTGCTCACGTGATCCGTAAAGAACTCGGCTATATCCTCGTAAGCAGCCCAGTTCCGAGGTACACCGAGCTCGTAACCGTATTCGTTCTTGAATTCGGCTTTCAGATCTGGGTCAGTGAACCAATCGTAGCGGAACCAGTACAAGTTGGCAAACTGCTGGTCCGGAAGCTGGATTTGTTCACCTTCGTAGTTTTGCCCAAATTCAGGGTTCAGGAAGTCACCCAGATCCAGATCCGGGTTGGTTATGTCCGAGCCCGCACCGTTCATATACTCAGTCAGGTTGACGGCATCCTGCAGGCGGACGTGAGTTCCAATCAGGTCCGCGTCATTGACCCAGACGTCGTAGATCTTCTGTCTGGTGGCAAGTTGCGTCTGCAGTTTCTCAATTAAATCGCCTTCACCAATTATGTTGTGAGTTACCTGAATTCCGGTGATGTCGTTGAAGGCCTCTGCAAGGACGTCCGATTCCCATTTGTGCGTCTTGATTGTTTCTGCTACCGAGTCGATGGAAACTTTGCGGTATCCTTCTGCCGCGTGAGCAA
>CAZDMI010000129.1:0-3563 GCA_964506635.1 uncultured Thermotogae bacterium
ATGGGTTTCAGCTGCGGTTTTCTCGGTTTACCAAACGTGGGCAAATCCACGTTGTTTAACGCACTATCCGCTGCGGGGGCGGAAGTAGAAGGTTATCCATTTTGCACAACCGAAGCTCAGGTTGGAACAGTCAAAGTACCCGACTCAAAGCTTGACCGCCTCGCCGAACTTCACGAAGACAAGGAAAAGGTCTATACGGACATCGAGTTCTACGACCTGGCGGGATTGGTGGAAGGAGCCCACCATGGCGAAGGCCTTGGTAACCAGTTTCTCGCCGAGATTCGGGGGGTCGATGCCCTCGTTCACGTGGTAAGGTGCTTTGAGAACTCGGACGTGCCCCGGGAAGTCGACCAGGGACCCAAGGAGAGAATAGAGACCATCGAAGCCGAACTACTCCTCAAGGACCTGGAGACGGTTGAAAACAGGCTCGGGAGCCTCGACGAGGGGGAAGACCAGCTGGAGAGGATGTACGAGGAGCTGCAGGAAGACCTGGAGGCGGGGATACCGATCCGGAAACACGAGTTCTCGCCGCACGAACTGGAGGAGTTAAAAGGACTATCTCCACTTACTGCGAAGCCGGTGCTCTACGTTGCCAACGTTAGCGAGGATTCTTCGGAGGAGTGTTTAAAGGAAGTAAGGACTAAGGCGGAAAACGAAGGGGCTGAACTTTTAGCTATAAACGGGGAAATCGAAGCCGAAGTCAGAGAACTCGGACTCGATCAGGACGAAATGGACGATTACCTCCAGGAATGGGGGCTGGAGGAGTCCGCCCTGAACAGGTTAATCAGAACCGGCTACGACCTGCTAGACCTGGTAACTTTCTATACCACGGACGGGCCCGAGGTACGAGCCTGGACCATCAAAAAGGGTTCAACTGCTCTCGATGCCGCCGGTAAGGTTCACTCGGACTTCGCGGAGGGGTTTATCCATACTGAAGTAGTTTCTATCGACGAGTTATTATCGCACGGTGACGTCAAGGGAGCAAAGGAGGATGGGCTGCTGAAAAGACGCGGCGAGGACTACGAAATCCAGGACGGCGACGTTGTCCACTTTGTAACTTCGAAGTAGCTATTTTTTTGCTCACCTGAGAAGTTAAATGAGACCGTAGTAAAAGCAACTTTCACAGCCGGGGAAATCGTTTTATTTGTTTATTTGATTATATAGAGGTGACTTAGTTGAGCAATTTAGAAGAAGATAAAGAAGTCGAAGAACTATTTGACGAAGAAACCCTGATGGTATTTCCAACGGACACGGTCTACGGGCTAGGTGGCAACGCAAACGAGGAGTCGGTCACATCCCGTGTTTATCGGGTGAAGCAGAGAAGCACCGAGAAACCGCTGACGCTGCACCTCTTTTCGGCCGGGGATATCTCGAAATATACCCATGACCTCTCTAACAAACAGTGGGAAATAATAGAAAAGCTACTACCCGGACCATATACACTCGTTCTTCCCGCGAACGCGGAAGCGCCGGAAGTTTCAGTTAGCCGGGAGAAAAAAGTTGGGATTCGAGTTCCGGACAGCGATTCCTTCCAGGCACTCGAGGAAAACGTGGACTTTCCCCTGATCGGAACGAGCGTAAACAAATCGGGCGACCCTCCGATGACTGACTTCGACCGGATAGTCGAAGAATTTGGCGGAATCGTCGATCTATTCATCCAGTCCGAGGAAGAAATGAGTCACGAACCCTCCACGGTACTCGACCTGACTTTCGACCCTCCGAAGGCTCTACGGGGCGAACTCCCCGAAGAGGAACTAAAAGGTCTCAGTTAACCGAGGCAAGCGGGTACCTATGAAAATCATCGTACACGGAGGGGCGGGCAAGATACCCGAGGAGGACAAGGAAGAGCGGAAATCAGTCCTAAAGGAGGCAGCAGAAGAGGGAGTAAAGGAGGAAACTCCTCTGGCCGGAATAGAAACCGCAATCAGGACGCTTGAAGACTTTCCGCTCTTTAACGCCGGTTTCGGCGGTAGCTTTCAGCTGGATGGCGAGGTCAGGCTGGATGCGGCGGTGGCAAAAAGCGACCTTTCTACCGGCGGCGTAATCAACGTAGAAGGACTGAAACACCCCATAAGTTTGGCAAATGCCGTCAGAAAAAGAACGCCACATACCTTGCTCCAGGGGGAAGGCGCCGTAGAACTCGCGCAGAACCTGGATCCTGACCTATTTGGTGAAACAAAAAGCGAACGGGCCCGGAAAAAGTGGGAAGGAATATCGGAAAAACTTTCCGGACTGAGCTACCCGGAAAAACTGGAGAAACTAAAGCAACTATCGGATGGCCAGGACACCGTGGGCGCAGTAGCGGTTTCAAGCGAGGGAGAACTGGCGGCCGGAACTTCCACCGGCGGAGTCCGAAATCAGATGAAGGGACGAGTGGGGGATTCACCGATCATCGGAGCCGGGCTTTACTGTAACGAGAGTGGTGGCGTATCAACCACGGGAAAAGGCGAAGCCATTATAAAAGTCAACCTGGCCCGAGAACTCGTCTACCGGCTTGAAAACGGTGCCGGAGTCAGTAATGCCGCCAATACGGCAATAAATAAGCTGGAAGAACTGACCGGTTCCCGGGCCGGGCTCATCGCGCTCGATTCTAACGGCGAGGCGGGTGCGGCTCATAACACGAGAGATATGCAGTACGTAGTCCGTACTAGCTAGCCAGGTCCTCGGTTATCGAGATTATCTCCGCAAAGGACTCAGGGTCCAGAGACGCACTACCTACCAAACCACCGTCTATGTCCGGCTGGCTCATTAGCTCTTCGGCGTTATGCGGCTTTATGCTTCCGCCGTACTGAAGCCTGACGCTTTCGCCGACTTCTTCGCCGAGCAAGTCCTTGACCTGATCCCGGGCAAACTTACAGCCTCCCTGGGCGTCCTCCGGAGAAGCTGATTCCCCCGTGCCAATTGCCCAGATAGGTTCGTAAGCAATTACCATTTCCTTTGCATCCTCGGGGTCCAGACCTCTCAGGTCATTTCTGAGCTGTTCGTGCAAAACCTCTTCGGTCTTTCCGTTCGCCCGCTGTTCCTCGGTTTCCCCAATACAGAGTACGGGCTTCATGTCGTTTTCAAATACTTTATCGATTTTCTTGTTAACCATACCGTCCGTCTCGCCAAAGATCTGCCTGCGCTCGGAATGTCCGACTATAACGTAATCCGTTCCAACTTCTTTCAGCATCTCCGGCGAAATCTCTCCGGTATAGGCACCTTCGGATTCGAAGTAGACGTTCTGAGCAAGTAGCTTTATCCCGGTACCTTCGATCCCTTTGCTGACTACGTCGAGGGACGTGTAGGTCGGGCCAAGTCCTATCTCGACCTCGGATACGTACTTAACCTTTTCTCTGAACTCGTTAAGAAATTCTCTGGATTCCTCTTGGGTCTTATGAAGCTTCCAATTCGATGCTATAAATGGTTTTCGCAAATCTATACCTCCTGAGTTTTTCAATTACGGGAAAAGCCCACCAATTCAATAACCAGAACAAATACGATCAATCTGGTTACTTTATAATGTTAAGGACCAAAGATGGGATCGACAATGCGGGGATTTCAACTCAGCCTTTCTGACGGTA
>CAZDMI010000130.1:0-3538 GCA_964506635.1 uncultured Thermotogae bacterium
GTTCTCAGCGTTTTCTGCCAAAGTCAATCCCCCGTAAATCGAAAATTAACTACATGCTATTTCGGCTTTGCTTAAATAAAAGGGTGCAGGTGTTCAGGTGCTATTAAGTGAAAATTAGCATTTTGCTACAATATTCTCTAATTCCCGATTTTATCGGCCGCCTCTTGAATGATTCTCCGGGCTTTTTCTACGTGTCTATTTTCCGTCGTCCGCTGTCCTACAACCAGCCTGATGGTGAACTTGCCATCCAATTCGGTGTGAGTCAGATAAACTTCGCCGGAATCGTTTACCTCTTTCAGTAGTTGCCGGTTGATTTCGTTTAACTTTTCTTCCGAGTAACTGCCGTCATTCCAGCGAAAGGCGACCAGGCTGACGCTTACTGGAGCCAGCAACTCGAATCGATCGCTGGCTACAATCCACTCTTTAAATTCTTCGGCCAGATCTATATGTTCCCGCACCATTTCCCTTAAACCTTCTATACCGTAGTCCCGCAGCACGAACCACAGCTTTAATGCCCTGAACCGCCTACCCAGCTGGATTCCCCAGTTACGGTAATTATTTACCTCGTCATCTTGGGCCGTCTTCAGGTACTCGGGATTTATCGTCATTGTCTTTATCAGTGCTTCGGGATCTCTGACGAAGTAGGCAGAGCAGTCGAAGTTAACCCCCATCCACTTATGAGGGTTAAAGACAAAGGAGTCCGCATACTTGGACCCGTCCAGAAGGTCCCGTTTTTCTTTTAGAACTGCAGCAGTTCCCGCAAAAGCAGCATCGACGTGCAGCCAGATGTCTTCTTCCCGACATATCTCCCCGATTTCCGATAAGGGGTCGATGGCAGTAGAGGAAGTGGTACCTATCGTGGCTACGACACAGGCCGGCTTTTTACCTTTCTTGCGGTCCCTTTTTATGGACTCCCTCAATTCCTCGGGTTTGAGAGCGAACTCGTCGTCCGTTCCCACGTCAACCATATTTTTGTTGCCGTATCCGGCCAGTCGGGTACCCTTCTCAATGCTGGAATGGGTCTCTTCGGAAGCGTAAACCTTGAGATCGTCCGGAACTCCTTCGTAATTAGCATTGTAATCCGTCGCGTGTTCTCGGGCGCTAAGCAGAGCAACTAAGGTGGCAGTGGATGCAGTGTCCTGGATCACACCGGTGAAATCTTCCGGGAGCCCGAGCATCTGTCGCACCCAGTCGAGCACCTGTTCTTCCAGCTCCTCCGCCGCCGGCGAGGTAGCCCAGACCATGCCCTGGACACCGAGACCGGCGGACATAAGCTCCCCCAAAATCGAGGCCGGACTGTTATTAGCTGGAAAGTAAGCGAACCAGCCGGGATGCTGCCAGTGGGTGACTCCGGGCATGATGATATCTTGAAAGTCCTCCCATACATCCTCCATATCCTCGCCCTGCTGCGGCGGCGAGTCCGGCAATTGTTCCCTTATTTCGCCCGGCGAAACCGACGGTTTGACCTCGTAATCCTCCACGTCCTCTTCAATATAATCAGCAATCCAGTCGACCATCTCGTGACCGTACCGGCGAAAAGTTTCTTTGTCCATTTATTACCTCCTGATACGAGACCAATCTGCCAGATTATAGGATATTATACGATGTAATTTTTACCAAATATAACTAAAAACTTTAATGCATCCTCCGAGAGGTAGGCTGAGTTGCTTCCTTCGCCGGTATTACCCCTTTTTTGGGTACTTGCAGGCAGTGCCATAATTTTGAAGATTTAACCTGGGGTTGAACGGTTTTCTAAGCCCTGATTTGATTATTGAAAAGGTTTGTCGCCCAGATCGAAATAGCTCCCGTTTTTCCAGGCCTGGGTCCGCCACCTCATGCCGGCAATGAAGAGGTATAACCATTTGGGCATAAGTGGTTTTTCCATGTGGTTTTTGGCTTTTTCGGGTACGTCTCCTCCCCGGGCGACTGACTCAATGGTTGTATCCAGAGCTTTTCTTACGTTTCTTCCCAAAAAGCCCGATTCCTCTATCCTGTCTCCACCTATTGCCATACCCATACCCAGAGCCAGACCGCCCTTCCAGTTCATTCCCGTACTGGAGGCAAATTGACGGCAAACGGAGAACGAATTGCTGATATGATCCGACTCCGGAAAGCCACAATTTGCTAATGCAATTAGGGATTGACCCTGCAAAACACTCTGGTTTTTTTCGATCAATTCCAGCGTTTTGATAACGGGAGCTGGTAGAGTATCTATGTATAGAGGGTAACTTAAAACAATTAAGTCGGAAACTTCTACCTCCTCCAGGATCTCGGTTGTACCTTTTTCCGTTCTCGTCAAGGTATCCAGAAACAAAGTTTCGGTCTCAAACCCTCTCCCTTTTATTCCGGATAGAAGGTAACTTCCAAGCGATTCCGAGGTACTGTCTGTTCCGCGGGGGCTACCGACCAATAATAGTGCCCGCTTTTCTTTAACCATGTGCTTTATCTACCTCCGCGAGGTTTTTGCCTATTTGGTTTTTCGCTTCGCCGAGCGCCGAATCTTCTGGCAGCACGACGCTCCCGTAACTCCCTGCATAGTAGTTGACCGCATTTCGCCTTACCAGACTATGGAATATTTTCTCTTTCTCTTTATTTCCTCCTTCCTTTATGCCAATTCCCAGCATGGACGGGTAGTCCTCGTACCGAGGTTGATGGTGGGTTGCTCCTTCTATTTGCTTGAAGAACGGACTGTTTAAGGATATTAGCCGGTCGAGCGCCTTTTTTAGTTCAGAAGAATAGCCACCAAAAGTTACCGGTGTAAATAAAACTACCAGGTGGGAGTTGATAAACAAATCGGCCAACTCCCTTCCAAAATCGTCTATAACGCAAAGTCCGGGAGTTTTCTTCCAGCAATCAAAACACCCCTGGCACCCGGCAACGTTTCTGTCGCGCAGCAAGACGTCGTTGACGTCGTAATCGAGCTCATGTAGCTGGTTTTCGATAATTTTGGAAAATTTTTGCAATGATTCCTCTTCACTTCGTTCTCCATTGAGGAGTAAAGCTTTCATGTCATTTTTTCGAAACCTCCTTGAAATCAGTTCAGGATCGACGATTCCGCATTTTTATTTTGACACCTTATTCGTCATGTGACACGGTTTCCGGCTTAGTTTTTCAACCGGAACCGTAAAGTTTGCCCAGGCCAATTCCAATTGCTATACCAAAACTCAACCCCATGCTGCTGCCCAAAGCGGGGGACCCGAAAGCGAATCCAAGTGCTATACCCGTAACTGCACCGACAAACATTCCTCCCCCCAGGAACCTGTTGTCAACTTCCTCCATTTCTACAACTTCTTCTTCCTGATCGTCTACTTCAGAACCTTCTCCCATAAATATCACCTTAAAATCAATAATTAGAAAAATTTACAATATTCGAATCCGAATTATCACAATTATGATAATTAAGGTAAAAGTTCGATGCAATTGATTAACGCCGTATTTATGGGTCAAGATATATGTTTTGGGAAAGACCGTTAATTTCTTATTCCCGAGTCGGACCGGCAAGTGGTGCGTCCTTGGTTTCCCTGCCGTAGGATGCCCC
>CAZDMI010000131.1:0-3510 GCA_964506635.1 uncultured Thermotogae bacterium
TTCGCGATGCAGGGTATGGACGTTTTCCTGCAAAACCTTGTCCGAAATCGAGAATTTGCCGAGGCCCTGTTGAAAAAGATAACGGAAAAGTGCAAGACGCTGATGGACGCCTTTCTGGAAGAGCTGGGAGAGAACGTGGACATAATCGGTATAGGTGACGACCTGGGTACACAGGAAAGCCTACTCATGTCACCGGGAACCTACAGAGATATTCTGAAACCGATCCACCACGATTACATCAGCTTCATAAAAGAAAGGACCGACGCGAAAGTCTTCTTCCATACGGACGGGGACGTCTTCCCCCTAATAGATGACTTCATCGAAATCGGCGTCGATATCTTGAACCCGATCCAGACATCAGCCGGGGAGATGGCCAATCTCTCCGAATTGAACGAGCAATTTGGGGACGAGATCGTCTTCTGCGGGGCGATAGATACTCGAAAAACCCTCCCGGAAGGATCGCCTGAGGACGTAAAAAAAGAGGTAAAGCGGGTAATAAATGAGTTAGGCCCGGGTGGCGGCTACATGGTCTCCGCCGTCCATACGATTATGGACGAGGTACCGGCCGAAAACGTTCTGGCAATGGTCGACGCGGTAAAAGAATTCGGCCAGTACCCGATCAAATAATCAGACAAATCGGCGGACAACCTCATAGATAACATCCAAAACTACTGTTCTGGCAAGGCTTAACGCCAAAAACCGGGCACCCGAGCCACGGGGACGTAAAACCGCTTAATCCAGTTCCCTCAGTCTTTGTATCGGGTCAAAGCCGTCCGAACGTATTTTTTTCGGATCCGGTAGTTCGCCTTCCAGCATCAATTCCGACAGAGCAGCCATTGTCTGGTTTACGTTCACTCCTGCAATAGCCCGTACCTTATTCTCCCTGACGAAGTAGCCGACGAAGTTCTTCTCGGAAACCTCGCCATCGTAGATTACCTCGTCCCAGGAATCGGCGTAGCCGATGTAGCGGAGGTAGATGTCGAACTGGTTCGTCCAGAAAAGCGGGACCGATTCGTATTCCTCGTCCATTCCGGCCATGTTTTTACCGGCCAATCTACCATGTTGATGCGCAAGACGCCAGTGTTCAATCCTAACTTCTTCGCCGGTACTCCAATAAGGGAAAGAAGCCACGTCACCGGCAGCGTATACGTCATCCGTGACCCGTAAACCTTTATCGGCCGAAATTCCGCCGTCACCGTTGAGCTCGAATTCGCCCTCGAGAAAACCAGTCGCCGGGCTTACACCGACCCCGAGTACGAAGAAGTCAGCCGGGAGGCTCGTCCCATCTTGAAGCTCCAGCTCTTTAGCTCTTCCATTACCTTTAAAGCTCTTGACTTTCGAATTAAGCTCGAAATTTATACCTTTCTCGAGGTGTGTTTTTCTGTAAAGCTCACCGATTTCCTCACCAAGCACTTTCTCGAAGGGAGTGGACGATAAAGAAACGACGGTAACTTCCAGGCCACGTTCGTGCAAGCTAACGGCCGTTTCCATGCCGATGAAGCTCGAGCCAACTACCAGGGCACGCGAGCCGGACTCCGCGGCCTGGTTGATCTCACTCAAGTCTTCCGGGTTTCTCAGCTTGAATACGTTTTCCTTATCCGTTCCAGGTACTGGAAGGTCGTTTGGCTCCGACCCGGTAGCTATTAGTAGCTTGTCGTAGTTCAAGTTTTTCGCACCGTTAAGGGATACCTGCTTTTCGTCTTTATCTATCCCCGTGACCTCGGTCCCGGCCATCACGTCTATATTAGCTTCTTCGTAAAATTCTTCCGAGCGCAGATTCGGGACGCTCTCGAGGTTCTTTGCCATCCTGACCTTGCTCAGCTGAGTTCTGTCGTAAGGGTAATACTTATCTCTGGTTATTAGCTTTATTTCACCCTGAAAACCGCTCGTTCGCAGCGTTTCAGCCGCGGAAATACCGGCAGCCCCGCCACCAATTATTACGAAGGTACGAGCGTCCTGACTTATGTCCTTTTCGACCATGTTCGGCCTGGTCTGGGTATCCGCACTTTCCGGCACGCTAACTATTACCTTACCGTCCTCCTCCCGTGCTTCGAACTTAGAGAGGGCATCCAGCCCCGGTGGCTCCTCCATTTCACCCGAAACCGCGTCGAAACAGGCCTGGTGCCAGGGACAGCGAACCCTTCCGTTATGGAATACTCCATCGGCCAGCGGAGCCCCAAAGTGGGAACACTCACCGCCAACTGCGTAAAACTCCCCTTCCAGCCTGACCAGCAGGACTTCAACGTCTCCAACCTCGACCTGCTGGGTGTCACCGTCTTCCAGTTCTTCGACATTCGCGACGACTTTTTCCATAGGTTTTCACCCCAAAGTAGATTTTTTCAAACACCATGGTCATTTATCGACCTTAAGGGGCAGAAGTTACCTGAACCCCTCAATTGAAGCACTTTAATTCTGGGGCAAGGAGTGATTTAGGTCAAGAAATGGGAAATCAAAAATGTCCCCGCCCCGGGAAAGGGCGGGGATCGATTCTACAACTAAACGAAATATTAACTAGGATTTATCCGATAGCTCGGCCAGTTCGTGCATGATCGAGCTACTCTTTTCGTAGAGCCTCAGGTAAAGCTCGTAGTACTCGTCGTAAATTTCGGTATTGTTTTCCGACGGTGACACTACCTGATCCCGGGTAATCCAGCTCTCGACACGGGAGTAATCCTCGATGACTCCGGTAGCAACCCCTGCCAGCAGGGCGTCCCCAAAAGGAGCACCGACCCCTCCGGCGGGCACCACGATCTCTCTTCCCGTAACGTCCGCGATTATCTGCGTCCAGAGGTCGGATTTGGAAACTCCGCCGACGACGCTGGTCTCTTCCTTGAGTGAGATACCGACCTTCTCTCCGATATCGATGTTGTGGCGGAGGCTGTAAGCTGCCGATTCCAGGAGGGCCCGGAATACGTGCGGTTTCGTGTGATAAAGGGAAAGGCCGATTAAAGTACCGCTGGCCTTCGGGTCCCAGATGGGTGAACGCTCACCCTTGAAGTAGGGCAGGGCAAGCAGGCCGTCGGACCCGGGAGATATCTTTGCCGCCTGGGCATCCAGAACCTCAAAAGGACTCAGATCCGTATTTTCCGCCATTTCCTCTTCGACTTTTCCGAATTGTTCTTTGAACCAGTTAACGAGCGCTCCGGTTGTGGCGGAACCACCCCAGGTGTAAATCTTTTCCTCCGAGTTGGCAACGTGAGGCATCGAAACAAGCTCTTTGGTTAGACCCTCTCCTTCATGAATTATCCCCCAGCAGGTCGAGGTCCCCATCATTGCCACGTTATCCCCTTCAGCAAACGCGCCAGCACTCAACGCGGACATCGGAGCGTCAACCCCTCCGGCGATCACCGGAGTTCCTGTTTTCAGGCCGGTCTTCTCGGCAGCGGGTTGAGTTATCTCACCGACTACTTCGTCCGAAGGAACTAACCTCTCCGGCATGGTCTCGATCGGAATCCCCAACATATTACAGGCTTCCTTTGACCACTCGAGCCCCTTCAGGTCGAATACTCC
>CAZDMI010000132.1:0-3488 GCA_964506635.1 uncultured Thermotogae bacterium
CGAATATCTCTCCCTCTTTGACCTTGAGGTTTAAATCTTCTACGGCGGTAAAGTCGCAAAACTTTTTCGTCAGGTTTTCAGTCTCAATTACGTACTGGTCGGAGGCCAATAATTTCACCCCACTGTAAGAAACTGAGATATAAAATTAGTTTTCTCGCAGGAATCAAAATATTCACCATCGATAATAATAATCTTCAGGTATCTCTAAATAAAAGGGGCTTATATCTCCTGGGTTTCTTTTGGTGTGAGGGCATAGTTGATTCAATTGACCGATCCAAATTTGTTTAATCATTCTTTCATGTTGCGGCCAAAAAAGTTCAAGTTTTTTGATTTTGGAGGCGTAATAAAAACGCTTTTATGTCTATTTAAGTTGTTCTGGAAATATATTTATTTGCCGCATATATTTGCTCCTTGTGTCATCCTTATTTACTACTGTTTTGCCTATAATTGAAAATGAACCCAGCTAAAAAGTTGGACTGAGGGTTTGACAGACGGATCAGTTCTTGATAAACTAAAAGCGCTTCGAAGAAGAGTAAAAACTTTGCGTGAAAAAATATGGCTGAAAAACCTACCATAGATGATGTAGCTGAAAAAGCCGGAGTAGCTGTTTCTACGGTATCTCTTGCTCTTAATAATAAGCCGCACGTAAGTAAAGAAACCCGTAATAAGGTCCTCGAAGCGGCTCGAGAACTCAACTATCACCCAAATTCGGCGGCCAGGAGTTTAGCCACGGGACAATCAAAAACGATAGGCTTGCTGATTCCAATAGATTTAAAGAGCGTATTCTCGTCCACCGAATTCTTCCAGAAGATGATTTCAGGAATGCACCGAGCTGCCAGAGAAATGGGTATGACTCTCTCCTTGCAAATCGTTGAGTCGGAGGAAGAGGCTATTGAGAGGATAGAGTACGCGGCCCGTACCGAGAGCGTCAGCGGCTCCGTTATTACTCACCCCTCAACATCCATGCAATACCTGGATGTGATTCACGAGTACGATTATCCGGCAGTTTTCCTCGGAGATCCCATTGAAAACGAACCGTACGTCGATAATGACAACCTGAACGTGAGCCGGCTGGCAACTGAACACCTCATCGATCACGGTCACGACCAGATAGTCATGCTAACGGGTCCCGGCAACTTTACCGTTTCCAGAAACAGGACTCTGGGCTATCGCTCCGCTCTGGAAGCAGCCGATATACCTTTCCGTGAAGACATGGTCTGGGAAGCTGACTTGAACGAGCAGTCGGCATACGAGAAAGTACTAAATCTCGCCCCACAGTTCGATTTTTCGGCTATGTACGTATCCGTCGAAGTTCAAGCTGTTGGCGCGATGCGGGCCCTGAGAGAGCTGGGGCTTTCGGTTCCGGATGACGTGGCCCTCGTGGTGGTTGGAGAATCAGAATTAGCCAAGCACCTTTATTCTCCCCTTACTACCGTCGATTTAAATACAGAAAAGCTTGGTTACCTCTCCGCCAAAAAACTGATCAATATCATCAGAGAAGAAGAGGAGGAGCCACAGTTAATAGTTCAGGCGGATTTAAAGATAAGGCAGTCCTGTGGTTGTAATAAAACAGACGGATTGAGCGGAGGTGATATAAACGACACCTGATTTTAGGCGGGCTCGTTTTTAGCGTGGGTTATTTAGCAGAACAAAAAAAGGAGGAAAACTTATGAAAAAGGGAGTTTCACTTCTACTTGTACTTTCCCTAATTGTTGGTGTAACCGTAGTCGGATTGGCTGATAGTCACGAATATGACAAGAAAGTTATAGAACAGAAGGTCATGACTACCGAAAGTGCCGGTATAGAAAGAGCACCGTTCCTGGGCCCGCTGGCCGGTGAAGAGATGAAGGGAAAAGTCAAGGACAACGTCTACTACCATATGCCGGTAGTCAAGTACGAAACGGAACACCCGGGCGTCGACATTCAGCTCAAAGGAGAAGTCCATCCCTACGGCGACATGCTGAAGTCCATGACGCTCGCCGTCACTTCTCAATCTACTTTCGATTACATCGAAATGGACGATATCTGGCTCGGTAAGATCGCCGAAAGTGGCTACCTTTCCGACGATTACTCCGAACAATACAAGAAGTGGGCGAACGACCTGGGAATGTACGACGTATTCAAGAAGGGGTCTACCTATAAAGGTAAATGGTACGGCCTATGGCGAGCGACCGATACGAGGGCCATCTGGGTCTGGAAGGACGTCCTGCACGAAGCAGGGTACACCATGGAAGACATAATGTCCGCCGAAGGCCTGCTTAATGCTCTTCCCGACATAACGAAAACCGCAAAAGAAGAGTTCGGCATGGCTGGCGGTCTGGAATACCCGTTCAACGGCAAATGGGTCGTCGACCAGTGGTACGGTTGGCTCTACCAGCTTGGTGGCAAGATCCTAAAACAGAACGAGGACGGCGACTGGGTTGCGGGCTTCAACAACGAAGCTGGCTACAGGTCCCTGAATTACGTCAAGAAACTTAAGGAGAACGGTGCCACGATGCGTAGGTCCTGGCAGTGGATGCTGGCCAACTTCCTCGACAGGAATTATGCCATGACCTATGAAGGTAGCTGGGACATCGTT
This sequence comes from uncultured Thermotogae bacterium, assembly GCA_964506635.1. GTDB lineage: Bacteria > Bipolaricaulota > Bipolaricaulia > M55B111 > M55B111 > JAGXLP01. The sequence goes on from CAZDMI010000132.1 coordinate 2,579, forward strand.
TCAATACTCGAAAAATATCCGGACAAATCCGTTCAGGAAATAAAGGAAAAGATAGGCGTAATACCCACGACGGTATTTAAAGGCCATGACATGAGGGTTCTTACCGGAGGCTGGATCTGGACCATACCGGAAACCGCTGAACATCCGGACGTCGCTTACGATGTATTGACGGAAATGTTCGAGGATAGAGAGGCATACGCGGAAATGACCGCTTACGAAGGGAAATTCCCGACTACGGAATGGGTCTGGGAATCACCAACTTACAAGGAAAGGATGATCGGCGAGGTACTGCCGAAAGAATGGTACGACAGGTTCCGGGAAGGTGTTTCCGGAGGCGTATGGCGGCCGTTCTTCCCCGAGTACCCCGATATTCAAAAGGAACTCTGGGACGCGACGCAAAAGGTCGTCATGGGTAAAGCAACCGCTGAAGAAGCTCTCAGCACTGCAGCAGAAAATGTCAATGAGATGATGGAGGACTAGTAGGTATTACCACCACGAGGGGGGGTTATCCCTCTCGTGGTTAATTTTTTTTAAGAAGATCTAAGTGATGTGATATAGATGCGCAGATATAGTTTACTCGTACCAGCTCTGTTTCTTTTACCGGCGATTGGGGTACTTTTCTTTCTCCAGTTTTTTGCCTGGGGCTGGAATATAAACCTGGTACTTCACGACGTCACTTTGATGAACTTCCTCCGAGAATGGGAATTCGTCGGTCTGGAAAATTTTCGGACGGTACTAACTGACACCAGGACGTTAACTTCCCTGCAAAATACGGCAATTTTTGCGTTTTCCAGCATAAGCCTCCAGATGATAATTGGAACCGCGATATCCTATTTACTTTATCGTGCCGTTCCAAAGGTGGAGCGGTTCTTTCGCCCGATTGTAATCTTACCCTGGCTCTGCTCAGTCC
>CAZDMI010000133.1:0-3486 GCA_964506635.1 uncultured Thermotogae bacterium
ATAAAATGTCGGATGGCGAGAGAGAGGAGATTAATATTAACTATCTCTACGAAAAGAAAGAAAAAGGTGAAAAGATCTCCTGGTTGACGGCCTACGACTATCCCACCGCCATGTACGAGGAAAAGGCTGGCATTGAGATGATTTTGGTTGGTGATTCCGGTGGTATGACGTTGCTAGGTTATGACTCTACTTTACCGGTTACTATGGACGAGATGGTCGTAATGACAAAGGCAGTTACCAGGGCGACTGAGACTACTTTTGTCGTTGGGGATATGCCCTATATGAGTTACCAACCAGGTGATGAGAAGGCGATAGAAAGTGCAGGCAGGTTCATGGGTGAATGTGGTACCGACGCCGTAAAGCTCGAAGGCGGCAGGAGAATGGCATCCAGGGTGGAGGCGATAGTAGAGGCGGGAATACCGGTAATTGGACACATAGGGATGACACCTCAGTCCGCAGCCCAACTTGGAGGATATAAAAGTCAGGGTAAGGATGCAGAATCAGCAAAAGAATTAGTTTCTGACGCAAAAGCCCTGGAGGATGCTGGAGCCTTTGCGGTACTGCTTGAGGCGATACCGGAACGGGTCGGGAAGAAGATCTACGAAGAATCCGACATTCCTATATATGGAATTGGAGCGGGCGGGGGAACTGATGGTCAGCTTTTAATAGTTCAAGACATACTGGGTTTGTTTGAGCTATTCAAGCCAAAATTCGTCAAGAGATACGCCGATCTGGGGGATGAAATGGTCAATGCGATGAGCCAATACAAGCAGGAAGTCAAGAGTGGCGAATTTCCCAGCGACGAACATTGTTACACTATGCCCGAAAAAGAATATAGGAAACTATAGATATCATCCAGTTTTGATTACTTTCTCGGACCGAGCTCTTCAGAAATTTATGAATATAAGCGAGGAGATGAATTTCGAATTCAGTATCTACTTCGAACAGGCCTCCTCCAAGCAGGCTATGGTCAGGTAACTAACTTATGTATTCGATAACTACACCGGAAGTGAGTCTTTTCTGCGAGTTAATGGTAAGCCGGCCATATTCTGTTACGGGAGGGTAACTCACCAGTACGACCCCTCGGTCTGGCAGAGAAGTGGAAGAAGAGCTGAACCATAAAATTGCGGAAAATCGACCTGCAGCAACAATGAACCGAATAAACCAAAAGACAGTCCAAGTACTTGCCCCGGTAATAGTCCTTACCTTGCTATTTACCTCCCCTATGGCCTTGGCCGAAAAAGGACAGCGGACTTGCTCTCTGGAAGTATCCATCATGGCTGAACGAATAAAAGACGAAAACCCTGAAGATGACTGGTCGTTCGTCATATTAACAGGGTCTGGAGATGAGAAAACGTATCACCGGATAGATGTAGTTCCACAAGAGAAATCCAGCCAGAACCCGGATGAAGAGATCCATATTAGCTCGACGGACAGGCTGGTCGAGGGAGAGTTCTATACAATCTACAGTACTGATTACACGGGCAAGGAAGAGGTATTTGTCGGCCTGCAGGCTAAAAGTAACGAACAAGAGGAAGCACAGGTTTCCGGGTTTGGTTCGACCGAGTTCAACCTAAACTGTGAAAACATGTTCTCGGAAGGGGTCAAAAACGCCGTCATGTCGACCCTGAGCGAGAACGAATTTAAAGTCACCGCTACCGAAGGCGGGAAGCAAGAATCCAGTTCGGAAACGGTCTGGAACGTCTCCACCTTCGTAGCTTACCATGGCGAGCAGAAACCAAGATTCAATGTAGCGGATCTGGCAGAGCCTCTTAGTGTTCTTTTATGGCTGGGATGGTCATGGCACGTTCTATTCTGAAACCTAACTCATCACTATCCCGATTCTTTAATTGGAGAATGATCCGTACATATTCCAATGGAATTTTGGCATTCTCTTTGGTAGTTCTGGGTTTTGTTGCCACCTTGTCAATAAACTCTCTCTTGATATTTAACACCCCGAATTGTAGGGGATAACAGCAAGCCAAGAGGATAGGGATCAAGTTTCATACGAGCAAACCCCCATTTTTTGGCCAATATCGTCATATCGGATATAATCAATCCCATATGGGGGCGATTTTCATGTAACTAAGGTCAAAGCTACTGATTTTAGGTCTGACCATTTCACTCGTTTTAATTCCATCATTTGCCGTATCGGCAAACACTTACGAACTCGTAGGCGGAGAATTTTATACCACCCTGACTCTGACTGATTTAAACGACGCCATCGAGGATTTCAATGACAGCATCGAACAAATAGAGGAGGAAGGCGTAAGTGTCTCCAAGATGGACAAGATCGACAACGCCATTGGATACTTTGCTGGTACTAAGCTAAATATGGGCAATGGTCTAGCAGTGGGAGGCACATTCGATACTTTTTCCGCCGGGACTGGTACAGAGATTGACTACTCGGACCAATACGGCACGATAGATCTGGATTTAGATATCGACCTCTCCGTCAGTAGTTTCGTAGGTACGGTGAGTACGGATATCAATGAGTTTATCGGTTTAAACGGTGGCGGTGGATATTACTTCGGGACGGTAACCATGTCCGGTTCGGGTACTGCCAGCGGAGATTATTCCGGTTATTTTGATATTGATGAGTCCGAAAGCGCAGACCTGAAAGGGTTTGGCTTCAAAGCCGGGGGACACTTCAACTACCCGATGAACAATCAGGTAAGCCTCACCTCGGCAGTTAACTACAGGATTTTGGAGCTGGAGGCGGAGAACGATAACTCTCTAACAAACGACACGACACTGAACGCAAATGGAATAGAGTTGAGGTTCGGGATTTTGTTCGGGGTTTGATGAAGTTTTATTAGCTACGCTTAGGATTGTTATAGTGGGCAATACAGAGTTGGATTGTACAACTGGTATAAATAATTTGGTCCTTAAGTAAATATTTTGGAGAATTTCACCTACTAGTTACGACTACTTTTCATCACCTACTTTAGAACTTTCTTCTGCATTAAAGTAGCCAACTTTTTATCTTTCATACTTCACCTGCCAATTTGGATAGATTTCTCGTTTTTTCTATAACCCGAGTTTTCGAGAGCCCCAGCATAATTGTTAAAAGAGGTAAGCCAAGCTAATCTGATGAGGAAATTCCTGGATCATTCGGATCTATTTAACATTCGTGATGGATTGTTAACAATAACTGGTAAGTAAAGAAATCGCTTGAATCAGGCTATTCCCCGCCCAAAGGGCGGGGAATTTAAGTTCTGGTTTAGCTAATATTAAAACGGTTTTAATAGGCTCCTCAGCGGTAAGCCCATAAATTAATCCTTCAAACTCCTATCAAAACCCCCAAACTTATCACCATTTACCCCCTGCGTCATGTGCGGGCTGAACGTTTGCTTATTCCACCCCGGAAGCCGTGCAAGATTTACTATCTCGATTGGTACATCATCCAACTCGTCGCTGTCTCCGCCTCCCAGCATTTGCGGGAATCTTACTGAATTTCCTTCCCTGTCTGCGGGTTTCGTCCCG
>CAZDMI010000134.1:0-3421 GCA_964506635.1 uncultured Thermotogae bacterium
CGATTCACCCCCATGGCAAGCCCTGGGGGTACTCGGCTAATTTTGGTTGATAATCAAACCAATATTCCGTAGTTTAATATTAGCAATGTATTTTGAGAAGTTTTTATAAGTGTTAGTTTATTGGTTTCGGTTTTTTTGGTTGCAATAGAGAATTTCTTGGTTGATACGGATGGAAAAAGTATTTATAGGATTGGGTTCCAATTTAGGAGACAGGGAAAAGAATATTGGGAATTCCATCGATCTCTTCGTAGGAACTGGAAAAATCAACCTTCTCAAACGAGCTTCCCACTACGAAACTGAACCCATAGGTCCAAACCAGCCCTGGTTTATCAATACGGCTATAGAGGTCGAAACTTCTTTTACGCCAGAAGCTCTTCTCGATCGGTGCAAAGAAGTTGAAAGGAAGATTGGACGGGTTGACACCCTGCACTGGGGGCCAAGACTTGTCGACCTGGACCTTCTGCTCTTCGGGGATAGAGTTCTGAATACCGGTAAGCTCGAAATCCCCCATCCGGGGATGGAAAAACGCGAGTTCGTCCTTCAACCACTACTCGAGCTGGAACCGGAACTAATTCATCCAGAGCTAAACACCCCTCTAAAAGAACTATTGACCAAAACGGAAGAAGACAAAAAGGTGATAAAGCTACAATGAAACAGATTTTAATTTCTACAAAGAAAAAAGAAAACGGAGAAAAACGAATTGCAATTCTCGAAGACGGTAAACTGGTTGAAATCTTCTACGAGGATTTTCAGCAGGACAAACTGGTTGGCAATATTTACAAAGGAAAGGTCGAGGACGTTCTATCCGGACTCGGTTCGGCATTTGTCGACGTTGGAGAGGAACAAAGCCTATTCCTTTCCAGAAGCGAGATAAACCAGGCAATTCTTAGAAGTCGAGGCTTTGATCCAAACGAGTACCCGCCAAGGATCAACAAGGTGATCAACGAAGGGGAATCACTAATTGTCCAGGTGAAAAGAGGGGGAATCGGTTCTAAGAACCCACAGGGTACCACGAAGGTAAGTTTGCCCGGTCGTTACTGGGTATTTTTACCCAAAGATAGTCGACTCGGAATATCAAGAAGAATCACTGATGACAGCGAGATACAGAGGTTGAAAGACGTTGCAAGAAACCTGAAAGAAGAGAACGAAGGGTTGATTGCAAGAACCGCTTCGGAAAACGCTTCAAAAGATGACCTGAAACGAGACTTCAACTTTCTGCTTGGAACCTGGAAAGGCGTAGAAGAAGAAGCCACGAACGTCAAATCTCCTCATTTATTACACTCTCATGCCGGAATGGTCAGAACCGTCATAAGGGACCGCCTGCTCGAGGACGTGGACCAGGTGCTTACCGATTCCAAACCGGTTTACGACGACATAATTGATTACCTTCACTACCTCCGCATGGATAATTTCCAGGACGTAGTCCAGCACTACCAGAAGGATACTCCTCTATTCGAGCATTACGGCGTCGAAGGTCAGCTAAAAAAATGCCTGCAAAGGGAGGTAAGTCTTGACTCCGGCGGTTCCCTCGCAATTGACGAAACGGAAGCACTAACGGCAATCGACGTCAATACAGGGGGTAACGTAGATCACAAAAACCAGGCACAGGCGATTCTAAATACGAACCTTTCCGCCGCAAGAGAGATCCCAATTCAGCTTCGGTTAAGAAAGATCAGTGGAATAATTATCGTCGACTTCGTAGACATGTACGAAAACGAGGACCAGCAAAAAGTCATAGATGAATTGAAGAAAAGCCTGCGAGAAGACAGGGTTCCGGCGGACTTTATAGACATGACCCCTCTGGGACTCGTAGAAATAACGAGAAAGCGGGAAGGCGAGAGCCTTGCTGATTTGATGGAAGGTTACCACGACGAGTGATGGATCCGAAAATGAAAAAATTGATAAGTACCCCGCCAATCAAAGCGGGGTACTTTAGAAAACCTGTTTAGGTCTTTGTTTATTTCTTTTTAAGCTTCAAAAGCCAGAGTAATCTCACCTTCCGAGACCAGCTCTTCGTCAACTCTGACTTCTACGTTGACCTTGCAAATTGAACTCCTCATTTTCTCAAGTTCTCCCTCGAGTTCGATTTGATCCCCCGGTTTTACTTTCTGTCTGAACCTGGCACCATCTACTCCTACCAGGTAGCCCAGTCCTTCTTTCTCACTGTTTTGAGCTACCAGCAGGCCCGCCACTTGAGCCATTGCCTCGACTATCATGGTACCGGGCATCACGGAAGGCCCGGGTTCCGGAAAGTGCCCCTGAAAAAATGGTTCATTAATCGTTACGTTCTTTAATGCCTTTATCCGATCCCCATCAAGTTCAATCACCCTATCAACCAGCAAATAAGGGTAACGCAGTTCTATTTTCTCCTTAATGGCCTCGATATCCAGCTCGGAAGAACTAGGCACTTATTTCCTCCTGCAGGGCCGTCATCGTCATCTCCGTCAGGTTGTCGACTGAATTTTGATTTCCGTAGAGGACAACGTTTTCCTGTCTCAGTACCAGGTCGTATCCGGCTCCTTTTGCCCTGACGTTGGCGATCTGGAATATCTTGGATTCGATCAACCGGGTCAGCAGGTCGTCGAGCTGCTGATACTGGCTATTGATCTGAGAAAGAGTGTTGTTCACTTCTTCTGGCGCAGCGGAACCTCCCTCCATGTTCTCTAGAGTCGTATTTAATTCATCCATTATGGGCTGAACCTGACTGGACAGGTCCTCCAGCTGACCGGTAATCGATTCAAAGCCCGGTGCCGACCTCATCTTTTCTACCATGGCGAGATCTATCTCCAGCTGGGCCTTCAACTTTTCCGCCTGGAGGATATCTGCCTGTTGGCGGTATTCGGACTCGGATATCTCTCCCTGAATTGCTTTTTCCCTGAGACTTCTCAGCTCCTCGTCCTTCGCCTGGGCGCTCTGTCTTTCTTCTTTTACGGCATCGGTAAATACCGTGAAGGCCTCGGTCGCGTTGACGTAACCGACTTTCAAAGCGGAAACGCTACCGGTATCGCCCGGCTGAGTCAACTCGTTAACCCGAGACTCCAGTTCGGTAAGATTATTTTCAAGGTTGGCCAGGTCCTCGCTGGAGACGGCAGTTCCGGTATCACTACCTATTTTACCTTCTAGCTCTTGGAGAGAATTACGGAGAGCATTTACTTCATCAACTGTAGCATAAGAGGAAAAGTTATCGGGGATCTGATTCAACTTCGACTCCATATCATTGATTCTATTATTCACTGCATCTACTCTCTCACTTAAGTCCCCAACGTTCCCGCTACCGCCGGTAAACTGTCCTCCGATAAATCCACCTAGAAAACCCAGTCCAAGCGAAACTACTAAAACTAAAACTAACTTTGAATTCGACATCTAATTCACCTCATTGTTATTTAATTCTCGACTAAAAAACCGGTCCCATGCCAAAGTA
>CAZDMI010000135.1:0-3397 GCA_964506635.1 uncultured Thermotogae bacterium
GACCTTATGATAAGCCCGGGCAGAAAAACCGTAACGGTCAATCGCCTGTTTTACCAGGCTCTCAGCGGACTCCTCAAGTTGACAGTACTTTTCTACCTGTTCGGACGACATGAGAGAATTCGTGAAATCTTCACGATCAAAACGGTGGGCCTGCGCTTTTCTACCTTTGCTGACTCTTTCCCGAATCTTAGCGCTCGACTGTCCCTTGGACCTATCGGTCAGCTCTTCCTTCTCCAGCCTTTGAACGTCGACGAATATATCGATACGATCCATAAACGGTCCGGAAATCTTCTTCCTGTAACGCCGTATTTCGTGGGGCCTGCACGTACACTTCTTAACCGGGTCCCCCAGATAACCACAGGGACAGGGGTTCATGGCTCCAACCAGGGTAAAGTTCGCCGGAAAGCGGAAAGAATTCGAGGCGCGTGATATCGTGATCTCCTGATCCTCGAGGGGCTGACGCAGGGTTTCCAGTACTCTTCTATTGAATTCGGGTAGTTCGTCCAGAAACAGCACACCATTGTGAGCCAGGCTGATTTCACCCGGCGTGGGATTCCCGTGACCTCCCCCCACCATGCCGGCGTAGGAGATTGTATGATGGGGCGACCTTACCTTCCGCTTCGTAACCAGAGGATCCTCCGAGCTCAGTTTACCCATGATACTGTAGATCTGGGTAACTTCTATCGCCTCTTCAAAGGTCAAGGTCGGGAGTATGGTAGGGAGACGTTTTGCCAGCATACTTTTACCGGAACCCGGCGGTCCGCTCATCAATACGTTATGCCCGCCGGCAGCCGCTATTTCCAGGGCCCTCTTTGCACCTTCCTGACCTTTAACGTCACTAAAATCTTTTACGAAATTTCGCCGGGATTGAAAGTAATTATCCCTATCAAATGAAAAAGACCCTATCTCAGTGCCGCCCTCTTCCTTTTCCAGCTGATCAATCGCTTCTCTTAAACTTGAAACAGGATATACATCCAGCGATTCCACTATTGCGGCCTCTTTGGCGTTTCCCTCTGGCACGAAAATAGAATCTACCTCAGGGTTTTCCCTGGCCGAAAGTACGACGGGCAAGACACCGCTGACGGAACGCAGACCCCCGTCCAGCGACAACTCTCCAATTAAAAGCTTGTTTTCCAGTGCACCTTCCGAAAGACTCCCGGTAGCCTGAAGGATCGTCGCGGCAATGGGGAGATCGAGACCAACACCCTGCTTCTTTACATCGGCCGGTGCAAGGTTGGCGGTAATTTTCTTGGTCGGAAACTGGAAACCCGAATTATCTATGGCGCTCCTGATCCTATCGCGGCTTTCCTGGACCTCCTTCTCCGGCAGGCCAACTATTTTAAAGCTTGGCAACCCACGCGAAACGTCGCATTGAACTTCTACTATTATCGCGTCGATCCCGGTGACGGCACCGCTGAGTGATTTCGATATCATATTATTAACCATTAAAGCTGTATGGCGTTCTGGTAATGCCGTATTTCTCCGTCCGAAAGTGCTATAACGTCAAAGCGGCTATTACCCGAATAATCGTTATCCATAATCCACCTTTTTGAACACTTTATCAAGCGCTCCTTTTTCTTCCTCGTTATGGACTCTTCCGGGGTTAAATAGCTCCCGCGTCCACGTTTTTTGACTTCTACAAATACTAAGAAATCACCGTCAAAAGTTATTAAGTCGATTTCACCACGATAACAATAATAATTCTTTTTTACCAGGTGGTGCCCTTCTCCCTCAAGGTATTTTGCAGCGCGTTCTTCGGCTCCTTTACCTCGCCTGGTCATAAGTTTTCGTCAGTCCCATGATAACTACATTTAAATTTAAAGAAAAAGATATGAAAATCCTATGTATGATAACGGCTTCAATTGGCGACATTCAAACTAACCCGGTCCGTATATACATACGAGATTACTAAAAGCGGGCTATTCAAAACCAGAACTCGTCTTGAATTACGGCTCATTGCAAGTATAGAATATCTTGGGTGAGATAATGGAGTTCGAAAAGAAAGAGGCCTTGAGGGTATTCGATGGCGCCATCGGGACGGAAGTACAGAAAAGAGCCTCCGAATTCGACGAGAGCCTTACCGAAGTTCTGAATTTAAGGGAACCCGAACTCATCAAAGATATCCATCTGGATTACCTCGAGGCGGGAGCTGAATTCCTGACGACGAATACTTTTTCCGCCAACGAAATCAGACTCGGTCGATCAAATTACGAGGACAGGTGCAGTGAGATAAACGAACAAGGTGCTTCACTTGCCCGGAAGGCGATAGACGAATTTACTGGTGGAACCACTAATAAGATGTCCGTGGCGGGCTCGATAGGTCCCACTGGAGAAACACTCGTCCCCCTGGGAGATCATCACTTCTCGGAGTTCTACGAAGCTTTCCTCAATCAGGCCAGAGGTTTAAAAAATGGCGGGGCGGACTGGATCATACTGGAAACAATGGAGTCCCTGCGAGAAGCAAAGGCCGCATTTCTGGCCGCAAGTCAGGTCGAACTTCCAGTAATTAGCTCTCTTTCTTACGGAGAGCGTGGTAGAACGTCTTACGGAGTCGTGCCGTCAGCTGGAGCAGTTACCCTCGACCAGCTCGGTGCCGACGTCCTGGCCATGAATTGCGGCACGGGACCAGGTTACTATCCGAATCTAATATCCACTTACAGCGAATTTACGAACAAACCACTCCTCGCCGAGGCCAACGCCGGCGATCCTGAATTGAAGGATGGAGAAGCGATCTACGACCTGACTCCGTCAGAGTACCTGGAAGATATTGAGCCCGGTTTAACCGATCTAGCCGGGGTTGGTTCCTGCTGTGGCAGCGACCCAAATTTCACAAGAGCCCTCGCAGAAGTAGCGTCGGACTACAGCGGTTGCGGGAAGGACGGCCCTAGAGAAAATAGAGAGTTTTTTAGCAGTAACGTTAAAGTAGTAGACGCCGCGGAAGTAAGTGAATTTGAACAATTCGAAGTACCAAGTGAGGATTTAAAGCAAATAAGGTCAAGGAAAAACCAGGAACGGGTCAGTCTAATCAAGATAACAGGCAGAAACAGGTCAGAGGAGGACCTGGAAGAGAAATTATCACGGGTCTTCCTCCAGCTCAGGTCGGCCGCACCCACCGGGATAAAGACAGACAATCCCGTTACTTTAAAGGCTTTCCTCCGAGCTTATCCCGGGATCGCTCCTGTGAAGCTCCAGGGTAATAAAAATTCTTTAAAGAGGATTGCTAGAAGGTACGGAGGTCTGTTAGTTTAACTGGCACCCTTTAAGTATAGCCCCACTGACTTGAAAAGACCATTTGAGAGCTTTAGTATTTTTTATACGAGCGGGCGTAGCTCAGCGGTAGAGCGACTGATTGCCATTCAGTAGGTTCGCGGGTTCAAATCCCGTCGCCCGCTCCACT
>CAZDMI010000136.1:0-3291 GCA_964506635.1 uncultured Thermotogae bacterium
TGCTGTTTGCCCGTTCTCGGTTCTCAACTTAATACTACGGGAACCCCGGGGGATAGAATTCCTCTCGCAAACATCACTATTTCTAATACCTGCTACTGGGAATCGAGAGACTACGTCTCCCGTCCGCGAGTCACCCTGGAAGATCTAAACATATCTCCCAAACCTGACTCTGGGCAGATATTTCTACTGCCCGTACCTCAACAACCCAAGATCGGCCCAGGCGATTTTCAAAGCGTTACACTTTATGCGGTTTTAACTGAAGACGTTCCGACTGGTTTCTACCGAATTGACTCAACTTTGGGGGTTGAGTGTGACTCTCCTCAATCCACCCAGAGGCACGAAATCAAGGGCAATTTTACACTATCGGTACAGACTGAAAGAGAGCGCTCGTTTGTTTCTGGTCTAAATATACCAACTTCATTTATGGGTGGATTATGCGCTGCTCCCGGCTCCACGGTTCTGATACCTATTAACAAGATCCAGAATCCAGAAGTGTTTAAGTGGGAAGGAAGCGTTAACTTTAACAACGGTGAGAAGGAGGCCAAGCTGCAAGCCGCCTCCCACAATGCAATAGTAACGGTAATTCCGCCCGACCTGGAAGGCGATACAAACCTTCAGGTTAGGGGGCCGGACGGCCGAAGCAATACCGTTTCGATCAATGTAGATAAATCTTGCGTTAGTAACGAAGGCAAGGAAATCACGGAAGAACAGTTACGGCAGTGGGCTGACCAGGTGCCAGAGGATTTAGTGGAAAGAGCGACCGATCAGACCGGGCAGTACTTGAACTTTGTCCCGGGAGAGGTACTGGTTCAGTTCGACGGGGACCCGGAAAGGAAGGGATCACTGAAAGAGAAATACGGTATTCAGTCCTTCGATAGGATACCGCCCACGAACTTTTACGTTGCGAGATTGAAAGACAGGGGAATAAGAAACACGTTGAACGTGGCTGACGGGCTGGGGGGTGAAAGTGGGGTCAACTACGCCTCTAAAAACGGCCTGATGACGTTAATTCAGAAGGAACTCAACGATCCGGATCTGGACCAACAGGAGCAGATCCGAGCTACAAACATGTTTACCGGCTGGAACTCATTCTTTCCCATAAGGGGACAGGGGGTTATGATTGCAGTTGTCGATACTGGCCTTGATCTAAATATCAAGGAAGAAATCAGAACGTCGCGCTTCGCGCCAAACGGGATTGACGTGAGCAGTGGTAGTCAGGACCTTTCACTTTTACTGGGAACCTCGTCGGCCGAGGACAGAAGAGGACACGGAACGATAGTCTCCGGTATCGCCTCGGCACGCGGTGACAACCAGAAGTTTGGTGCAGGAATAGCTTTTAATAGCCGGGTTATTCCGATAAAAGTATTTGGACAGAGTAGGTTTACTCCTCAGGATATAATAGCTAAAGGTTTGATAGCTGCCTTTTATCTGGAGGCTGACGTCGTAAATATGAGCCTGGGGTGTTCTAGGTGTCGTCCTTCTAAAGAACGGCAAACAAGAGAGTACTTCGCTAAGGTACTGGATTTCCTTTACCAGGATTTCGAGTCTAAGTCCCTGACACCACCCATAGTCGTCGCGGCTACCGGAAATGACGGCGAGGGAATCGTCGACACGCCGGCAGCTGATCCCCGGGTTATCGCTGTAGGTTCATATAACCTTGAGACGAACTCCAGAAGTTCTTTCTCTAACTATGGGAAAGAGGTCGATTTCGTCGCTCCCGGAGAGAACGTTTATACGACTTTAATCGGTGGAGAGTTCGGTGACGCTGGGTCCGGGACCTCTTTTTCTTCCCCGCAGGGCGCGGGACTAGTTGCGCTCATCTTATCTACTCAGCCAAAGCTCAAGGAGCTGGGAGTCGATGCTGTAAGGGAAAAGATAAAGGAATGCTTTATTGAAGACGTGGGTAAACCAGGATTTGATCCGGAAACTGGCTGGGGGATAATTCGTATTCCCAACCCCAGGGACGTCGACCCTAGAAAATGCCTGATTTTCGAGAAACCTCAGGAATGAGAATAGACGTTGATCATTGTGATAGAATAACCGTAGGGTGTTATTATTGAAATCTTCAAAGGTCATACTGCTCTTCTTACTTTCTGTCTCGATTTTATTTTCCTATACGACTTTGGCTGGAGAGGTTGTTCTGGAAGGTGAACTAAAATCCGGGTTAAGTATAGCAACAAGAAACTGTAAAGTTGAATACGGTTCCATAGTATGTACCGAAGTCCCAGAAGAAGAGAACACTACACCTTACTTCTTCGAGAGCCTGCTTGACTTAGAACTTTCCAACTTATTTGGCCCTTTTAGTGACGTGAGGAGCATATCCGAGTTTTATCACCCTTATACGCCCTCTTCCGGCTTGACGTTTCAGGCGTTTACCGGGGATACGTTGCTCGGTGAGATCGCTTCACTGGAGAACCAGGTCATCTTCTCTCCCAATATAATTATCTATACCTCCCCCGACAAGAGGACGGAATGGTACGGCGAGACCTTTTCCAATCTGGCGTTCAGGAGGTACAAGTCTTCCCTGGAGTTCGGTCTCGTTGGTTTGACGGCTACCAGTACATTAGTCCTCGACAACTGGCAGGATGAACCAGAAGACCGGCCAAACATTAATACCGGACTCATCTTTGAGCTCACCGGTGAAACGGATGAAGAAGTCCAGCTAGGGTTTGAGGCGAGGATTGGAGCCAAGGAAGGGGTAACGTGTTTCGGTAACTGTCTCGGGCCGCTTAAGTTACAGCAAATCGCAATTCAGGAAGACAACGGGTTCGAAGAATTCCTGTTTTCCGCTGACAATATCGCTTTCAGAGAGGTGGACTTAAGCCTTTCTGGAAAGTTTTCTTCTGATAATGGTTTCAATGGACTAACGTTAAATGGTACGAGGAGCTGGGATCTGGATGGTTATGGGGTTAGCTTTTCTTCTAGCCTTCTCGTTTCCCCCACTGCTTTTGTCCCCTTTGCCGGAACTACGGTTACCTGGACCGCAGACCCGTTAGCTCTCTCCGTCTCCTTTGACGAATCCTACAAACTCGCAAACGCTTCTCAATCACTCCAGTTTAATCCCGATTTGAGTGACGTGGGCGTAGAGGGGCTGAATTTCGGCGGTCAAGCACTCCTTGGCCAGCAACTCAATCTTAACCTTACCGTTCCGACTGACCCCCTCGAATTCACCGCAGGGTTGAGATTCGAAAACGAGGACGGTCCCTACAACTTAAACTCAGGTATTCTTAGCGCCCGATTTGACGGTGACCCTTTCGGGGTTAAGGCAATTATGGCCTTCCGGGAAAATTC
>CAZDMI010000137.1:0-3282 GCA_964506635.1 uncultured Thermotogae bacterium
TCTTCCCGGTGTTCGTCAAAATATTCCCCGGAGAGGTAAACCAAACCCTCGGGGTTTCTATCCCTTTTTCTCCTGCAGGCCGGACACAGGGCTTCATGCGCACTACTTTCGTCCGACAGCGATCGATCTACCCATCGTCCCTGCTTGTACACCAGACCACAGTTCGAACAGAACGTAGGTTCTGCGTATTTTTTTCCTTCGTAATAAGGATTTTTCGACTCGTGCCCCACGTCACCCCTTCTTTCTTCCCCCATAGACATCACCTCGGTACCATGAAACGAACTTAATCTTCCCGATAGACGGGAATTAAATCGGCAAAATCAACAGGCAAAGGGAAACAACTTGACTATCCGGGTTCCCAATTAATCGTCAGAACAATAGGGCGAAAACGACTATTTAGATAGTTCTCTCTTATTTAACCTTCTTCTTCCAGCAAATCTTCCAGGTAATTTATGGACTCACCGACCGTAGTCAGGTCCTCGGCGTCCTCGTCGGGAATCTCTATTCCAAATTCGTCTTCGAATTCCATTATCATTTCAACGGTGTCGAGGGAATCTGCCCCCAGGTCCTCAACATAAGAAGCATCCAGGGTCAGTTCCTCCTCGTCCACCATTAACTGCCGACTAATTATCTCTTTTACTTGTGATTCGAGGTCCTCCATGGAAATACCTCCTAGTATATTATATGGTCAAGTTTAACGATGAAAAGTCTAGCCAAATGACAAACCACCGTCAACCCTGAGAACGGTGCCAGTAATATAACTAGCTCTGTCACTCAGTAGGTAAAGTACGGGGTCCGCTATTTCCCCCGGATCCGCAAATCTTTCCAAAATAACGTTTTCCCTGTAAGATACACGCTTATCCTCTGGGATGTCCTCGGTCAAAGCAGTGTCGACAAAACCAGGAGCTACGACGTTCGCCCTCAGGTTTCGGGAACCATACTCCTGAGCAAGTGATTTCGTAAACCCGACTATCCCGGCCTTGGAGGCAGCATAATTCGCCTGACCGGGGTTGCCGAAAATCCCGGATACCGAGGAAATATTGACGATACTGCCACCGTCCCCCTTCATCATATATCTTAATGCGGCCCTGGTACAGTTAAATACGCCATTCAAATTGACGTCAATTACCTTTTCCCACTCCTCAGGAGACATACGGACCAGTAAATTGTCGCTGGTATAACCGGCATTATTTACCAGGTAGTCAATTCGCCCGTGTTCTTCCACAGTTCTTTCGATGGAATCCTTGACCGCTTCGGCGTCAGTAACGTCCGTTTGAAAGAACTCACAATTATCTCCAAGACGTCTGGCGGTATCCTCGCCCCTGGAACGGGAAAAGATCTTGGTCCTTACTCCGTGCTCCACCAAACCCTTCGTGACCTCTTCTCCTATGCCGCTCCCCCCTCCGGTGACGACTGCCACCTCTCCGGAAAATTCCAAATCAAATCACCTCGTCAAACCTCAACCTTTCGATACTCGAATCTATTTTGCCAGTAAGCCTGGAAAGAGTTGCATCGGGCCCTACTTCAATTGTCCTTTTAACGTCGGCATTACCGAGGAGATTCACGTAGTCAACCCAGCGAACGGAATGGGTCATCTGCCGACCCAGAAGCTCCTTTAAATGGTTTCCATCATCTTCAAAAGAACCGGACACTCCCGATAAAACCGGTACCTCAGGATCTTCGAATTCGAATTGATCGATGTAATCCTTTAACTCCTTCTCCGGACCCTTCATGTAAGAAGAGTGAAATGGTCCGGTGACGTCCAGCTTTATACACTTTGCCCTTTCTTCGCGCAGTTTTTCACAACTTTTATCGAGGGGTTCCTTTTTGCCGGAGATAACCACCTGACTCGGTGAATTATGGTTGGCTACCGTAACCGAATCCCCCACATTCTCAATAACCCTCTCAACCACGGAATAGTCGACCCCCATAACGGCCACCATTGAACCTTCTACGTCCACTTCGCTCGTAAGTTCCCCGCGCTTCCTGACGATTTTAAGCCCTTCTTCAAAGGTAAGGCAACCTGCAGCAGTGAGCGCAGAAAACTCTCCCAGGCTATGACCCAACATGTAATCAGGAAAAATTCCTTCATCCTGGAGAACTCTATAGCGAGCGACCCCATCGGTAAATATTGCCGGCTGGGCGTTGCTCGTCCTGTTGAGTCGTTCTTCGGGCCCATTCAGGATAAGTTCGCGAAAATCCGTCCCCATGATCTCGTCCGCAGTTTCGTAGATGCCATTTACTCTGCTATCATTAAAGAGATCTTCACCCATTCCAACGGTCTGAGATCCCTGACCAGGGAAGAGAAATGCAGTATAACCCATAGGGTTCACCACTCAATCAGCGTGGACCCGAATGCAGCCCCGGCACCAAAGGCCGTCATTAAAACCAAATCGCCGGATTCTATCTCGCCTTCCTCCAGGTATTCCTTAAAGGCCAGCGGTATAGTGGCTGTGGAAGTGTTTGCGTATTCTTCTAGGTTCACGGCCACCCTGTCCATCTCGACTCCCAGACTTTTCGCAAGTTGTTTTATGATACGTATATTGGCTTGATGGGGGACGATCAAATCGACGTCGGAGAGCTCCACGCCGGCTTCCCGGAGTACGTCCATGGAAGATTGTTTCATCATGTTTACGGCACTTTTAAATACGCCCTTGCCTTCCATAGCGATATAGTATTTTTCGTCATCGGCATCGCCCTCGGCCGGAGGAAACCTCGTACCCCCTCCTTCGAGGTTAATTAATTTTGCCTTTGACGGGTCCCCGTACATGGAAGAAGCCAGCACGCTCCCCCTGGGACCGGAAGAGCTGACCACGGCCGCACCCGCACCATCGCCAAACAGGACACAGGTACTCCTGTCTTCCCAGTTTACGATCCGCGACAGCGCTTCCAGGCCGATGACAAGGATGTTATCATAATTACTCCCTAGCATATTCGACGCCACGTCCAGGCCATAAAGAAAACCGCTACAACCTGCTTTTAAATCGAAAAACGGTATATCCGCTGATATTCCCAACCCTTCCGTAATAAAAGGAGAAGAACCCGGTATCGGCATGTCTGAGACGTTGGTGGCGGCTATTACAAGGTCGATTTCATCTCTACTTACCGAAGAATTATCAATTGCTTCTCGAGCCGCCGCTATTCCAAGTTCCGAAGGGTCTTCTTCGTCTCCCAAAACGTGACGCGTCTTTATCCCCGTGCGGCTCGTAATCCATTCATCGGACGTATCAACCATTTCTTCAAGGTCCTGGTTTGTTAAAACCTTCTCGGGTACTTTCGCAC
>CAZDMI010000138.1:0-3263 GCA_964506635.1 uncultured Thermotogae bacterium
CAAGCAGCCAGAGCGGAACGCCCGACCATTTGTTCCCTTCTCCGTCCGTCCAGCTAGCTCCGTGGCAACTCGCAGAGGCACCCGACTCAAAGCTGGACCTATCCATATCCACGCTCAGTTCACCTTCGAGCTTCAGTGTCCAGTCCTTTTTCAGCTGAACGAGTTCCACCTTCTCTATCCACTTGATCCACCAGTGGCCATCCGTAACCTGCTTTTTACCGTCAACTATAACTGCCCGCATCGGGCCGTTGTCCTCACCGAGCGGTTCGCTATTCCTCCGATAGGCGAGGATCAGGCGTAGGCCGGACGCTTCCGTCTCATTTCCCGTCGCCGGGTCGTAAGCCAGAAAATTGCCGTTCATTACCTGATCGTAACTGAAGGACATCGAGTAGCCGTCCTTTGCGGTCAGTTTTACGGCTTTGTTTTTGTCAAAGGTACCAACCTTTTCAACTAAATCCTTAACTGCCACGCCTTTATACATTCTGGGGTCGGATATGTTGCCCACGCTATCCTTCATGCCACCCCAGCCTTCGACGGCAGCCATGTCTTTTACTTCTTCCAGCGAATATTCTTCGGTTCCTTCAGGCCCCTTAACGGTCAAATCGGCTTCCTGGGCCATTACAGTGAGTTGGCCGATCCCTGCAAATACCAGCGAAACCGATAAAGCTAACAACAAAATAAATCTTGATTTTCGGGCTTTTCTCATTAGTATACCTCCAGAAATTTTGGATTTGGGTTATTATAAAATTATTGTTGACTATAGTCAACATGAAATGGAATACGGGTTGGTATTAAGATGGTAAATGGTTTCGGCTTCCCGGTTTTTGGTTAATTAAATCAAGTAATTGGTTAACCGGTTTACCAGCAGTAAGGGGAAAATCTGAAGTAAATATAACCAGAATTGAGGCCACTCGCGGTAAGGTTTAATCGGTCTCGGGGCACCGGATCAGCGAAAGAAAATTGTCGACCACTGACGGATCAAACACTTTCCCGGACATTTTTCTCAGTTTATCAACAGCTTCTTTTTCCGGAACGCGTTTCTCGCGGTTGCTCTGGGGGGCAGTCATAGCATCGTAAGCGTTGACGACCGAAATTATCCTTGCCTTATAAGTTATTTCTTCACCCGCAGCCCCCCTGGGATAGCCACTGCCGTCCCACCACTCGTGGTGCTGGAGTATCGTCCGGGCAACGCCATTTAAAGGGCGGAGCTCTTTTGCGATCTGGTAGCCAACCTTGCAGTGGGTATTGAGCTCTTCTTTCTCCTCTTCCGTGAGATCCCGGTAGAACTTCTGGAGAGTTTGCTCGTCTTTGGCAACCTTGCCAATATCGTGGTACCTCGCCGCCTGACCCAGCTTTTCCAGCTCATCTTCCTCCATACCGAGTTCTTTACCGAGTTCTCGTGCCAGTTCCTCAACCCGGCGAGAATGGGCCATCACGTAATTGGACTTCTCCTCTAATTTTTCCTCGATACTGTCAAGTATTTCCCGCGAGACTTCTTCCTGCTTCTCCAGCTTTTTTTCGTACATATCTTCTTCGGCTTCCTGTAAGAGGTAATCCAGCTCGTCTTTTTTCTGGAGCCACCTCTCCGTGGCCCCACCAACTGAGAACCTGAGATCAATCGGTTCAAAATCGGTATCCCGGCCGCTGGAAAGAATCCTCTCTCGAATTTTCTCCCTTTCTCCTTCTTCGGTACTGGGAAGGAGTATGATTATCTCGTCACCGCCCCAGCGAAATACCAGATCATCTTCCCTGCATGACTCTTTTAGTACTTTTGCGGCCGTGACGAGTAGATCATCCCCTACTCTATGGCCAAAGGCATCGTTTACCAGCTTGAGTTTATCCAAATCTATGAACAGTACGCTCAGTGGGTACTGTTCGGCCGAGTTCAACTCGCCGACAATTTCTTTATAGAACGACCGGTTGTAAAGGCCGGTCAAATTGTCGTGATAGGTCATGTATTCTATCCGGTCCTCCGTCTCTTTCCTTTCCGTGATATCCCTGAAGGATATGATGATGTCGGAAGATCCACCGTGATTCTCATTCAGTGGTTTTACGCTATAGTCAACCCAGAGCGACCTGTCCCAGGAAAAATCCATTCGCTTTTCCCTGTTCTCGACGGATTCGGTTTCATCACCCTTACAATCCAGCTCATCAAATAGATTGAGTTTTTCTAGCTCTTCCTTCGAAGGGGGTTCGAAAATTTCTTTTGTTTTTTCGTTAAAATCACGGACCTTACCCGTGGAATCCACCCGAACTAGACCTATCGGGGAATCATTAAAAAGCCTTTCATATTCCTTTTGCACCCTGCGCTTTGAATTTGTGAGTAAATAGGAGATAACGCTGATGGAAACGAGTGAGATGACGTAGACCCATCTCTCGAAAGTCGGTTTTGTAACAAACAATAATGAGGTACTCGTCCCTGCAATTAAGGTCAGATTAAACCATTTTAACCTGCCGTCGGCGGGTAACAGAAAATTCACCACTATAACGACAACTATAATACTCAGGGCGTAGTTCAGCTGGTAATCATATAAATAGGCAAAATAAACCAGATGAAAAACAGCTCCTGCTGCGCCTAAGAACATCAGACTATCGACGTTTTCCCTTGCGCGGCTGCTTAAGAACGTCGCCAGCAACAGGCAGAAGAAGAATAGCGAAGCACCGATCCGATGTGGCATCGGCATCGGGAATTCTCCCGACAGATATGCCCTGTATATCCAGCCAAATATTAAATACACTACAGCAGTAGCTCCCAGCAGGACACGGAAATACCGAAGCCTTCGTTCACCCGAGATATTATCCTGTTTGTGAGTAACGCTTTCTTTCATTTATTTATGCATGTCTTTCCCTGCTAATTATAACAATCATTCTTAATGTAAAATAACGGATTGCTAACTTTTTTTCTAGATCAGATTTCCTGCTGAGAAAAAGTGGCCGAGCCATCCCGGATTGGACCGACTCGTATCGAAACTGAATCCGAAATAATTTGACCCTTTTTCGACTCTGGTGGAAAAAACCTTCTTCTAGATTTATTATTAAACGGAATTCATTTTAATTAGTTTACGGGAGGTCACGATGACCAAAGGGATCTACCTTAATATATATTTTTTCTTTTCGACCCTCTTAATAGTTAGTCTTTTTGGCACCCTGGGCTTTGCGGCCGGGGGTGAAGCCCCTGAAGCAGGAGATGAAGTCCCGCCAATCGATAGGAAAAGTTACGAAAAAGTAGAAACCGCCACTTTTGCTTTAGGGTGTTTCTGGGG
>CAZDMI010000139.1:0-3220 GCA_964506635.1 uncultured Thermotogae bacterium
TTTCTGTCTCTCCTGGAACTTAATCGGAGACGCCTTCAGGGATATCATGGATCCGAAGATGCAGGGAGGAGGGGTGTAGTAAGTTTATAGTTTGACTGGGGCGGTCTCCCCTTCTTCAGCTAGTTAGAAAACCAGAATGGACTCCCCGCAAATCCAATTAATTTGTGACGCGGTTAAAATCTTTGAGGCCGGCTCTCAGTCGTTGTAGGTCCGTAATAGGAAGAAAGCTGCCTGGCTGTTGTAGAGTTCAGCGGTATGCTTTATATTAAACGGAGTATAGTTGATTGATTTAGCTTAATCACACATAGGTAAGACGAGGTGGTTGGTTCATGGCAAATTCAAAGACATTGAGTTTGATTGGACATTCGGGTACTGGGAAATCCAGTCTGGCAGAAAAATTACTTGGAATGAGTGGCCTTGACGGGGACTTAAACTTTGACCCTTCTCCGGAAGAGGAAGAACACGGGTACTCGATCGATCTGGGGATTGGCTCCTTTAAGCATAAAGGGCAAAACTGGACTGTCCTTGATACACCCGGAGCGGAAGAATTCGTCGAAGAAGTTTATAAAGGTACTTTTGCTTCCGAGGCTTCGCTCCTTCTGGTCGATGCCGAGAAAGGAGCACAGGTCCATACTGAGAACGTATGGAACATAGCCGAGAAGTACGATAAGCCCACGGCCGTTCTGGTCAACAAGATGGATCAGGAAGAGGCGAATTTCGGCGAGACTTTAAGCGAGTTGCGCGAGGAATTCGATAAGAACTTTGTCGCCCTCCAGATACCGATAGTCACTGAGAATGAGTTCGTCGGTTACGTGGACGTTCTGGAGGAGGAAGCCGTCTACTTCGACGATCGGGAAGACGGGATACCGGGAGAACTGGAAGGAGAGCTTGATCGAGAGAGGGAAAACCTGCTGGAGGCGCTGGCCGAACAGGACGATGAGTTAATGATGAAGTACCTGGAAGAAGAAGAGATAACCGAAGAGGACACCAACCGCGCTCTGGAGTCAGGCTTTGCGGACGACGAATTCGCACCGGTATTTGCTTCTTCCGTCGAAGCGGGTCTCGGCCTGGAGACTCTCCTGGAAAAGCTGAACAAACTAGTTCCCGAATTCAAAGGAGAATCCAGCGGTCGCTCGGATTTACTTGTATTTAACAAGCTTTCCGATCCTTATCTTGGCAAGCTGGCTTTTGTCAAGGTGTACGGAGAAGAACTCGAAGAGGAAAGCACCCTCCGCAACCTTAGAAACGGCCAGGAGATCGAGATATCGGACATATACAGGTACCACGGTGGAGACCAGGAAAAAGTTCATTCAGCCGGACACGGAGAAGTAGTCGCTCTTGGAAAGCTTGAGGATATTGCCCTGGGTGATACGCTGACCGACACCGGTGAAGAGGAAATAGAATTTGTGGAGTTCCCAAGCCCCGTTTATCACAGGACGGTAAACCCGAAAAGCAGGGAAGATGAAAGTAAGATGAGTACTGCTTTGAAGGAGCTCGTCGCCAACAAGGCATCGATCAACTATTACAGGGACGAAGTGACGGAGGAAATGATACTTTCCGGAATGGGTGCCAACCACCTGAACGTTTTCAAGGAGAGGCTGAAGAGCGGGTTTAACGTTGAAATAGATACCAGAGAACCACGGGTACCTTACAAGCAGAGTATAGCCAAGAAGGCCGATACCAAGTACAGGCACAAGAAACAGTCCGGAGGCAGGGGCCAGTACGGTGAAGTTTACCTGAAGCTAACCCCGCTTTCTCGAGGCTCCGGGTTTGAGTTCGTAAACGAGATCAAGGGCGGAAATATCCCGACTCAATTCATACCCGGTGTAGAGAAGGGAGTAAAGGAAGCTCTGGACGAGGAATACCCGATTACGGACGTCAGGGCAACCGTTTATGACGGTGATCACCACCCGGTTGACTCCTCGGAAATGGCGTTCAAAATAGCTGGTCGGGAGGCATGCAATAAAGCGGTAGAACAGGCTGGTGCGATTCTGCTTGAACCGATAATGGAGGTAAAGGTCAAGACTCCGGGTGACTATACCGGGGATATCATAAGTGACCTGAATGGTCGACGTGGCAGGATACTGGGCTCTGATACTGCCGAGGGCTACACGGAAATCGAAGCGGAGGTACCGCAGGCCGAGGTCATGAATTACGCTACCAGGCTAAAATCGCTGACACAGGCCAAAGCTTCCTTTCAGATGGATTTCCTCAAGTACAAGCAGGTTCCGAGTAACATAGCTTCGGAAATCCTGGATCGGTGAAATTAGATGCTAGTCAAGGAATTTCTTCAGAAGGACCCCGCATCCGCGTTAGAGGGTAAATCGGTCTCGGAAACCAAAGAGTTGATGGAAGAGAACAACTTTCGGATTATCTTTGTAGTTGATGAAGAGGAGCGACTCGTTGGTTTCCTGACTTACGAATCGATCGAAGAGAAGTCGGGTGAGGAGCCGATAGATAACTACGTTTCTCGTTCAACCCTCCACGCCGAAGTGACGGATACGATAGACAAAGCCGTCAGCATAATTAAGGAATATAGCCTCATGGTTCTGCCGGTCGTGGATTCGGATCGCAAACTAGTTGGCGTCCTTACGCCAGGAAAACTCTTTGAGGAGTTTTCGAACTTGCTGAATTTTGGTGAAGGTGGTTTCTGGGTGACTCTTTCTCCGGAAGGTCTGAATGAGCTGAAGAAGGTACTTGCAGTTCTGGACGACCATGGAGTTTCTCTACTCAGTCTCTTAAATGCAGGAAGCGCCGAAGATGAAAAGTTAATAATGAAGGTGGGCGAGGTGGAAGACGCTCAAAAATTAAAACAGTCCCTGGCAGAGGTGTTGTAGAGTGGAAAAACTCACGGTAAGTACTTCTTCCAGGATAGAATTGAAGGATATCACTGCGGACGTAAAAGAAGTGGTTAATAGGGGAGGGGCCGATAACGGAGTCTGTACTATCTACGTTCCCCATACCACTGCCGGAATTACCATAAATGAGTCCGCCGACCCGGACGTGGCGGTCGATATCGAGGAGAAGCTATCAGAACTGGTTCCAGAGGGAGGCTACCGCCACAGGGAAGGCAACGCCGATTCCCATATAAAATCAAGTCTGGTGGGCAATTCGACAAGGGTCTTCGTCGAAAACGGTAAAATTCAACTAGGTACCTGGCAGGGGATATTCTTTGCCGAGTTCGACGGTCCCAGGACCAGGAACGTCTGGCTGAAAACCA
>CAZDMI010000140.1:0-3166 GCA_964506635.1 uncultured Thermotogae bacterium
AGATGGACCTGAAACCCGGCAAGGGGGTTTACGCCACGTTCAAAGCTACGGCGCCAGTTTTAAAGGAAAGCACCTCATAAGCCTGCACCCCAGTTGTTTGTTTCGTAATCATTTTTTCTTAACTTATCTCCTTCGATAGAAAACTCATAGAAAACTTTAAGTTGGCAAATTCATGTCACAGATAGTCCATATGTCTTTCCGTTCTATTTGATTTGTAAATGTTTTAACCTCCAAACCGTTCTTTTCATATGCCCAATTTCCTTTCCTGGATTGGGTAAGACCACAATTCTTGACCAAAATTGTTGACTTTTGTCACCAGAAAAATTACTATTGACAGTACCCGAAATAGCTCGGGTTTATTACATTAAAGGAGTGATAGTATTATGCCGGTCAAATCACGAGTAGGAAAAATATCGACCACAATTCTGATAGTATTCGCCTCAGTTCTGCTTCTCACTGCGCTTTCGGGCGTGGAAGTGGCGGCAGAAGAGGAACTGGTTCTTGCGACGACGACGAGCACCTATGATTCCGGGTTACTCGGCAAATTAAACCCCTTATTCGAAGAAAGGTTCGACGTCAAGATAAAGACAATAGCCGTCGGAACGGGTGCCGCTATCCGGCACGCCGAGAACGGTGACGCCGACGTAATAATGGTCCATGCCCGCGGAGCCGAGGACGAATTCCTGCAGGAAGGCTGGGGAGTAAACCGGAGGGACCTGATGTACAACGACTTCGTGATCATCGGTCCGTCGAACGACCCGGTTGGCATCAAGGGTACGGATAAGGCCACGGCGGCTTTGAAGCAGATCGCTGGCTCCGACTCAAAATTCATTTCCCGCGGTGACGACTCAGGCACGAACAAGAAAGAGCTGTCGCTCTGGGAGGCGGCCGGCGTTGATCCTTCCGGCAAATGGTACCTCTCAATCGGAAAAGGAATGGGCGACACAATCGTCCAGGCGGATAGAATGGGGGCCTATACTCTCAGCGATCGAGGGACCTACCTGTCCATGCAGGACGAGATCAACCTGGAAATTCTGGTCCAGGGACCGGTCAAGGGTGGTGACCCCGTATTGATGAACCCCTACGGTGTCATAGCAGTAAATCCCGCAAAGTACCCTTCCGTAAATTACTCGATGGCGATGGCTTATATAGGCTTCGTGACCTCGCCCCGTGGGCAAGAAGTGATAGGAAACTACACCGTCAAGGGCGAACAACTCTTCTTCCCGAACGCCTTAAGTGAGGAGCCTAACTTTTCTCAGTACGTACCGACCGACTATCGCGAATAATTTTTGATTAAACCGACCTCGCCTCGTTTATAAAGGGAGATTTTATGGAAACTCTGGGGTTTTTCCTGCAGTCCTTTCGGGACGCGCTGGAGCTGTTGTTCGAGCTGGACCCTTACCTTTACAGCATAATAGGCGTATCCCTGAAGGTCTCTTCCCTGGCTCTTGTCGCAAGCGGAATTATCTCGGCGATAATTGCCTTCGTCCTGACGTTTTTCCGCTTTCCCGGCAAACACGGCTTAAACGTGCTTGTCTATACGGGTATGGGATTGCCCTCCGTAATCGTTGGGTTATTCGTCCTGCTCATGTTGAGCCAGAATGGTCCTTTCGGTGGCCTGAACCTTCTATGGACCCCAACGGCCATGGTAATATCTCAGACCGTTCTGATAACCCCGCTCGTTACCGGAATAATGCTTTCCGGGCTAGACGCGGTAAGTGATTCTCTGATTGACGTTTCAACTTCGCTGGGGGCAAGCAGGTGGCAGAGGATCGCGACGATAATATACGAGGCGAGGTTTGGTTTTATTACCGCTCTGATTGCCGGCTTCGGGAGGGCAATTTCCGAGGTCGGGTCCGTCATACTGGTCGGCGGTAATATAGTCTGGTCAAACGATATTTCGTACACGAGGACTCTGACGACAGCCATAATAGTGGAAACCCGCAAGGGCCACTTTGAAGCCGCCCTGGCGCTCGGAACAGTCCTTCTAACTATAGTGCTGGCAGTGAACCTTATAGTTCATCGGCTCCGTGGCGGCGGGGCACGTTATTGAGAGGTGAGCCAGGTGGCCATCGTCCAGCTAGAAGAGGTTAGTTTTGCCTACGAGGGTGCTTCACCCGTACTGAAGGAGACAACCATGAGCGTGAAGCGGGACAGCGTCTCAGTACTGATGGGGCCAAGCGGGGCAGGCAAGACCACCCTGCTCAGATTGGTTAACCTGCTCGAAACCCCAACCGGGGGAAAAATCAACAGATACTTCGCCAGCTTACCCGGCGATCCCTCCGGAGCAACCCCGAGGGAATTGCGGAGAAGGATGAGTTACGTCTTCCAGGAACCAGCCCTGTTCAACGGAAGCGTCAGAAACAACGTAGCCTACGGTCCGATGGTCCGGCAGGGTATAGCAAGGTATTTACTGGATAAAACCAGAAGAATATTGCCATTTTTGCAACGCGACGGAAAGAAAATATCTCAGGAGGTCAAACGCGTACTCGACACCGTAAAGCTCTCAGGTTTCCAGAATAGACCGGTTCGTTCACTTTCTGCCGGTGAGCAAAAAAGAGTGAGTCTGGCAAGATCCCTTATCACCGACCCAGAACTCCTGCTGCTCGACGAACCGACGACGAACCTGGACCCGAGCACCACTGCCACCGTGGAAGAAGTAATCACCCGTGTCAGTAAAGAAGATACCACGGTATTTCTTGCCACTCACGACATGAATCAGGCCGAGAGAATTGGCGACGAATTATTTCTATTGCTCGATGGCAGAATAATCGAAAGCGGCACTACCGAAGAAATATTTGAGGATCCGAACAACAGGGAGACGGCTGATTTCGTCGCGGGGGAGCTCGTCTATTGATAGAGCCCCTCCGCGAAACTTCTGAGCCCACCAAACTTTGTCGGCCCCGGTGCAGGGTCAAGTAGCAACCTCTTCGATTGTCTTGAAGCCATCCGGGCCTTCCCTGTGCCAACCCTGCGTCGTGTAGATTGAGCTCGTAAAATCCTCGGAGACGTGGGCAGCTACAACCTCTCCCGCGTAGATCGTGTGATCACCGGTATCAAGCGAGCCGGTTTTTCTGCACTCGTAGCAGGCTACCGAGTCCTCTATCAGCGGGACCTCGACTTCAATCCCGGGCGTGGTCTCCAGCTCCGTTTCTTTAAACTTGTC
>CAZDMI010000141.1:0-3153 GCA_964506635.1 uncultured Thermotogae bacterium
CCTCCCCGGGGTCGTCTAAATCCCATTCCAGATCCGTTCCTTCCCAGGTGACCGGGCAGACACCTTCCGCCGAACAGCCCATCGTGATGACGTAATCACAGCCTTCCAGCTCCCCCGGTTCGACCGTTCTCGGCTTGTTTGACGAGAGGTCAAAGCCCTTCTCCTCCATCGCTTCGATCACAACGTCGTGGACCGAATCGGCCGGGTCGGTACCCCCGGAAACGATCTTTACCGGCAACCCCTTTGTTTCTACTTTCCGTCGGGCAAAGGCGGCCGACATCTGGCTCCTGCCCGCGTTTTGAACACAGATAAACGCTAGACATTTTACTTCTTCAGTCATCGAACCCTCCTCTGGAACGATTGAATTTTACCATCTATGAAGATCAGAAAATGATATTAAGGACGAACCCGAGTATCATGATCCCGAACCCGATTATTCCCCCGTAGGCTATTATCAGGTTCCGTTTCATCACCTGTTTGAGCAGAACGAACTGCGGCACCGACAGCGCTGCCACCGACATCATGAAAGCGATGGACGTCCCAACCGGCAAACCCTTGCCAATTAAACTCTCTGCCACGGGGATTACTCCCATTATGTTGGTGTAGATCGGGATCCCCAGAGCAGTAGCTGCCGGTACGGCAAGCGCTCCCTGAAGCGTGTTTTGAATGAACCCCTCCGGCAGAAAACCGTGGATTGCCGCACCTAATCCAACGCCCACTACCACGTACGGAAAAATGCGCTCGACTATTTCCTTTGCGTCCTCGTAGGCCTCCCGGAGGCGTTGTCGCGCCGCCTTGCCCGCCCCGTTCTTTTCGTCCTCCTCGTCGGCGGCGAAGTCGAAGTCCACGACGTAGCGTTCAAATCCGAGCAGCTTGAGCCCGCTACCGCCGATAATTCCGACCGTCAGACCTCCCAGAACGTAGGCGAGGGTCAGCTCCCAGCCGAAGGAGCCAAAAAGTACGAATACGGCCGCGGTATTGACCAGAGGCGAGACGGTGAGAAAAGTAATGGTCATGCCGAAGGGTACGCCTACGCCGACAAATCCCAGAAAGAGAGGAACTGTCGAGCAAGAACAGAAAGGTGAAATAATTCCTAGAGTTCCGGCCAGCACGTAACCAACGAACGCCTTCTTTCCTTTCAAGAAGTCTCGGATCTTCTCCGGCGGTAAGTAAGTACGAAGGTAACTAACGGCAAAAACGACGCCCAGCAGGATTACGGTGATCTTCAGCGTGTCATAGATCCAGAACTCCAGTGAAGCAGCCAGCCGTCCTGTCAGTCCCGTTAAATTGATTAACTGAACCGCAATATATTCGAACATAAAATTTCTTTACCTTCTAAGAAAGTACTTCCCTGATTTCCTCTTCCGACGGAACCGTTCCCTTGAACTTTACCTCACCCTCGGCCACCAGCGCCGGAGTGCTCATTACGCCGTAATTGGCAAATTTTGCCGGATCCTCTACCTTAACAACTTCGATTTCGTCTTCCTTATCTACCTCCTCTACAACCCGTTCGACGTCCTGTTTGAGACTCTCGCATGTGGAACATCCGCTGCTTCCTAAGATTTCAACTTTCACCCTGGTTCACCTCTGTGTGTTTGTGTGTTAGTGCTTTTGCCAACTTCAATAAGCTTCGTACCTTTTCTTCGGCTCGCACATCGCATTCGACCCGTTTGCCTGTCTGTTCGGTCTTCAGCAAGCCGACCTCTTCAAGTTTCTTCATATGCCTGTAGATGACAGACCTGTCCCTATCAACCACACCTTCCAGTTCGCAATAGCAGATCGGCCCATCCACCTGAAGCAGGTGGCTGAGCAACTTTAATCTCTGTTTGGAGCCGAGTACTTTGAATAGTCGGTGCATTGTTGCACATCCTTGCACAAAAGGTAGGTCAAACGGAGGATAATGTCAAGGTTACTGTATTCACAATTATAAGGACGGAAACAGAAAGAGGATATTTTTTAGCTTCACCTGGGGGGAGCGGACACAATTTATGTTGCGCTACCGAGCGCTACGCTCAAAGATACATATGCAAATTTGTGACAAAGTTGGATATATTGTTTTGTTAGTGGTAAAATTTATTAAAAGGGAGGTAAAATTATGAAAAAGGTATCTATCCTGGTAGTTCTTTCAGTTTTTATTTTTGCGGTAGGGGCAATGGCTCATTCACCCTCGGCGTTAAATCCTGAGTTCGATCTGGAAAACCACGTCTTCTCGGTGGAGGTTAAACACAGTGTGGGCGGAGGCAGTACAAACCACTTTATCGAAGAAGTCACGATTCGCCACAAAGGGGAAGATGTGTTAGTTCAGTTACCCGGACGCCAGCTCAGTGATGCCCCAATGTTTTTATACTACATGCCGGGCATTGAGCCAGGCGACGTCCTGAAAGTCGAGGCGGACTGCAGTATTGCCGGCAAAATGAGCACAGAATTCACGGTTCCGGAGCCAGACGAGGAAGAATAGCTGGTTTAGACTCCTCCTCTCTGACAATAGGTAGGTTCAAAACTGGAGATGGTTTTTCCGGATAGATTGACATATTACTGGCCTTTTTAATACGTACCATCAAAAGTAAATCATAAATCTTTCACGGGAGTTGGTTTTTGGAATTTGGCGAAAACTCGTCATTTTTTGAACTTCCTTAAATGATCCAGGGCCAACAAACACACCATACCCAGCTTATAGCCTCATAACAATTACGCCAAACTACCTGTCTTCTAACCTCCGACGAACTTTATCTCTAAGCTGGGTATCTATGCCCTGGGGAGAAGTTAACCTCTCAGGATCGAGCACCTTTTCAAGCTCCTCGTCGGTGAGCCAGTTCCGTTCAAGGACCAGTTCCCTTATATCTTTTTCTCCTTCCAGACTCTCTTTTACCAGCTCCGCCACTCTATCATAGCCTATGTAAGGACTAAGAGCCGTTGCTACCGCCGTGCTATTATCAAAGCTTCGTTCTACCCTTTCCCTGTTAGCTCGAATACCATCGATACACTTCTCCCGGAAAGTTCTTACGGCTCTAGAAAAGAGCCTAACGGCTGAAATTAAATTATTTCCGATTAACGGGGACATTACGTTCAACTCGAGGTGCCCCTCGCTGGTTGCCAGTGATACAGTATGATCGTAGCCCAGAACCTGAAGGAGGCTCATTTTGACCGCCTCGA
>CAZDMI010000142.1:0-2997 GCA_964506635.1 uncultured Thermotogae bacterium
GGCGGGTGTGGTTTAGTATAAAACGTATCAATTTAGAAATTTTGAGACCAAATAGGACTCTAATTGTTGGTTTGAATAGCGGAATTTTTAATTTCAAAACATGGAAGCCTGAAGGCTTCCGCTACAAAATACATCCTCAGTTATTACAAATGGGAATTAACTGCATTTAGGTAAGTAAGGGAAGGAGGAATCGCAAAGCCACGGCAGACGAGGATTGGTGCTATATCCCCGCAGTCGAGACGCGAAAGGGCAATTTTCCTCCTCCCCCCTATCTTAAATCAAACTAGCGCATGCAAAAGGATTCATCCAAGTGTATAGCTCCCATTCATCCAATTTTAGTATAATGGAAACGCATCCATTTGCAAACGGGTCCGATTTAACCACCGTTACAGGAGGATTTTACAGGTTTTCTATCTCAACTTCCATCTCTTCCAGTCCCACCGTTGCTACGGTTCTCCTCCCCGTCACCAAACCACAGACCTCACCCGGATTAAGCACGAACGGGTCCCCTTTCTGGACCTTTACCTCGTGCGTATGGCCGTAAATTATCAGATCCGGATCGGGGCTCCCCTCCAGAGCCTCGATCAGCCTGGGCTGGTGCATCAAGACGATCTCATTTCCACCCAGCTCCATCCGATGTGGGCCCCGCTCGATACGCCCGACGTCTTCTTCTTCAAACCTCTGCCTGAGGAACAGCCTATCGCCGTCGTTATTTCCAAATACCCCAATCAACTCGGTATTCAACCGGGATAGCGGAGCGGCAGTCAGAGGCGAAATAAAATCGCCGGCGTGCAGGACCTTATCCACTTCTTGATCGTTGAAAAAGTCAACCGCCCTATCGAGCAAATCCAGACTTTCGTGACTGTCGGACATGACGCCGATTTTTTCTACCCGATCTTCCGTCATCGTATCACCCCGGTTACTCCATTTCCTTCCTGTAACGTCCTAAAGCCAGAAGCGGGAAGTAGTGGCGGTAAAGGACGTATCCTATGTAGAAATCACCCGGGAATCCCGTACCGGTATAGTTCTTTTCCTCCCAGGTTCCTTCCTCGGTCTGCTGGTCGAGCAGGTACTCGATCCCGCGTTTAGTTGCCGGGGCGTCCACCTCGTCAGCTGCAATCAGACTAATCAGCGACCAGGCGGTCTGTGACGGGGTACTTTCCCCTTCACCGGCCAATTCGGGATTCGAATAGGTCTCTACCGTCTCGCCCCAGCCTCCGTCGTCGTTCTGGTGTTCTTTAATCCAATCCACTGCCTTCTTGACGTAGGGTTTCGACATATCCTCGCCGACTTCCTTCAGCGCCGGAAGGACACAGCCCGTACCGTAGATGTAATTGACACCCCAGCGGCCGAACCAGGATCCGTCCTCGTTCTGTTTCTCGCGGATGAATTCGTAACCCCTCCTTACGGGACGGTCCGCGAGGTCAAATCCCAGCATGCCCATCATTTCTATTACGTGTGCGGTAACGTCGACCGTCGGCGGGTCGATAATTGCACCAAAGTCGGCAAACGGTATTTCGTAGAGCAACTCGTTATCGTTGTCCCTGTCAAACGCGCCCCAGCCACCGTTGGAAGACTGCATTGCCATCAACCATTCCAGACCCCGGTCCATCGCTTTGGTCTTGTCCTTTTCCCTTTTTGAAAGCTCGATCTTATTCAGCGCGATAACGACCTCGGCCGTATCGTCGGTATCGGGATAGTTCTCGTTCGCGAACTCGAAGGCCCAGCCGCCCGGCTCTACATCCTCCTTTACGTCGACGGCCCAGTCA
Source organism: uncultured Thermotogae bacterium (assembly GCA_964506635.1). Taxonomy (GTDB): domain Bacteria; phylum Bipolaricaulota; class Bipolaricaulia; order M55B111; family M55B111; genus JAGXLP01. Next base: position 1,770 of record CAZDMI010000142.1, read on the forward strand.
CCTTGCTCCCTTATCTCCTGATCCAGCAACCAGCTACCGGCTTTATCTATCCGCTCGTGGTCCTTCGGCACTCCCGATTCGACGAGCGAGATAACGCCCCATGCCGTATCCCAGACCGGTGAGACGCAGGCCTGAAGCTTCTTCTCTTCTCCTTTTTCCTGGGAGAAGTGGTCCAGACCCTCGATTCCCTTTTCCATGACCGGGTCATCCAGCGGATAACCAAGGGTATCGAGTGCGAGAAGCGAGTAAACCCAGGGAGGCTGAATTCCGCCCCAGCTCCCGTCGGCTTCCTGTCTCTCCAGAATCCATTCCTCGCACTTCTCTATTGCCTTCTCCCTTCCCGGCTGCCACGGTAGCTTGTGGTAGTACTTCAGGGCGTCATCGGCAATCTGGAATAGTTTGGCCCAGGAAAAGAGCGAGTAATCCTCCCCGTCGTCCTCTTCCTCCTTTACTCCTTCCCAGTCCTCAGGGAAGAGTTCGGAAAGTTTTCTCTCCTCCGGCAGGTCATGTACGGGCCGCTTGCTCAGTACGATCAGCAGCGGCACTATGGTCCCCCTCGCCCAGGAACCGAACTCGTAAATGTTTATCGGGAACCAATCCGGGAAAAATATGAGTTCCGGCGGCATTGCAGGTACGTCGTCCCAGTTCCAGATGCCAAACAGACTCAACCATATCTTCGTAAAGACCCGGGCTTCCGGTATCCCGCCCCTGTCCATGATGAACTCTCGTGCCTCGGCCAATTCCTGGCTATCCGGGGATATACCGGCCAGCCTCAGAGCAAAGTAACATTCTATTGTAGTGGAAAGGTTTCCCTTTCCGTTTGGAAAGATGTTCCAGGAACCGTCTTCAAGCTGTTTGCGCTTCAGGTAATTAACTATCTTCCCCCACTCTTCTTCGTCCTTGATGCCGAGGTACTTAGTCAGCATCAGGTGCTCGGCTTCGATCGTCGGATTGCTTTTGAAGTCCCCCTGCCAGTACCCCTCGTCCTCCTGAATGTCAAACAGGTATTCCTGTGCGGAGTCTATTACTCTATCTATGCTTTCTTGCGCGATTGTTTTTTCCAAAGTACTCCAACCTCCTTTTTCGATAGTACATTGATGCTTATTTATCGTAGTTTATGGACCCTTGAAACGCAAGTACCACAGGGTAATTCAGTACACAACAGGTTGAAAAATAGTACAAACTCAATTCTTTTACCATCTCGATTTTGTCATCATGGTAAAAGAGC
>CAZDMI010000143.1:0-2968 GCA_964506635.1 uncultured Thermotogae bacterium
GATCCCTGCCGGGAGCGAGAAAGGTGTTTGACAGATTAACTATTGCTCCCCTGCGAATCCAGGAGGTAGTCCAGTCGAAGATCAGGAAAGTAGCGAGGGTTGCCAGAAAGGCGTTATAACCGATTTTCCCGACAAGTATTCCGTTTACGGCACCCAGCGCTGCTCCTGTCGCGACAACGATTAAGATCCCAACCCAGCCAGGGAGGTTTGTAAAAAGCACGCCGGTAACAAAACCACCGACCATCGCTGATAACCCGGCATTTTGGGCTAGAGAGAGGTCCATATTTCCGGTGGTAAGTATAATTGCCTCGGCAAAGACGAGCATTCCTATCATGGAACTCGTATATAGAATGAATTCAACGTTCTGAAAAGTCAAAAACCCTTTTGGGTTGAGTATGGCAAAAAATGCGTAGAGACCGATATTGATAAACCAGACTAAATTATCGATAAAAAATAGTTTCAACCTGGTCTTTGTTTCCACAAGCTATCACCCGAAATAAATTTGCTTGGTCGTACCAAAAAAACTTGAACTAAAAGGGCCACCGGTTAATCCGATGGCCCCTGGATTGTGTATGGTTTGTTGCTTCCTCTTTACCACCCGGGCAACGGGAAGTTACCCCACAGAAGCGGGCTGTCGTAGTTCTCTTCCGTAACGAATACTGCGTTGGTCTGGAACCATTTGTGGTCGTTGGTGATTTGATCGCTGTACTCCGTCATGTGTTCTATTTTGGCCGGGGCCCAGATAGCTTCCGCCCAGGGATCCACACCCAGGTGCTGGTTTCCCGTCCTTATCTCCAGGTTCTCGGCGTTTATCGTTTCGCCGTAGTCCGGTAGGGCCTCTTCGCCTTCCTCCAGGTATTTTACCATGTAGTGTACTGCTATCGGGTTGTAAAATGCCGGAGGCTGGTCCAGTCCGACGTCAATATTACCTTTGCCAATTTCTTCCAAAATATCCGGAAAAGCGTCCACGGTAGCGATGAAAACGTCCTTCGGGGTCACACCACTATAGGTGTCGAAGGCGGCGTTTGCCCCCAGACCCATGGAACCGTTTTGCGCAAATACTGCATCTATCTCGGCACCTCCCCTCAGGGTATTGAGGGTTTTGGTTTTCGCCTGGTTGCGCATTGATTCCGCTACCTTTGTTACTACTTTGACGTCTTCGTACTGGTCCACGGCTTCGTGGAAACCGCCACCTCGAATTACGTCCTCGGAAGTTCCCGGACCGGAAGAAAGCTCGAGTACAGTTCCTTCAACCTTACCTTCCGGCTCCACCTCCGTCTTTAAGTATTCGACGATTCTTTCTCCCAGCTGTCTTGCACCTCTCCTTGCCCCGTATCCGACGAACATCAGAGGATAGCTACTGTTGACAATGGTGTTAGTGGTAATGACCGGAACGTCCTTCTTTTCGGCGTAATTCATTACGGTTCTCAGTGCTTCCACGTTCCAGGGAGAAATTATCAAACCATCTATACCCATATCTATCAGGCGCCTGGCCTGCGTAACCTGCAGTGAAGCGTTATAGCCGGCCTGCGTCCAGGTGGTTCGAATGTTGAGATCTTCCCTTTGTTCACTGATGTCCTGACAGTACCAGTTAAAAGCCTTGACGTAGAGGTCCTCCCAGGAGTTACGAACTGCGTGGGCCGACAGTCCAATAAATATTTCCTCTTCCTCTTCCTGCGCTTTAACGGTAGTGGCCAAACCACCAATTAACGAAACTGCAAGTATCCCGACTAAAAGAACTGCCAAGAATTTTCTACTTTTTGTGCTCATGTTTACCCCCTTTAAGATGAGTAATTGAGAGAAAGTTGGAGATCTATAATTGTAGCACTTTTAGATTTCAACTATCACCTCCGGCGGTAGACCTTCTCGCGGTCGAATCCCTAATTTTAAGCCTGGTTGGTATTCTAACTTCACTTACTTTTCTGGAGCCGGATTCTATTGCATCAAATAGTAGTCTGGCGGCCTCTGCTCCAATTTCGTAGGGTGATTGAGCCACCGTCGTGAGCCTTGGTTTGAACGTGGAGGCCCATTCGAAGTCGTCAAACCCTACCAGAGAGACGTCCGCCGGGCATTCGTTTCCTGACTCCTGAATACCCTGCATCGCTCCGATAGTCATGAGGTTATTCGTGCTGAAGATAGCAGTTGGCGGAGAATCCAGTTCCAGAAGTTCTCTGGCGGCCTCGGCTCCCCCGGCAACCTGGGAATAACCCTGTTTGACGAGAGCATCGTCGTATTCGGTTTCCGTTTTCGTGATGACGTTCTTATACCCCTGTAAACGTTCCCTGCTAGTGTTAACGCTCTCCAATCCAAGAATTATCCCGATCCTCCTGTGCCCAAGCTCAACCAGATGGTTTGTAGCAGCCTCCGCCCCTGCTACGTTGTCCGACAGAACCGAGGGAGCTTCTATTTCTTCCAGTGTTCTGTCGACGAATACGAGCGGAACGTTTCTCTCCTTAAGTTTTGAGATTTCCTGGTCGCTTTTTCCGGTTGGTGCGACGATAAGCCCGTCCGTCTTTTTTTGTGATAGGACGTCTATGTATAATTTTTCCTTGTCCAGAGTTTCGTCAGTGTTGCAAACAATCAAGCTATGGTCTTTTTCCAGCGCGTAGTCTTCCACGCCCCGAAGGAGCGTGGAAAAGAAAGGGTTGGATATATCCGAAACGATAAGCCCGATCGTTTTTGTCTTCTGGGTTTTCAGGCTTCTTGCAACTGCGTTCGGATGGTAACCTATTTCCTCCATGGCCCGCTCGACTCGTTCGGTCAGTTCGTCGCTCACGTAACGTGTGCCGTTGATCACGTGAGAAACAGTAGCCACCGATACTCCAGCTTTTTCCGCTACGTCATTTATCGTTGCCATAAGTTAATCGATTATATAAACGTTTACTTTTGACTTTATACTAACACTGCATTACTTTTATGTCAAACTTCGCTGGAAGATTCTGGGGTTTAAATTACTGCTTTACCGCTC
>CAZDMI010000144.1:0-2957 GCA_964506635.1 uncultured Thermotogae bacterium
CTACGGACGTTAACATTTCCTCCCCCTCGATGGGGGAGGATTAAGGTGGGGGTGAGATTAAAGAGGAACCCCCCATTGGAACTCGTGGTAGCCTCGTTTCCTATCTTAATAACTAGTAATAGACTCGGTCCCCACCCCCGGGGCGCATAGGTATTGTTATTTATTTGCGCACCAGTTGAGATACAAAAATAAGAAACCCGATAGTTCTAACTTTTTATTGAGGGTTCAGTGCCGAGAAAATTCCAGCGACGCGGCGCATATGTCTGACCGAGCAACCCTGAAGCCAATTAAGGTTTTTATAGGTCTCCGAAAAAATAGGGTATTAAGGCCCTATTCGATAAGGAAAAAGTTACTTTCTTTCACTTAATTGGCTGATGGGTTGGGAGGGATATTTCCGAATGTGTGGTTGAAGTTTGTGCAAGCATTAGGATTTCAAACAAAGAAAAGAAGTAACAGACACACAACAGTTTGAGCACGCGAGTCGGAAAATTCTCGGCACTGAACAGCCGATGGCAGTTCCTAAAGCCGCTTAAAGTCAACTTTAGTTGGAGTTTTTCGATGCTGAAAATTCGGTACAACTATTACTGCAATTTAGTAGGATCAAATATCTACCGTAGGGGGGGTAATTTACCCGCCAAAGTTCTCCAGCCGCTCCTGCTGCTCGGAAATCTTTTCCTGTAACTCCTGAATCTTCTCCTCGTTTCCTTCTTGAATTGATCTTTTCCACCTTTGCTTGAGCCTGGGGAGCTTCCTTTCCTTGATGAATTTCTTTATCACTTCTTCCGAGGCCCGCCGCGAACCCTCCCCGTCGAAGCCCATTTCGACGAGCGAGATCCCGGATAGCCGCTTTCTCTCCTTCTCCCCCATGTCCTTCATTATCTCTTCTATGCTTTTGTCGGACTTGCGGCCCTCCATGATCTTTTCGGCCATCGGCTTTAGCTTTGCGTCCATGTCGGCAAGTATCCCTTCCTCCTCCAGTGTCTCCGGACGGATCTCGTCCTCGATCAGCAGGTGGATTACCCACTCGTCCAGCGAGAGGCCTTCTTGAGTGTCCTCGACCTTTAACCCCTGGTTGCCCGAACCGCCTCCGCCCTTGAGTTTGATCCTTCGGGTGATTTCGTTTGCCGAAACCCTGAGCATGTCCTTCAACTTGTCAATCAGTTCGTGCCGCAGCGGCGGGCTCTGGATCCCCCTGAGGAAACGGGTACTCGACTTGAGTGCCTTTTCCCGTCCGTCGACGGTTGTCAGATCGTACTCGTTTTCCAGCAGTTCCAGGTAGTACTCGTGGAACGGCTGCGCGTTTGTGATCATGTCCCTCAACCTATCCGCACCGTCGTTTTCTATCACGTCTGCCGGATCCTCGTCCTCCGGTAACCGGGCAACCATGACGCCAAGCCCCTCGTTTCGCAGTAGCTTCAATCCCTTGAGCGTGGCTTGCTGGCCTGCCTGATCCCTGTCGTAGGCGATTACGACCTCGGAGACGTAACGGGATAGTAAGTTAACCTGTTTTTCCGTTAGCGAAGTGCCCATGCTGGCGATGACGTTCTTTATCCCCCGGCTCGCCGGGGCAATTACGTCCGTATAACCTTCGACCAGGATTGCCGTATCCTCCTGACCCAGATCCCTCCGGGCCGCGGACAGGCCGTAGAACGTTTCACCCTTCTGAAAGAGCGGCGTATTTGGCGAGTTCAGGTATTTTGGGCCTTCCGCTTCCGGTTTCAGAGTCCGGCCGCCGAAGGCTATGACCTTGCCGCGGACCGACTTGATCGGGAAGATCAACCTGTCCCTGAATCTGTCGTAGCTGTTTCCGTCGTCGGATCGCTTTACCAGACCGACTTTTTCCATGCTGTTCAGGCCGTACTCGCTTTTGAACTTGTTGGTCAGCGAGTTCCAGCTGTCGAGCGCGTAGCCGAGTTCGAACTCCTTGGCGGTATCCTGACCGTAGCCCCGGTTTTTCAGATATTCTCGGGCTTTTTTGCCGACACCTCGTCGCAGCAGATTCGAGTGAAAGTAGTCGTTGACTTCGTTCATCAGCGCGGCCAGGTTTCCGCCACCGGAACCACCGTCCTGGTCCGGCACTTTAACTCCGACCTCACCGGCCAGTTCCCTTACCGCGTCCGGGAAAGAGAGGTTCTCTATCTTCATCAGGAAGTTAAAGATGTCTCCCCCGGCCCCGCAGCCGAAACAGTGCCAGAGCTTCTTTTCCGGGTCGACGGTGAGTGAGGGGTCGTTGTCCTCGTGAAACGGACAGACTCCCTTATAGCTGTTGCCGGATTTCTTCAGGTTGACGTAGCGGGATATCAGTTCGACTATGTCCGCCTTCTTCCTGATCCTGTCGATAACCTGCCGATCCATTATCTGTCCTTCAGGTCAGCAAGGAAAGGTGAATTTGCTATTTTCTCGCTCAATTTGAAGACCGGCCCGTGACCGGGATATACTTCCCAGTTCCCGTTCAGCTCGATTAGTCGAGAAAGAGAATCTTCCAGTTCGGCTCTCGACCCGCCCGGTAGATCCGTCCGTCCGAAGCCGTTTGAGAATACTAGATCGCCGACGAAAGCCAATTCTTCGTCTTCTTCCAGCAGGGAAATGCTTCCCGGGGAGTGGCCGGGCGTCTCCACTACTTTTAGGAGGTTACCCCCAAGCTCCACTTCGTTACCTTCCGCCAGGGTACGGTCCGGCCTGGCCTCGATTTCCCCCGACTCCTCCAGGGGCCCTTCGTCCTTTTCTCCGAGGTAGAAGTCCGGGTCGTACCTCTCAACCAGTTCGTCGATCGCGTTCACGTGGTCCCAGTGAAAGTGGGTAGCTATGACGAACTTCAGGGAGGTGGCCTCCTCTCCTTTCTCTTCAATGGTATCGACCAGTCTTTCGGCGTCCTCTCCGGGATCGATAACCCCGATTTCTCCTCCGGACTGGATAAGGTAACAGTTTGTATCGAGTGAACCGACTGCAATTTTTTC
>CAZDMI010000145.1:0-2942 GCA_964506635.1 uncultured Thermotogae bacterium
GTATGTAACCATCGCGAACTGATACTACGAGAATATTCAATATCTCATTCATGCTATCACTCCTTCAGGGTCAAAAAATTAGTGTTAAAATCGTTAATTATAAGAGGTCCTAGAGCTAATTCAAACCAATTTTTAATAAATAATAAATCAAAATTGGAGCGGCGCTGATGTTTACTAAAACGCCAAATGTAACTTTATTCAGCTCGTGAAATCTGAAAGCAGGACTCTGAAATTTATAATTGGATGTAACCAGTATTGTTTAATAAAGTCCACACTTTTGGAAATCATGATATTGGATTCCGTACCATAAATTGTGTCTCAATCAAAAAGGGGTATCCTCCAATAAGAGTTAATCACTCTAAAAAGAGGAGGACACCCCATGAACGATGAAAGCCTTCCTCTGAGAGGGAGTTTTGGCAAACGATGGAGGGTATGGTCAAGGATCTGGTAAAAAAGCAGATGGAGAAGGTGATAAAGCTGGAACGAGAGGCTTTTTTTGGAAGAAGAAGGAGGTCAAAATGTCAAAGTGGGTAGTTGACGAAGGCGATAGTTGCCCTAAGTTAGGTGCTCCAAGGGAAGTGTTGGTAGATAAGGACAATAAATTCGATACCGGCGAAGGATTGGAATTTCCCAAAGTCGAAAGATGCACCCAATGCGACTGGGAGCATCAGCTGGAGGAGGATCCAAGCTAAGGTAAGAACTTAGTCTAGTCACGATGACCTGATGTAACTGGATTTTGAGTTCGATCAGTTAAATGAACAGCTTAATTTTGGTCACTATCCGATCCATGTGAAAGTTCCCTGATGACGCCTGGGCAAAACTTGCCTCTACTCCAGGTGGTGATATTCCAGCTCGTAACCTTCTTTTAGCGTTCTTTGAACCTCACTGGATATCTTCCCGGTTTCCCTCACTTCGATTCGTGGGCTGTCCGGAGTCCCCGTAACTACTACGTTTTCCTCCCAGTTTTTCCGGGACTCGGGGTAATCTTCCCTGTAGTGCGCCCCTCGCGACTCTTTTCTCTTTAGGGCCGAACGGATGATCGACTCCGCAACTGGAATGGCGAATTTCAGCTCTATCGCCGTCTCGAACTTTATCGAGTCGGTTTTAGGTATCGGGGCAAGATTCTTTGACTTTTCCTTCAGTTCAAGTAACTTATCAAGTCCTGTCCTCAATTCCTCTTCGGACCTTATTATTCCGGCACCCTCCCACAGTACATCTCCCAGTTCGTCAAACAGGGTTGATGGTTCTTTATTACCTTTCCCCTCATGGAGACCTTCGATCTCGTTCAGTCCTGCCTCAACCACACCGTCGGGAATTGAGGGTTGAGTGTTGCTCCTGGCGTGTTGCTTGAGAGAGTCAGAGAATAACTGGCCGAAAGTGACGACTTCCGCGAGGGAATTGCCTCCGAGTCTGTTGGCTCCATGGAGTCCGGCCGTTACCTCGCCTACTGCGAACAGTCCATCGATTTCCGTTTCACCCGTGGCAAAATCTATCCTAACTCCACCCATCGAGTAGTGGGTGGTTGGAGCTACCTCCATCTTTTCACTGGTCGGGTCGACTCCCACCTTCTGGAACTTCTCAACTATGGCGGGCAACCGTTCCCGGACCAGATCGGAGTCCTCGTGAGATATGTCAAGGTAGACTCCGCCCGCTTCCGTTCCGTTGCCCTTTTCCAGTTCTCTGTAAATGGCGCGGGCGACCTGGTCTCTAGCATCCAGCTCCATCTTTTGCGGAGAATATTCTTCCATAAACCTTTTCCCGTCCACGTTAAATAATCTGCCGCCTTCGCCCCTGACGGCTTCAGTCACCAGGCTGCCCAGTTTCTCCCGCGGCTTCACCATGCCTGTAGGGTGAAACTGGACCATCTCCATGTCCTGGAGAGAAGCACCGGCGTCGAAGGCCAGGGCCGGGCCATCGCCGGTGTTTTCGTGGGGCCGGGAGGAGCTTCTGTTATATATTTGAGTATAACCGCCGGCGGCGAGCAGCACCGTGGTTGTTCTGAATAAAAGTACCTCTCCGGTCTCCTTTCTGTAACCGATTGCCCCGACTATCTTATCGTCGTCCGTCAGCAGCCTTGTAATAACCACTCCCTGCTGATGGCTTACGTCGGTCTCTTTGATAGCCCCGACCAGTGTCTCCTCGATTGCCTGCCCCGTTTTGTCTCCGACAAAGCACGTCCGCCGGAAGGACTGGGCACCGAAGTAACGCTGATCAATTTTCCCTTCGTCGGTCAGGTTGAAATCACAACCCCATTCCTGTAGCTCTTTTACTCTAGCAGGAACGTTTTTACAGAGTAACTCCACGGCACCGGGATCGTTGATAAATCCGCCTTCCCTGAGAGTGTCGGCTGCGTGGATCTTCCAGTTATCCTCGGAGTCAAGGTTAGCAAGAGAGGCGTTGATCCCACCCGCGGCTTTGACGGTATGGGCATCACCGAACTCCCTTTTACCGACGACCATCACGTCGAGGTTAGTTTTGTCCAGCTCAATGGCAGCCCTCAGTCCACTGCCACCCGCTCCGATAATTAGCACGTCTATATCTATCTCGGTGTAGTGCACGCTACCTCCCTTCTCAAAAAGGTTGTGTCAAATACTTCCCGGTATTCATTTAAATCCAGATTAAATTAATTTGGGGCCATTCTGCGTCGTTAGTATACTTAATTACGTCTTCATTTTTAAGTTAGTCCCAATTTTTATCGAAAACCATTTTTGGCGAAGGGGGGTTAGAATGTCGAGAATTGAGCGAGATTCTCTCGGTGAAGTGGAGGTCCCGGAGGGAGCGTATTATGGGAGCTTTACCGTTAGGGCTATTGAGAACTTTGATCTTTCCGGAGAAAAACCTCCGCGGGAGTTGATTGCGGCGCTGGGAAAGATAAAGATTGCGGCTGCCCGGGCTAACGAAGGAATAGGTAACCTCGACAGCGAAAAGGCCGGAGCAATTAA
>CAZDMI010000146.1:0-2922 GCA_964506635.1 uncultured Thermotogae bacterium
ACGGCCGGGCACAGGGGCCCGGCCTGCTCAGTTAGTTGATCCCTCATCTAAATAAGGGCACGGATCTATTACCAACATTATCGGTTAACATTATAAGAACCCTGCAGCCCTCTAAACGAAGTGGATTAAGCCTCACCAGCGCTGGTGAACTTGCTCCTTGATCAGGTCCTCGTAAACGCTCCGCGCTTCGTGGATGACCTTCGGAGTCAGTTCCGGGAGGTCGCTGGCCTCGGCGTTATCACGAACGTGTTCTTTACTCTTAGCCCCGGGGATGACCACGCTTACTTCGTCGTGGGAAAGTATCCATTTTATCGCCAGTTGAGCCATTGAGTAACTCGACGGCTTGACCTCGTCCAGCCTGTTGACCGCTTCCAGACCGGTCTCGAGGTCCACGCCGGCGAAGGTTTCGCCAACGTCGAACGCTTCACCGTCCCGGTTGAAGTTCCTGTGGTCGTTTTCCGGGAAGCTCGCGTCCTTATCGTACTTACCCGTCAACAGTCCGCTAGCCAAAGGGACTCTCGGTATTACCGCAACGTTTTCCTCCTGGCAACGACCCAGGAAGATGTCCGCCGGCCTCTGCCGGAAGATGTTGAAGATGATCTGGACGCTGGTCAGGTTAGGGTACTTGATTGCCTTAAGGCCTTCCTCTACCTTTTCCACGCTGACGCCGTAGTACTGGACCTTACCCTTCTCGACGAACTCCTCCATCGCCTCGAAGACCTCCGGTTTGTAATAGACGTCCGTCGGCGGGCAGTGTAACTGGACCAGGTCAATCGTATCGACTCCAAGGTTCTTCAGGGACCTATCCAGGTGCCTTTCCAGGTTTCCCTTGTTGTATTCTTTCGGTTCGTGGGGGTCTAGTCTTCGGCCGAACTTTGTCGCTACGTATATTCTCTCATCAGTACTATCTAAAACCTTCCCGATTCTCTTTTCGCTGAGACCGTCGCCGTAGACGTCCGCGGTATCGAAGAAGTTAATCCCCTGTTCGATCGCTTCTTCGAGGACTTCCAGTGCTTGCTCTTCATCAACATCTCCCCAGGCATCGCTACCCAGAGCCCAGGTTCCCAGCCCGACCTCGCTGACGTTCCAGCCCGTTTTGCCGAATTCTCTATATTTCACGGTATCACTCCAGGGTCTTTTTGTTTTTTAAGGTTAAAAATCTCTTATTTAAGGTTAGCTAATCTTCAAAACTTTATCATGTCGCCTTATTCCATACGATCCGGTACGATATTTACCTGACTGTAAGGTTTGAGTTCGTTGGGGCGGAACCTTTTGACGGTGACGCTGACGTCTCCACCTTCTACCTCCACGATCAGGTAATTGTAATCAAGTTTCCGCTGGTTCCCCTGCCAGTAGTGATCTTTCGGGTAATCGTCGGGCATCTCGTTAGAAGAGAGACCCTGCTCTCCCCCACCCCCTCCTACGACGAAGTATCTGACACCATCCACATTGTAGGCCTCGGTTGCGTGGTTGTGGCCGGTAAATACGGTGATATCTATCCGATCGGCGTAGGATTTCAGAATGGAATGGGGGTTATGTTCTTCTGGCAGTGGGCCGTAACCCGACCGCGAAAACGGCGGGTAGTGCAGAGTCACGAACGCGTAGTCCTTACCTTCATCAATCGCTTCTTCCAGCCAGGTTTCGAGAAGTTCCATCTGTTCCTCGTATCCTGGCGTTGATTTATACCAGTCCGCCGGATTGTCCGGATCCATAATTCCCGAATCGAGGAAGACAAACCTGGCGTTTTTACGGTCGAACTGATAAACCCGGTGATCTTTGCTGAAACCGTACTGACTCAAATAAGGCAAGGTCTCCCTGAAGCCGATTATGTCCTCGTCTCCCCAGGTTTCGTGATTTCCCAGAGCCGGGAAAAACCTGGCCGACAGGTCACCCGGTCCACCATCTGGAAGCCTGGAGAGGAACCGTCGGTTGAAGTCTCTCCAGTACGGGCTCTCTTCAGCTCCCTTCCCCTGAAAACCGAAATAGACTATATCGCCAGTATGCAGGACAAAACCGGGACCCTCTTCGTTTTCACTTGCACCTTCTCGCACTTCTCGGACGACATTGTCGTATACCCACTCCTGTCCTTCCGCCAGCATACTGACCTGAGAAAAATCACCCTGTCTGTCCACGAAGACATCCGGCCAGCCGTCTCGTCCGTAAGTTATCGTCCGAGACTGCCCCTTCTTCTCGCCGGGTAGCTCGATCCTTTCCAGCTGAAGCGTATGCGGACTGAAGAAAGCTCTATACGGTGGTTCTTTGTCGGAATAGACAAATCTGGTCACCGCATGAACGAGATCATCCAGTTTGTCCTTGTTGTGACGATCGTAGGGTGCGTAGGCGGGAATTCTGCTGTCTCCAAATACGATAAAGGAATAATTGGTTTCGTTATCCGTCTCTCCAGCTGCAGGGTAACCAACCAAAAAGGTAGCCGACGATACAAATAAAAACACCAAAACCAGTAACACTATAGTCCCCATACTGAAGTCCCGCTGGACCTTTCTTTTAGGATAATTTAACATGTTTCCTCCCTTCCCTTTCTTGCTCTGACTATAGAAAAAATCCGGTAAAAAAACAAAACCTGGCTTGACCAATACTTCCAGTTAAATAATACCCGGTTTGGTTGAAATAGCTACAATATTTTCCAGCGAGTGGTTCTGCTCGAAATAAGACGGAAGACTATAAATTTCCCCTTACACGTTGGATAAACCAGGGCCAGTCCGTACTATTTTAAAGTTAAGACCAGAGTTACTATTTGCGAGGTCAAAGCCATGAACGAGAAATCTGTTGGCACGGTCGAAACAAAAGAGTTTCACTACGACGGCGAAATAGAACTGGAAAGCGGGGCAGAATTCGGGCCGATAGAAGTCGCCTACGAGACTTATGGGGAACTGAATAAAGACGGGAGTAATGCGATTCTCA
>CAZDMI010000147.1:0-2897 GCA_964506635.1 uncultured Thermotogae bacterium
TAGTAATGAAAGACCGAGGCAGGCTGGAACGGCTCTAAGCTCTGGACGATTTCCGACATCGAATTTAACAGGTAGGAGACAATACCCACGGCGCTGGGAATTCCCGTGCTTGCACCGCCTTTCCCCGTAAATCCTCCAATTGCCATGGCCAGGCTGCCGAACAAAAGGCCGAGCAGAACCAGGCTGAACGTAACTTCGCCGAGTGAAACCAGCGAAATACCCATGTTTGCCGAAGTCGTTCCGATTATATTACCGATCCAGAAAACCAGCCCGAGAGCCAGCGTGCCCAGAAACATGGCGAAGAACTTCTGGACGTAAACTGATGCCCGAGAAATCGGGTTGGAAAGCAGCAGGTTTAACGTCCCTTTCTCTTCCTCGCCGGTGATCGACGAAGTCGCGAACGACACGGCAAAAACTATAAAAATAATCGGGCCGAGCAGCGGTAGCAGTTCCGCTCCCAGCCAGCCGGTTGGGGTCGAGAGGTCGTAAGCTCCCCCCAGCAGCCCCTGCAGGAGTTCACTCTCCATTATCTTGTTGATCCCCGATATGTCTCCCTGCAGACTGTCCATCGTAAGGAACATCATGCTGTACCAGATTGTTAACAGTATTACCCCGGTACTCCACCAGAGGAAAGTCTTGCGTTTGTCCCAGAGGGTTTTGCTCAGTACGTTTTTAAGCATTTACTTCACCTCCGCCCTGTTCTACTTTTTCCTTTCCCTCGTAGTACTTCAGGAATATCTCTTCCAGGTTTGGTTCGTGGCTGATGAAGTTTACTACCTCGTAGTTGGCGGCTTCCTTGACCAATTCGTCCAGTTTGCCGACGACCTTGCAGCGCAGCCTGCTGTCTTCGAAGTCGACTTCTTCCACGCCGGGAAGGTTGAGGAAACGTTCCTCGGGCGGCCGTTCCGCAAACTGTATTTCCAGACTCCGCAGGGCACCCTCCTTGAGATCCTCTATTTCCTCTACGGCGACCAGTTCTCCCTCACGGATGATCCCGACACGATCGCAGATCCTTTCGACTACGGGTAGTATGTGAGAGGAGACAAATACCGTCTGACCGTTCTCCCGGGCTTCTTCGATGAGTCTGAAGAACTCCTGCTGCATCAGCGGATCCAATCCGTTGGTCGGTTCGTCCAGGATCAGCAACTTCGGTCGGCCCATAAAGGCCTGAATGAGCCCGAGTTTTTGTTTGTTGCCGGAAGACAGTTCGGCGACTTTCTTGTCCAGGTCGGCCTCCAATCGCTCCGCGAGCCGATCAACGTAATCCCAATCAACCCCGCCTGCGACGTTGCTGAGATATTCCAGGATATCCTTCCCGGTCATATCGCTGAACAGCGCCAGTTCCCCGGGCAGGTATCCGATATCGGCCCTGATTTCTTCTCCTTTCTCCTGAACGTCCTTTCTAAATATTTTTGCCTCGCCTTCCGTCGGTCGGATCAGATCAAGCATCGCCCGGATAGTCGTGGTCTTGCCCGCGCCGTTCGGTCCGAGGTATCCGAAGACCTCTCCTTCCCCCACGTCGAAATCAAGGTCAATGATTCCTCTATGTTTCCCATAGAACTTTGTTAACCCTCTAGCTTCTATTACTGGTTCACTCATTTTTTACTCCTCGTTTATTTCGGTTCTATCGTTAATTTTTCTGTCTATAAAAATGATTTTTTCAATGTTACCTGGAGCCACATTTTCCAGCTTTCCCCTGCTTTACGGAAAATCCATAACCCATCAAGTACTCTATCTCTAAATTGAGGTCCGGAGACCTTTTTAATTAATTGTGAGACTCTGGCGAGTTGAAAATCCCCGCTCTTCTCGATGTAGCTAAAGTTTGATAACTCGTATTCCAGGTCGTATTTGTCCATTAAATTACCAACCCTCTGTCGTGCGGTGCCGTACAGGGGAGACTCTGGGTTAATTTGGTCCACATAGCTATTAATATCTTCAGCTTCCTTGGCGTCCAGCACGGCGGTAACGACTGAACGCAGATTAGTCTTCAGATCATCCTTCGAATCTTGAGCTCGCACTACGGAAGTCAGCATGACAGCAAACAACAAAGTTGCAATCGTCATAATTTTAAGTTTTCTCATTAATCAGACCTCCTAGGTAGAAACAATAAGCAGACCACAACGAACTTTAACATCTATTGGATTTGTCATACTTCTCAATTATAAGTAGCCCTCAATCTCGAAAGATCGGATGTTCTTCCCAGAGTGATGGCAAATCGTTTACCTTTTCCCAGCCTTCCCCTTTGCTAACCCCAGTTATTTGAAGGTCTGAGAAGTAAATATCAAGAACTGCATCTCTCTCCTGAGCCAGAGGAGGATTACAGTAATCCTCCTCTTCCCATAGGGCTCTTTCGCTCTGGGGGTCAAATTTCGCGTTCTCCAGGGAGTGGGTTATTGCTCTACCGAAAGGTTCCAGGTCGCGAAATTCACCGGAGAATACTTTGGTCTTTAGCTCGCGAGCTTTGTCTTCAATTAACTCACCTTTTACTAAATAATGAGCCATCGAGAACCCCTTCTCACAATGCGTAATTAAGCCCCTTACAGGAAAAGTATAGAAGTAGAAAACGTGCTTAACAAACCGCCAGACCAAGCATCGTTATTACCCCCCCTGACCTGGAGGAAGTCTTGTAGACTTCCAGAAATTATGGGAAGCTAAAGCTTTCCGCCACAAAATCTCTATATTTCAAAATTAACTAGCCTGTCCAAAGTATCGCCTCCCACCACCCGCCCGAGCGTGGGAGCTTGACTCCTATAAATTAACATCGTATCCAAGCAGGTCCGGCTCCCATTGCCGGACCGGGACGTTGCCTCCAAAAAGTGCCCGAGCGCAGAAGTTCGAAATGCTACAATCAAAGATAGTTAATCAAAAGAATAAGCGCGGGATTAATTGAGTTTTTC
>CAZDMI010000148.1:0-2892 GCA_964506635.1 uncultured Thermotogae bacterium
CATTTTCGTCTACCTCCTCGATCGTATTCATCAGCTTTCTCTTGTACTCGAAGAATTTCCTTCCGGTTTTGTCCCTCTCCTCCTCGGTAAGATCGACGTCGAATTCTCCCTTCTTGACCGCCGGGCGGTCCGAGAGTACTATGATTTTTTCCGAGAGGAACAACCCTTCTTCTATGTCGTGAGTTATGAACAAAATCGTCCTATCTATATCCTCCAGCAGGTCGAGCAACCAGTGCTGAATCTTGTCCCGGGTCAGGGCGTCGAGTGAGCCAAATGGCTCGTCGAGGAAGAGAACGGGTGCGTCCGTCAGCACCGTTCGTAACAGCGCTGCCCTCTGTCGCATCCCGCCGGATAATTCCTTCGGGTAAGAATCCTCGAAGCCGGATAACCCGAAGGCTTCCAGGTTTTTCTTGACTCTTTCTCGTCTTTCTTCCTTCTCCACTTTCCGTAACTTCATCGGCAGCTCGACGTTTTCTATCAGGGTTTTCCACGGGAAGAGCAGGCCTTCCTGGGGGAGGTAGCCGGATGAGGAATAATTTCGTTGAACCGTTCCTCGGTCGGCCTCGAGGAGATTAAGCAGGATTTTGAACAGCGTCGTCTTGCCGCAGCCGGAAGGGCCGAGAAAAGTGACGAAGCCGGAGGAATTTATTTGGAAACCTATCTCCTCCAGCACGCCCAGGTCGCCGAAGCTCTTCCAGACGTTCTTTACGGTCAACAGGCTGGATTTACTCTTCCGGGAGGAATTCATTGGTAAATGCCTTTTCTACCGGAATTCTTTTGTCGATCAGGTCGTTCTCGTAGAGCCAGTTGGTAAAATCGGCCCAGACTGATTTCTTCTGAATTCCCCAGCGGTCGACGCCGGCGCCGTACTTGTCGGCAAGGAACTTCTGCGATTTCATTACGAGTTCCCGATCGAGCTCGGTAGCGTGGTCCAGCAGTATCTCCGCCGATTTCTCCGGGTATTTCATTGCGTATTCGTAACCCCGTGTTACCGCTCGTGTGAACTTTTTGACGAGTTCCGGTTTGTTCCGGATGACCTTCTCGTTGCTGATGAAAACGGGCGTGTAATAGTTAAAGGTATCCGAAAGTTTCCTGGCGGGAATGTAGTTGAAGTCAAGCCCCGCCAGTTCGGCGTGAACCCCCTGCCAGCCGTAAAATATCCAGAAGAAGTCGGCCATCCCTTGCCGGGCGGCAGTCACGAAATCCGTCATTCCCAGATTGACGAAGCTGACGGTTGAGAAGTCCGCCCCCGCCTGCTTCATGACGGAGCGAATTATTTTGTTGTAGAGCTCCATGCCCCAGCCGCCGAACTTGTGACCTTCGAAGTCCTTAACTGAATTAATCCCCGTATCGGCAGGCGCCGCGAACCCGGAAGTGTTGTTCTGGATAATTGCCGCTATCGATACCACCGGTACACCCCTGTCTCGGGCCATTGTAACGGATTCCTGGTGGCTGATTCCGAATTCAGTTCTACCCGAGGCGGTTAGCTGGACGGAAGTCGTCTTGCTCGGCTGCACGACCTTTACTTTCAGGCCCTCGTCGGCAAAGTAACCCAGCTCTTTTGCCACGTAGAGGCCGGTATGGTTCGTATTTGGTGTCCAGTCAAGCGTCACTCTTATATCCTTCGTTTTACCTCCCTGCGCGGGAGCCGTCGTACCAACCAGCAGGATTAAGCCGATCAAGAGCAGTCCGATTGGTTTAATTTGACTCATTTTGAACATAATTTCCCTCCTCTCTCATCCAGGGAGTTAGGTAAACAGCTGCCCAGTCTATCAGTTTGAAAAAAGAAAAGCTGGCCAGCATCACGAGAACAATTGCCCCAAAAAGCTTGTCAGTCTGGAAGGACGTCAGTGATCTGGTCATGTATATGCCCATTCCCTTGACGCCACCGAGCCACTCGCCGATGACGGCACCGAGAACGCTGTAGGTCGCCGCTATCCTCAGGCCGGCGAATATACCCGGTAGCGAAGCTGGAATTATCAGGTGTCGGTACTTCTGCCAGCGCGACGCCTCCATGACCTCCATCAGCTCGAGCCGCCCTTTATCCACGTTCTGAAATCCCTCGTAGGCGTTGACCCCTATCGGGAAGAAACAGACGAAGCTGACTATCACTATCTTGGCCGTAATTCCCAGCCCGAACCAGATCAGTATCAGCGGAGCAATTGCTATCAGGGGAACCGCCTGGGACAGCACCAGGTAGGGGTAAATGACCTCGCCGGAGAACTTGAACCTGTGCATCAGGGTCGCGACGAGCAACCCGACGACGGTCGCCAGGGCGAGACCGATCGTAGTTTCTATCATCGTTACGGCGAGGTGATCCGCAAGAACGGGCGCATCTTCGACTATGGATTGAATTATCTCCCAGGGTGACGGTAAAAGGTAGTTTGGAACGCTCAGCCCCCAGACCGCGAGCTGCCAGAGCCCGAGGAAGCTGGCTATGCTCAACAGGTTGATCGCCGTAGCTTTTCTGCCGTTATTCATTGGCTCTTGACTCCAAATATCTATAACGCGACTTCGGCTAAACCGATATGAAGTAGGGAGAAAGTGACTTGCTCGGGTGAGAGTTCCCTACGCCGGCATTACCCGGTTCAGGTTCCAAGGGTCGAGGTTTGACCTCCTCTCAGCCCGATAGTCGAGCTCCCCTTTTCGTAAATAGCCTAATTCAAGATTAACTTTGTTTCAATGGCGGACGGCAGGTGCGATGGTGACGAACTGCATGTTGTCCGAGACAGACCTGAACCCGAACCGTCAGACGAAAGAAAGATAAACTGAGTATATTATCAGGCCGGTAAGTACTACCAGGACGACCCGCAGCAGGTTGGAGACCGCGTCGTAGTTTTCCTTTTCTTTTACGTTATCCAGTAAATAACCGACTCCGGGAATCAAAAAACC
>CAZDMI010000149.1:0-2858 GCA_964506635.1 uncultured Thermotogae bacterium
AGAACGGTTCAAAGAATTTCTTCTCTTTGGATTCAACAAGTAAGTGTAGATTGGAACTATTTTACGGACTGACGCGCCGGAGATCGATCACGAGGAATTTAATCCCCACGGCCTAGCAGTGAAGTTTCCCAAAAAAAGGCGGTCAACTTCATTGCTGTGGAACCTGTATGGATTACCACGAACTCCCCGGGACCGACCCCCGACCTAAATGTACGATGGGGGCAGCTAGAAATCGTTGAAAAATCGGACAAATTTAAGTCCCTGGCTATATGGAACAAACCTGGATCAGGTTCCGGGAAAGCTATCCAGTAACCTTAAATGCTAGGTGTCTTTACGTTCAACACGGAAAACTCTTCCCCCTGATCGGCACGAAGGGACATTTCCGTCTCGGGAGGACAGGGAACTATATCCTTTTCCCCGACTACTGCCTTATCATCGCCGATTTCTATGGTTCCGCTTCCGGTGACCACGTAGAAAAAGACGTTTACCGGAACTGAATGCGTGGGGACTTCGTCACCGGATTTGAGATTTAAATTCATGATCTGGACATCATCGTTTTTCAGCAGTTGTTTTGATTCAACACCGCGTTTGTTCGTCTTTCCTTCGATATCGTCCATGCTTATTACTTTCATGGTTTCACCTCTGTATTGTATTGTAAATTTTGGCTTTCCGACAATTGAACTAATTAAAAGTTACCTGAGCTTCAGATAATCACTAGTCTCAAACCTTATAAAATAGACATTTATTCCAGCTTTGCCAACAAAAAAAGACCTCTCTCGTTTACACTTTCTATTGCCTTAAATCTAAATTCGTATTTAAGTAGTTTGTTTCTGACCTTTTCCTCTCTGTTTGCCAGAAAACCACCACCTTTAGACAGGCTAATTAAAAAGTATCCCCCCTCCTTTAGGGCACGTTTGACTTCTGAAGGAGAGAAGGGAGCATTGGAGACAGTTATTAAATCAAATGTACTATTTTCATAAGGAAGATCATATATATCTCCCTCGGTAAATTCGACGTTATTTAATTCCTTTTTTTCAGCCTTTTTTCTGGCCTTTTCCAGCATTCCTTCTGAAATATCAACTCCTTGAACTCTTGCATCGTTTAAATTTTCCCCAAAATAAATAGAAGCTGCCCCGGTACCCGTTCCCAGATCCAGCACTTCTCGAGGTTGATCTTCTTCGAGTTCTAGATATTTGTTTAGCCCCCGCTTAAAAGGCTCCTTGTATTTATCATCAATAGCTACTTTCGTATCGTAATCAACCTTGCCCACTAAGTGACGAAAAGGCACTTTGATAAACCTTCTCACCAAGCTATTTTCTAATAAAGAAGGAAATTTAAAGATAACGCTCAATAATAAATTAAAAAACACGATCTTAATCAAAAGCTTCCTCCCTTTAACTAAACCAATTGAGAGCAACTTATCCTGCTTTTTCACAGAGTTATATAAACCTTGCGGTTATCTACCAGTGTTTAAGCCTTCGCTACCTGAACACCCAGTATTCTAACTCCTTCCTCGGTCTCCATCGCTAGAGTAGCCGGTTTCGTGATCATGCTCGTACCTTCCTGGAGTCTGGCTTCCTCTTCGTCAACAGTCACCGTCGCTTCTCCCGTAATCACGTAGAACATCACGTAGGAATCCATTTCGCAGGGTGGCATGCTTCCCCCGGGTGGTAGTTCTATAACTCTGCCGCTAAACTCCTCTGCTTCGTAAAATACTTCCGAACCATCGTCTGGATCTAGTTCCTTTAAATCCACTACCTTCATATTCTCACCCCTTTAACATCAATTTAATCCATCGGATTAAATGCTATCTTCAACTTCTAGTGAACCCGTTTTTTCGATGATTTTCTCCATAAATAGGCCCATCAGAGAGACGGAAACGAGCGTCAATACAAGCCTAGTGGCCATGAAGTCCACTCCAAGGAACTGTATCTCCAGCATCTCCTGGGGTATCTTCATTGCGGCCCAGGCAGAGAGAAAGACTACTACGTTCAGTACCCGGGCACCTTTGTCGAACATCGCCGCGGCGAGTGGATAAGCCACGTAAAGCGGTCCGGTTGGGGTGGATCCGAGGAGGGCAGCGATTAATATCCCTTTCAGACCGGAGGTCTTTCCAAGGTATTTCACCACCAACTCCTTGGATATCCAGACTTTGAAAAGCCCCATCAGGATCATTACTGCCGGGAGGACCCAGGCCATCTCGGTCAGGTAATCCATACCGGTCGAAATAGATGGCTCGACTTTTGCAGGGAAAAACGAAAGCAGCCCCGTTGCCCCTATGACCATCGCTACCAGGATCAGCCAGTCCCGGATCATCTCATTTTTACCTTCCATTTCCTCTTCTTCCCCGGTTTCGTCCAGATTTTCTGTAGAACTCATAATATCAACCCCATTAACAAGGAAATTACCATGGCGACGAGAAAGCTTAACCCGTTCCTAAGAAGAGCGAACTTCTTACCCAGGATCTTTATCTCTACTGGCAAGTAGACCGTTCCGATCATCGTCAGCGTCGTTATGAAGGCCGCCGCGGAGCTAATGGAAGCACCGCTTTCCACCAGGGAACCTGCAAGAGGAAAAGCAATAAGTGATGGTATGTGTAATATCGCTCCCGCACCTCCGATGATCAGCGTCCCCAGTATCCCCGACTGGGCCCCGAAGAACTTCTCAATGCCTCCCGGCGGGATGAAGCCGAGCAAAAGCCCGACCAGTACCACTATTATGAGCACCATGGGAAGCATCTTGAAAAAGGACTTCCCGGCGACCTTCAATGCCTGAACTGATTTTTCCTTATTCTTGATAAAAGAAATAATAAACCCGATGATGGCAAATCCGTTGATGGCTATAGCGGTTATGCTCAA
>CAZDMI010000150.1:0-2848 GCA_964506635.1 uncultured Thermotogae bacterium
CCGCACGGTGACGACTCCGACGCAAACCTTGGAGTTATGGCCGATATTTACGAAGGTCTGGTAAAAAGAGTCGGGGCGGAAGGAGAGATCAAACCGGCGCTGGCGACGAAATGGGAGAAGGTGAGCCCGAAGAAATGGCGTTTCTGGTTAAGAGAAGGCGTTACCTTCCACAACGGTAACGAGTTCACCTGGGAAGACGTCAAGTTCACGTTCGAACACCTGGCAAATAACAAGGTTTCCGATTTCACCTCCTTCGGCAAGGCGATCGAATCGATAGAAACCGTCGACGGAGACCCCTGGGTAATCGACATCACGACGACAAGGCCGATTCCGTACTTCCTCTCGAACATGCATCAGATTTTCGTTTTGGACAAAGAATCGACGGAAAGCAGAACCCCCGGCGAAGTCGCTGCTAAAGGTATCGGAACTGGTCCGTATAAGTTCGTCGACTGGCAGGAAGGTTCCTTACTCAAGCTGGAGGCATACGAAGACTACTGGGGAGAAGTTCCTCCGATCAAAACAGCTATACTGAAGCCAGTAGTCGAATCTTCGACCAGGCTCGCCGCCCTGCTAACCGGAAAAATCGATATAATGTTCGGGGTTCCAGTTCAGCTTTATCAGTCGATCAAGACGAATCCCAAGCTGGAGACTATTACCAGGCCAAGCAGGAGATCGATTTTTCTCGGGATAAACAACTCTGAAGACCTGCCGACAAGCAGCCATAAGGTAAGAAAAGCCATGTACATGGCGATTAACGAACAGGAGATCATTAAAACTCTCATGCGCGGCCACGCGGAGCCGGCGGCCCAGATACCGGATCCACCGACGTTTGGTTACAATCCTGACCTGAAGAGGATGGACTACAACCCGGAGAAGGCGAAGGAACTGCTGAAGGAAGCGGGTTACGAAGACGGGTTTTCCATCACGCTCTGGTGTACTACTGACCGTTACATCCAGGATGAGCAGATCGGCCAGGCTGTAGTCAAGTACCTGCAGAAAGTCGGTATTGATGCGGAATTGAACGCGATTCCGAAGGCAATGTACTGGGGCAAACTTAAGGAAAAAGAGCCGAATTTCTACATGCTCGGCTGGTTCGACGGCGCGTTCTCGTTCACGAGATCCGCTCTGAAACTGCTACACACCCCGAACGCGGACAAGGGCTACGGTGTCTGGAACGGTGCCGGGTTTAGTTATCCGAAAGTTGACAAGTTGCTGGAGCAAAGCATCGACATGTCGGACGAGGAAAAACGTCTGGAGACACTTCAGAAAGTAAACCGAATGTACATGGAAAACGTGGCCGTAATTCCGTTACACTATCAGCAGCAGATTTACGCCGTACGGAAAGAGGCCGACGTAAACTTTACTCCCAGGCCCGACAAGTGGCCGGTTTTCTGGGAGATGTCCTTTAAGTAAACGATAAAATTAGCGAGGGGGACCCGGACTTTAGCGGTCCCTCTCGCTCTTTATTATCGGAAGATAATTTATGATTAGTTATATCACGCGAAGACTTTTACAGGGTATCATAGTTCTTCTCGGTGTTTCGATAATCAGTTTCGTCGTTTTTCAGTACCTGGGAGATCCGGTACTGTCCTTAGTTGGCCAGAATGCTACACAGGAACAGATAGAAAAAGTCCGAGAAAGGTTAAACCTGGATGAACCTTTCCATATCCAGTACCTGTTATTCCTCAAGGATGCCGTTCGAGGGAAATTCGGTAAATCCTACGTAAAGGAGCGGCCGGCTCTGAATTTAATTTTGGCTCGTTTTCCGGCGACTTTTGAGCTGGCCTCAACGGCTATTGTCATTGCTTTAACTCTGGGGATCTCTCTCGGGGTGTTCGTCTCCATCAGGCCCCAGTCGTTCCTCAGCAGAATCATCATGGCGGGATCGCTGTTCGGTATATCGATCCCGACGTTTCTAACGGGTCTAATTTTTATCCTTTTATTTGCCGTGGTTTTTGGAATTCTGCCACCCTTTGGCCGGGGAGAGACCATTAGCCTTGGTTTCTGGCGCACCGGCTTCCTCACGGCGAGCGGCTGGAGGCACCTGGTCCTTCCCTCTGTTACACTTGGTACCTACAGTTTGGCCATGCTTCTCCGTCTGACAAAGGCGGAGATGATCGAGGTGCTTAGCGACGACTACATAAAGACGGCCCGTGCAAAAGGGTTACGGAGTACCACGGTCATATTTAAACATGCCCTGCGAAACGGTCTGGCGCCGGTGTTGACAATGGCAGGACTGCAGTTCGGGCAGTTAATCGCGTTTGCCATCATAACGGAGACGATTTTCCAGTGGCCGGGTATGGGCAGGTTGCTATTATCTTCGATCTATAACAACGATAGGCCGATCATAGTGACTTATATCATTCTGGCGGCTTTGGTGATTCTTTTGCTGAACTTGCTGGTCGACGTACTCTACGCTTTCCTGGACCCGAAGGTGCAGTATGATTGATAAGATATTTGAATCCAAGATAATAAAACACTTTTTGAGCGACCCGTCCGCTTTGATCGGGGCCTTTTTGCTGCTTCTCTTTGCCTTTGGTGCGCTTCTGGCTCCAGTACTTGCCCCGCAGAACCCTTATAACCTGGAAAAGGTTAGTTTGTCCAACTTTCTCTTCCCTCCTGTCTGGATGGATGGAGGAGAACTTCCTTTCGTTCTGGGCACGGACGATCAGGGTCGGGGTATTCTGAGTACGATACTTTACGGTTGTCGCACTTCGTTGGTCGTTGGTTTCGGGGTGATGCTGCTTGCGGGATCGATCGGGACGATTCTTGGTTTGATGGCAGGGTTTTACCGGGGGTTCTTCGATGCCGTGGTCATGAGGGTTGCCGACGTACTATTTTCCTTTTC
>CAZDMI010000151.1:0-2832 GCA_964506635.1 uncultured Thermotogae bacterium
ACTTTAATTTCATCGAAAGATTATTCAATTCTGATTGACAAGATTTAGTTAAGTATTCCAGTCAGCATCGCTTTTCCGTTTGACAAAATCTATAGTACCCATTATTATGGCCATGAAAAGGTTTTCATAAAATGTCTAATACGGAAAGCGAAGCGACTATATTGGACGTTGCGGAAGCGGCGGAAGTGTCGCCGTCCACGGTTTCCAGAGTTATAAACGATAGTGCCCCCGTGGCTGATTCCACCCGGGCAAAAGTCATTGAAGCTGTTGAAAACCTGGGTTACAGTCCGAACAAATTTGCCCACGCTTTACGAAAGCAAACTTCCAATATATACGGGATCATAGTTCCGGATATTTCAAACCCGTTTTTCTCAACGCTTATCCGGGGTGCTGAAGACCGGTTCCACGAAGAGGATTTATCGGTAATTATTTGTGACACTAAGGGAGAACTTGATAAAGAAGAGAGAAACGTGGAGATGCTCATAAAGGAAAGGGTCGATGGGGTTATTGTTACCAGTGCTGAGGGCCAGGTGGAGGGGATTAACCGTCTCTTTGAGGAAGGGATTCCTGTAATTGCGGTAGATAGAAAGCCCACCAGTGGAGAGATAACCGCCGTGCTGACTGACGATATTGGGTCAGGAGTGCGGGCTACCGAACACCTGAGGGATAAAGGGTGTCGTAGTATTGGTTTCGTTCGTGGTCCCTCCGGAGTTTCCACGGCCGAAAGAAGGTTTGATGGTTACGTCAAAGCCCTGGAGGAGTTCGGCTGGGAACTAGATAACGACCTGGTTGCCGAGGGAGATTTTACCTTTGAGAGCGGCAAGAACGCCCTGGAAAAACTGACCGAGCAAGCTGGAAGGGATAATTTGCCGGATGGGTTGGTGGTGGCAAACGACCTGATGGCAGTAGGCGTAATTAGAAAGTCCGAAGAGTTCGGGGTAGAAGTGCCCGGTGAACTTGCCGTAGTCGGGTTTGATGATATTCTGCTATCACGACTGGTAAATCCTGCTCTGACTACGATTGCGGCCCCTACGTACGAAATGGGTCAAACAGCCGTGGACTTTCTTCTGGACAAAGTGAAGGATGAGGGTTTCGACGGAAAAAATTTCAGTGGCAAGACCTTAAAAACGAATCTGGTTGAAAGACAGTCGTCCCAATTCGGAGGAGAAGTAGATGGGCAATAAAATTTCGGTTTTTGGAAGTATAAATATGGACCAGGTAGCAAGAGTCGATAACTTCCCCAGGCCGGGTGAAACGATAAAAGGCAGGAATTTTGCAAAAGTTCCCGGCGGAAAGGGGGCCAATCAGGCGGTGGCGGCGTCGCGGCTGGGTGGGGAAGTTTCGATGTTTGGCCTGGTAGGGCAGGACGTTTTTGGAGATGAGCTGGTTTCTAACCTCGAGGCAGAAGGCGTTATGACTGATTTCATGGAAAAGAGACCCGGGTCCACAGGATTGGCTTTGATCCAGGTCGATAACACTGGCGAGAACCAAATAGTGATTATACCAGGGGCAAACGGTGAAGTGGATGAGCAATACGTAAATACCAGTCTGGAAGCGATTATGGAAACAGAAGTATTGCTTCTTCAATTGGAAATACCTTTTGAAGCCACCAGGTACTTGCTGAAACGGTTAAGCGCCGAAAGAGATAGCGCTCCAAGGGTCGTACTAGACCCCGCTCCGGCTCGGAAACTCGGTGAACTTGACCTTTCAGCCGTTGATTATCTCGTCCCGAACGAAGGGGAAGTCGAGCAGCTTTTACCGGGTGACGAAATAAAAGATATTAAGACCAATCTCTTGCATAGAGGTGTAAAAGCTATAGTGATAACCAGAGGAGATGAAGGGGCGAGTTTTGTTTCGGAAGAAGATCACTTTGAGTTGCCCGGATTCTCGGTGGATGTAGAGGATACTACTGCAGCGGGAGACGCTTTTGCAGGTGCTCTGGCCGTAGGACTCGCCAGAGGAAATGAAATAAAGGACGTAATCGATTTCGCAAACGCCGCGGGCGGATTAACTGCTGCCGGGTCAGGTGCTCAACCGTCTTTACCGGATCGAGAGCGGGTGATGAAATTTCTCAAAGAAAAGAATACGGGAAACGGGTTAATCGGAGGTGAAGGATGATGGCCGAAACCGCCCAGAAGACTACTGAAAATCCCAAGGGTAGTCAAAAAAAGGATAAACCTCCTTTAGTAAGTATGAAGGAGATAACTAAACGTTTTGGCGGTCTGACTGCTCTCGACGAAGTAGATCTGGATGTCGGGTACTCCGAGGTAGTTGGCCTGGTTGGCGATAACGGTGCCGGTAAATCCACTCTGATTAACGTACTGGCAGGGGCACTGGACCAGACCCGGGGAGAAATCTATTACGAAGGAGAAGAAGTCAGTATAAAGGCGCCTGAAGACGCAAAAGCGCTGGGAATTGAAACCGTTTACCAGGACCTGGCACTCGCCGATAACATAGACGTTGCAGGTAACCTGTTTCTCGGCAGGGAAATAGCCAGATACTCTTTTGGCCCCCTGAAATTCCTGAACAAGAAGAAAATGGGCGATAAAGCTCGAGAAGTTCTGGAAGTATTGAACATTAATTTTGATTCGATGAATGCGAAAGTGAAAAACCTCTCGGGTGGCCAGAGGCAGGCAATAGCCGTAGCGCGATCGATATACACCGATCCGGATCTCGTAATTTTGGACGAACCGACTGCGGCACTAGCGGTAGAGGAATCGGAGCGGGTGCTTGAACTGATCAACGATCTCCGAAACCAGAATATAGCTGTAATATTTATAAGCCATACCCTCCAGGAAGTATTCAAAGTGGCGGATCGCATCGTGATACTGA
>CAZDMI010000152.1:0-2814 GCA_964506635.1 uncultured Thermotogae bacterium
TTCCAGCGCCTTCTCCATCGCCGTCTCCACGCTCAACTTTCCGATATCCTCAAGGGCGATTTCGAAGGACTTGACGGCGGTCTCCCTTAGTTCTTCCCCGGAGGAAAGGTCGATTTCTTCTTCTTCTCCGTCCAGCGAAATCCGCCCGGCCAGATCTCTTTCCGCCTCAAACCCGATTTTCAGTTCGGACGCCCTGAGCTGGTCCCGGGTGGAGTCGACCTCGTCCTTCAGCTTCTTCCAGTTCGAAAATGACTCTTCGTCGATATCCCCTATCTCCCTCACCCCTTCTTTCAGGGAATCGATCTCCTCATTTATCTTCGCCGCGCGCAACCTTTTCAGGTACTCCTTTTCCTCCTTCAATCTTTTCAATTCGGATTCCCGATTCTCGAACTCGTTTCTTGCCTTCTTTTCGTCCTCCGCGGCTTCTTTTCGCTCTTCTTCCAAGTCACTGATCTCTTCTTCGATCGATTCGGTTTTTTCCAGCGCCGTCTCTATTTCCTTTATCCTGTCGTCCCACTTCCTTTTGGCCCCGTATAGCTGGTTATAGCGCCGTTTCGCTTCCTCGGCATCCTCCTCAATTTCCCTGAACTCCTCCCACTCGTCCTTTTTCTCCTGCTGCTCTTCCAGCTTTTCTTTCTTCTCGGCGCGTCTCTTCTCGAACCTCCCCTTTTCCCGCCTGAGGTTCTGGATTCTTTTGAGGTTTTCCCGATGGGCCTCTCGTTTTTCTTCGAGTTTTTCCAGACCCTTTTCCAGGCGGTTCAGTTCTTCTTGCGCCTCGTCCCAGGGTGATCCCGAGGCGACCTTCCGCGTGCTCGGGGTTAGCCAGCCGCTATTATCTTCATTACCTACCTTGCTAACCGCGTAGGCGAGGATCCTGTCTCCGGCCCCCGATGTAGTTGTTCCAACGGCCTGCTTTATCCTTTCAGTCAAACCCTGAGACATATCGATGTCGAAGCTTTCGCCCTGAGGTACCCAGAGCGTGTTGAAAAAGCCCTCTCCTTCGGTCGAATCGAGCGTATCCAGGAATCTGTTATGGGCTGCATCGTCCTCCGCTACTTTCATCCAACCTTCGTTGCCGACGTGCTCCAGGAACTCCGCGTTTCCGGAACTCTTTAGAAAGGTCTTTTTCAGCCTGTAGTCTTTGTCCCCGGCTCGAAATTCCAGCTCGATTTTCGGTTTTAACTCGGTATTCCACGGCTGGACGTTTCTCACGGCCTGTTTCCGGGAGGAAGCTTTGGTCGTAAACGCAAGCTTCAGTGCGTTCATCAACGTGCTTTTTCCCGATTCGTTGGGGCCAAGGACGACGTTTAAGTCTTTTTCCAGCTCAAGCAGGATTTTTTGATCGTATAATCCGGCCCAGTTCTCGATTGCTATCCGCTGAAAATACATCTTAGCCTTCCTCCTCGTTCAGCTTTGCATAAATTAACGCAAGGGCTCTTTCCGCTTCTTCCTTTGTCGGTGGTTCGTCAAACGACCATTCTTCCGAGACGTAAGTCTCGTCACCCGAAACCAGCTTCTTCAACTTGTCGACGGCGCCTTTTAGCCAGCCTTTACCGGTGACCAGCTGCCTGGTTTCCTCGTCCGTGGGAACGAAGCTTAGTTCGGATCCTTCGTCCCTGAGAAAGTAGAACTGATCCTCCAGTTCGGCGGTGAGGACCTCGTATCTGCTCGCGACGTCTAAAGATATTGTGCCCTCAACTTCCAAGCTGAGAAGGGTCTTTTCCGGATCGCCCTTCAGGTTCAGGAGTTCTTCTTCAAGCGAATCGACCGAGGTCTCATCGCTTATATTAGCCTCCTTCTGTATCCAGCTGTACTCAGCTACCTTTTCCCTGGCAACTTCTGGTTGCTCCCGGGGCGAACCTATCTCCACTATCAGTACGTTGCCGCTATCTCCTTCCTCGAACGACGTCGGCTCCGGCGTCCCCGAGTAAAACGTCCTACTCGTATCTTCCTCGGGGTCGGGGAATGTAGAATGCCAGTGCCCAAGGGCTAGATAATCAAGCTCCAGGTTCTCGGCGGCATCCTCGTCAATTGGATAATCGTCCCTCGGCAAGTCCGGCAGCACCTGCCAGCTTCCGTGGGCCAGACCAATCCTCACTCCCTCTTCACCTTCCCTCGGTGGAATCCAGTCAATCGGGCTATTCGAATCCTTCTTCTCCTGGCATATTCCGGGGTATATCGTCGCATCCTTCCCGGGAATTTCTACCGGTTCTTGCTCGGTCAAAATATGCACGTGATCACCCAGGCGGTCGGAAACTCCACGAGTAAAGGGATAGTCCTCCATCAGTGGATCGTGATTGCCCGGAACTATACAAATAGGTATCGTCGAAAACTCGTTCAGAGTACTAATAGCACTTCTGACCAGCCGGTTGCTGACCTGGTTTGATTCGAAGTTATCGCCTGCGGACAGGATAAAATCAACGTCTTCCTCCCTGGCGAGCGCGAGTAAATTTCTGACCGAGCGCAGCCTCGCTTCTCTTAACTCCTCGGCCCGGTCGGGACCCACCATTTTCAGGGTCTGGCCCAGCTGCCAATCGGCCGTGTGTAAGAACTTAACCACCGAATACCTCCTTGCTGAATTTTCCTATTTCGGTAAAAATCACGATGAATTTCATCTATATTTGTTAACTCGACAACTGAATCGTCTTAGCTTAATCGTAAAATTTTACCAATAACCGCTGGCTATTCGTAACCCAGAACCGAATCGATTTAATGGTAGGGCGTCTATCCTCCAAGTCAATAATTTCGACCTTTCCGGCGGAGCTGGACTGAAATAAGCCGATTAAGCACCAATGGCGGCTCTGGGGCGAGTTC
>CAZDMI010000153.1:0-2773 GCA_964506635.1 uncultured Thermotogae bacterium
CGAAAAACCTCTACGCCGGGGAAGTAACTATGGTGGACAAGTACGTCGGCGATATAATCGAAGCCATGAAGGGTCTCGGGCTTTACGACGATACCTTGCTTGTATTTACCAGCGATCACGGTGAACCTTTCGGGGAACACGGTTACGTTAGAAAGGCCCGGCCGAAGAACTATCAGAACCTGGTTAAGATTCCATGGATAATGAAAGGTCCGGATAACCGATGGGCAGGACAGAAAGTCGAATCGGTAGTCCAGACGGTGGACCTGATGCCGACGTTTCTCGACCTGCTTGATATAGATTCCGAGGAGTTGACCCTCGAGTTTACGGAGCCGAAGCAGTCCGGGGAGGCCGAAAACATATTTCCCCAGGATCTGACCAGCAAGGCATCCCGTCAGAAGCTGGGCGGTCAGTCTTTGGTCCCCCTCATCGAGGGCGAAGTAGACGAGATACGGGATTTCGCGATCGGAGGGCACCACAACAGGGAATGGTACCTGAGAACGGAGAGATGGACCTATCTGCTTCCGCTGGACGAAGGCAAGGAACCTGAACTCTACGACAGGGAAAAGGACCCGGGGGAGAAGGAAAACTTGATTGAGGAAAGGCCGGAGCTGGCAAAGAACCTCGAACTTAGCTTGCTGAGGACAGTTCACTCGCTTAACAACCAGTCCGACTGAGATTTGACCGAAAGATGGGGGTAAATTGTAAATTGGGGGTAACTCAGTCCGAGGTAATCTGGTTTTTCTTTCAGGCACTGATACTTGGAATCGCTATCGTCGGCTTGGATTGGGATGCCAGGGGTGAGGGTTTTCCGTTAAAAGCCAGGCTTGCCATGATAGTCGTTTTGATAGTTGTCACCGTGCTCCTGGGTTCTCCCGGTGCCATAGGAGGTATACTGTCTTACTGGGTTTACACGAGGCACTTCCGTTAGAATTCTTGGGGTACTTTCCTGGTGCTTAATACGGTTCCGGCATCGGTCCAGCTGTGTTTCACCCTCCAGGATACTGTAAATTAACAATCATCTCGGGAAAATTTGGTAATTTCCGCCAAAGCGTTTGAAACGGAATTCGAAACCACTACAATATATCGATAATTGTTCGTTCAATTACAAGTCATTCTTGAAGTGAGCCGGTGTATTTAGTAACAGTATTATAACAACTGAAGCAGGGAGTGGATAAATTGAGTAATTCAAATCCCGTACCGGAGATGAAGGAAGAGATGAAGGGGGCGGTCAGTACCCTGCAGGAAGAGCTGGCCAAAATTCACGTCGGCCAGGCAAACCCAGCCATGATAGAGGACATTAAAGTAGAGTACTACGGGACCGATACGCCGCTAAATCAGATATCGAACATTTCGGCACCTGAGAGCGGCTTGCTGGTGGTGCAACCGTACGACAGCAGCCAGATAGGGGCAATAGAGAAGGCGCTGATGGAAGCGGAACTCGGCCTTAATCCGAGTAACGATGGAGAAATCGTTCGGGTTCCCGTTCCGAAGCTTTCGGGAGAAAGGCGGGAAGAGCTGGTGGACATGATCGAGGAAAAGGCCGAAGAGACCAAAGTTTCCATTCGAAATATAAGACGGGATACAAACAAGGAGATAGAGGCCCAGGAGGAGGAAGGGGAAATAACTGAGGACGACATGTACATGCTGAAGGACGAGGTCGACGAAATTACTTCCTCCATGACGGACGAGGTCGACGAACTGGTTGACAATAAAACCGACCAGGTAAGGTCAGTTTAGGAATCAGGGTCTATTCAAAATCTCCGGATCCATTTAGCTGATCTAGAATTGTAAGGGAGAATTGAAACCTTATTACTTTTTCCGGAATATTCCCAGTAAAATGGATAGTTGTTATTGGTTTAGTGCTGGGTGAAGTACTGTTTTTTACCCTGGGCAGCAGTTTTGCCTTTGGTCTCTGGTACGGCTTGACCATTGCTTTAGCGCTTAATGGTTTTTTGGTCAGCTGGACCGCCGAGTTGATCGGTGAAGAAGAGAAAAGTGCTGAGGGCGGTAAAATAGCACGTAGAGTTTCCCTGGTTGCGCTTGCCCGGTTCCTGATCTACGGGCTGGGGCTAGTTTTTACGACTCTGACGGAATGGCTGAACTTTTTTGCAGCGGCCGGGGGAGTTATTATTCCAGGCTTTGTACTGCGCTTCAGGGAAGCTTTGAAAAATAGTCGATCAGGAGGTTAAAGATGCTTGAACATCTGGGAGAAAAGTTAGTATTACGGGTTGGAGGTTCCGACGCTTTTGGCCTGGATATCGTTACACTCATAATGTCCTGGATCGTTATGGCGATAATAATCGCCTTTGCCTGGTGGTTAAGACAGGGGTTAAACCAGGATGTAGAAGAGGAACCTTCCGGAAGGCTGGTAGTATTAGAATCCCTGATAAATTTGCTTGAAGAACAGTTTTCGGATGCCTTTGAGTCGGAGCGGCTACAGGCACAGCTTTTCTCCTTTATTTCAACTTTGTTCATCTTTATCACCGTTTCAAATTGGATCGCGGTCGTGCCGGGGCTCTCTTCCCCTACACAGGATTTTAACATACCGCTCAGCTTCGCTTTGCTCGTTTTTTTGGTTTCACATTATTTCGGGATGAAGCTAAACGGAACGGGAAGTTACCTGAAATCATTTGCGGAACCTTACTCGTTCATGTTACCGATGAATATCATTTCCGAGATAGCGAAACCAATTTCGCATTCTTTCAGGCTTTTCGGGAATGTATTTGGGGGAGCAGTTTTGATAAGTGTCTTAACTGCTAAACTGATACCGATA
>CAZDMI010000154.1:0-2753 GCA_964506635.1 uncultured Thermotogae bacterium
ACCCGAAGGTGGGCTACAATCAGATCCTCGAGGATACCGATTTCC
This sequence comes from uncultured Thermotogae bacterium, assembly GCA_964506635.1. Classification (GTDB taxonomy): domain Bacteria; phylum Bipolaricaulota; class Bipolaricaulia; order M55B111; family M55B111; genus JAGXLP01. Next base: position 46 of record CAZDMI010000154.1, read on the forward strand.
CGTGGCCGGTTGCGGAGATGACCTTACACCACCACGAACGACTCGATGGTTCCGGCTATCCCGACGGGTTGGAAGGGGACGAACTAACGAAAGAAGTCCGAATACTGGGCGCGGTGGACGTAGTGGAAGCAATGAGTACGAGACGCCCCTACAGAGAGGCCAGGACAAAGGAGAGGACTCTGAACGTAATCAAAGAAGGGAAAGGGGACAAGTTCGACCCGGAAGTTGTCGAGGTACTGGTTGATATGATTGAAGAAGGGGTAATCGAGTTTGGACAACCAAACGCTTGAACGCGGTCAAGGAGATCGGTATGGATAAAGGAAGAGAGATTCCGATTGACTCCATGATAGAGGCTGCCCCACTGGCCGTATTTGACCTCGACCCGGAAGGGCGAGTTAAATCCATCTGGAACCGCGCCGCCGAGGAGACCTTCGGCTGGCAAAAAGAGGAAGTAATTGGGAAACGTCTACCTATAGTCCCGGAGGACAAACAAGAGGAGTTCCGGAATCTGAGAGACCGGGTACTGAAAGGGGATTCATTCTCCGGGGTGGAGGTGAAGCGGCAAAGAAAGGATGGATCCGAGATAGACGTGAGCATATCTACCGCCCCCATCCCTGACGAGGACGGTCAAATTACCGGCATCATGTCTTACGTAGAGGATATCACGGCTAAGAAGAACCTGAAGAGGTCCCTGAAGAAGAGCGAAGAGGAATTTAGGGAGATATTCGACAACGCAAACGACGCCATCTATCTACATGAATTGACCGAGGAAGGTATGCCCGGTCGGTTCCTGAAAGTAAACAAGGTAGCCACAGAGATGCTGGGCTACAGCAAAGAAGAGTTCCTTTCCATGTCGCCAAAGGAGATTGATGCCGGAAAAGAGGCGGAGGAGGTTCCCGAAATCATGAAAGAACTTACCTCCGAAAATCAAATAACCTTCGAAATGACCCACCAGGCAAAGGACGGCACCGAGGTTCCGGTGGAGATAAGCTCTCGGATCATCGAACTCCGAGGCGAGAAACTCGTACTTTCGGTCGCAAGGGACATTTCCGAACGAAAGGAGACCGAAAAGGAACTGCAGGAAGTGAACGAGAGGTTAGAAAGAAGCAAGGAAAGGTACCGAAAGTACTTCGAGGAATCCGGAGACGCCATCTTCATACTAAAGATGGGAGGAGAGGAGCACGGAGAAATACTCGAAGCCAACTCTACTGCGACAGAACAGACCGGATATTCCAGAAACGAGTTAATTGGTATGAACTTATTGGATGAACTCACTTGCGGTGAAACCCGTGAAACCAATCTACAGACAGTAAACGAAAAACTCGACCGCGGCGAAACCGCGCATTTTACCGACCGGAAGGTGAGAAAAGACGGCACCAAGTACTGGACGGAGGTAGTCGTTACCCCGATAGAACACGAAGGTAAACAGGCAAATCTCTCGATAAACCGCGATATAACTGAAAGGATTCGGGCTCAGAAAGCTTTAAAAGAAGAAAGAGAGCGGCTGAAAGAGCTGCACGACGCGGTGGATCGGTTCCAGGCTTGCTTAACCGAAGAGGAGTTGTTCCGGACTACTCTGGAGGTAGCGAGCAAAATTCTCGGTTTCGAGGTAGCCATAATCTACGCGGCCCGGGACGAAAAACTGGTACCGGTTGCAGCCAATGGCATCGAGGTTTCCCGACTGCCCACCTACGAGAAAGACGAAGCACTCGCCGGCAAAGCTTACACGAAAAATGAAACAATCCACGGAGACGACGTCAGGGAAATGGAAGAAGCAAAACCCGAAAACCCGGAATTGAGGGCTTTTATGAGTGTACCAATTGGTGACTTGGCGGTTTTGCAGGCGGCTTCAAAAGAGGTAGGGGCTTTTACGGAAGTCGACGTAGGGTTGGCAAATATAATGGCCGGCCATCTCAACGAGGAAATCAGCCGAATCCGTCTGGAAGAAGAACTTAAACACCAGGCAATCCGTGATCCTCTAACGGAACTCTACAACCGACGCTACTTTAATGAGACACTACAGAAGGAAATCGATCAAGCAGAACGTTACGATAAACCTCTTGCTTTTTTGATGATGGACGTAAACAGGTTTAAAGAGATAAATGATAGATATTCCCACCAGATAGGGGACCAAGTCCTAATAGAAGTTGCAGCTTTGTTGCAAGAGAACGTAAGAGACGCCGACACGGTAGTCAGGTACGGCGGGGACGAGTTCCTGGTAATGCTGCCGGAAACGAACGGCGGAGCAAGTAACACCGTAAATCGACTTAAAGATGAACTGAATAGATGGAACGAGGAGTCCGACCTGCTTGACTTCCCACTCACCCTGGCAATGGGAGCTTCCCACTGGAGCCCGGACCAGGATAGGGGGGTGGAGCAGGCATTAAAAGAAGCGGATCGAAAAATGTACGAGGAAAAAGAAACTTAAGATATTATGGTTTCACTGTTCCTTGTTTAGGTAATTATCTCAACTATATGAGGTCCGCCATGATTCTCGCTGGTGGTAAATCGGATATTTTTTGGTCAGCAGTTGGTTGAGGTGACTTGAGATTCTTATTTTTCAAACTACAACAAGCAAGCTGAATATCCCATAGAACGTCAATTATTTGACATTGGCTCTTATAGTCGACACGATCCTAAGTTAATGGCAGGTTGATATCATGTCAGATGGCGACCCCGAAGCAGTTGACGAAACTTCGGCAGTTTCT
>CAZDMI010000155.1:0-2742 GCA_964506635.1 uncultured Thermotogae bacterium
ACCTGAGGAATGGAGAACTTCTTTCCCAGAACGGCTATGACCATATTGAGGGCGTCCGAATTGGTGGTCGCTATCAGGGCATCCGTCTCCCTGGCCCCCGCACTTTCCAGAAGTTCGGGTTCGGTTCCGTCGCCGTGCAGAACTAAAGCGTCGAACTCACCGGAAAGGGACTCACATTTTTCCTCGTCCTGGTCGATGAGTACGAGTTCGAAACCCTCCCTGTAAGTCAGGTCCTCGGCGAGTTGAGTACCGATGTCACCCAGTCCGGCAATTATGACTCTCATTACTTTCCTCCTTTTGTTCTTTTGACCTTGATGGGAATAGTTTATTCTCGGGATAGTTCAAACCCGGCTTCTACGTGAATTCGGGTGGTATCCAGTACGGAAACGCCCAGTTCCTCCTCCGAGAGTATCAACGGAAGCTCCGTGCAGCCGAGGACTACGCCGTCGATCCCCTGGTTTCGCCTTAAGCCCCCGATTATTTCGATAAGCTTTTCCTTCGTACTGTCCCGAAACTCTCCGTTGACCAATTCGTTCATGATTTTGTCGTGCACCACACTGCGATGCTCCCCCTTCGGGACGACGAGATCTATTCCGGATTCCTCGAAGGTGCTCGGGTAAAAGTCGGCGTTCATTGTAAATTCCGTCCCGAGAAGTGCAACCTTTTCCAGTCGCCTTTCTTTGGCTCTTTCTGCCGTAGCATCCACTATGCTGAGTAGCGGTATCGAGACCTCGTCTTCCAGTCGATCGTAGTAGAGGTGTGGCGTGTTGGAAGCCATCATTGCAAAATCGGCACCCGCCTTTTTCAGAGCGTTGAGCTTATTTCTGAGCAGATTGAATACTTCTTCGTCCTCACCCCGAGAAACGGGTTTGCAAAAATCCTCGAAGTTCAGATTGTAAATAACTATTTCGGGATACCGTTCTTCCGGCTTGTTCTCCTTGGCCAGTGATATTAGCTGGCGATAGTACTCGAGAGATGCTTCCGGTCCCATACCTCCAAGCAAACCTATCTTTTTCAATGCCTTCCTCCTTTCCCTATTAACGACCTCTGTTCTCCGGAATATAACGGTACGGGCATCCGTTCCTTTCGCAACCGACGCAGGAGAATAGATCATCTACCTGCTCTATACCTTCAGCAAGGCCGATTACGAATGAATTGGATTTCTTTGGCGTCATGGTAAAAGACGGAGTTAGGTCGACGCCGATTTCTTCGGGTTTGAGGTAGTCGAAGATCAGTTCCTGGTTCCTGATTTTCCAGTGACTCGCTCCGGAACCGGGTTGAAATGCCCGGGTCGTATTTAGGCCGTGCTTGTTTGCGTAGCTGAGTAATTTCTCCCCGAGTTCATCCGAGGTCTCGTCGACTGCAGCGGAACCGACTGAATCCAGGACGTTGCTTAACGTGTAATTTCCTTCCTCCATCAACTGGTCGACGCGGCTCTCCAGCTCCCCGCCAATAGTGCTGATACCGAAACAGAGTAGTTCGGTTTCCTGAAGTGGTTCGGGAAGGTGGTAGCCCTTTCTTAGGGACTCGGTGTTCTGAGCTATTGAGTAAGTAGCCCTGGGCTCAACCAGTTCGTTACCGCGCTGAATTCCCTCATTTACGTACTTTTCTATTTCCCCCCGACCGCTGTTTTTCAGGTAGCGAGAAACCCGCCCGCTTTCCATTGATAGGTCTAAATCGTAGCGAAATGCTTTTGGACTTATCTCGTATTCTCCCATAACCACACCCTCTTTACTGTTTTCGTCGAATAAAGATAGGAGCTTATCGGGCTTAATGCAACTCCTGGCGAGGGTGATCCCGATCGAAGGGGTGATAACGGCTAAAATACGGCGATCCGCTTTCTCGGTTTTGAATAGTTGGTAGCTTGACGGCGATTGCAGGAATGAAGACCAGGCTCTGCAAAAAAAGATGAAAAGGAGGACGCTGGCCCCGTCCTCCTTTTATTCAATTATTCTTCCAGCGACTTCCCCAGGTACTTTGCAAGTACCAGCAAGAAGCTTATACCCCGTCTGACTTCCGGGTCGTTGAGTTTTCCCATCAAGCTCATTACTCCCGTCGATTCCGGTAGATTGTCGGCGTCGGATGCTTCCCGGGTTGCCCCGAGCAGGTTTTCCAGACCTTTTACGGTGCCGGGATCAGCTGCCGTATCGACCAGCTCACCCAGCCTAGTTGCCATGCCTACCAAGGTCTTAACCATCTCGTCGTCCATGGCACTGATTCCCAGGTCCGCTATGTCCAGCACCTCGTTGACGAGATCGAGCCTTTGAATGAATCCGGCAAGAGCTTCCGGGTTTTCCTCGATTGCCTGCTTGAGTTCCTCGTTTACCTCGACCGTTGCCGTATCTCCTGACTGAGAATTACTCATGAAATCACCTCACAAAAGTCCTTTGGCGGTCAACCAGTAGGCCTCGTTATAGGAATGTTTGGCCCAGTGGATGAGCTTGGATTCTTCGGGCAGGTCCGGTTCTTCGCCGTATTTGAACTGGATGAACGTTGCCTTGTCTCCGTCCACTCCGTCGACGAAGCAAACCGTCTTTCCGTCGTACCGGGCCGTCGGCGTTTCTCCCCGGGCTTGACTGGCCAGCCTGTCCGCGACGACGCCGCTCTCGTAGTGCGCAACGCTTCCTGCCTTGCTGGTCGGTACATCGGCAGCGTCACCTATGACGTATACGTCCTCCGCCCTTTCTGCTTCGAGAGTATATTGGTTGGTCTCGACCCATTCCCCGTCACCAAGGTCGGCGG
>CAZDMI010000156.1:0-2706 GCA_964506635.1 uncultured Thermotogae bacterium
ACCCGAGGAGGCCAGGCCGGAGTTAGAAGAGATTCCATGTTTAACCACCTTAATCCGATCGGTAAGGATTCTGTCAATAAAACTTTCGAGGTGCTCCTGGACAGAGAAGATACTCCGTAGAATGTCAAATGCCAAGATGAAAACTTTTCAAAATCAATGGAAAAATATGTGAGCACCTTTTCAAAAATTCATAGCTCAAAATAATTTTACAATCCACTGTTCCAGCGTTAATCTAAATGTAAGTGTCTCAAGCTGACTTGAGGCTTCGTCCTGGAGTTGATACCATGGCCGAAAAAGATTCTTACGGTGATCTCGGCCCCGACAAGGTTTCTCTGGACAAGCTAGCGGCCACTAGCACGTGTGCCATCACGAAAGTCGACGGATCCGGGACGCTCCTCTACGCTGACAGTAAGGCCAAAAACCTACTCGGCCTCAATGAAAAAGATATTATCGGTCTAAGCTATAAGGACTTCGACTGGAGAATAATCGACTTCCAGGGAAACGACTACCCACCAGAAGACCTACCTTTTAGAATCGTTCAGGAGACCGGCGAACCGATAAGAGACCTAAAAGTGGCCCTGGAGTGGCCAAATGGTGAAAGAAAGTTCCTTTCCATAAACTCTACCCCATTATTTGACGACCAGGGCGACTTCGAGGCAGCGCTAAACCTGATAGAAGACGTTACCGAGGCCGAAGAGGAGGCTAGCGGACGCCAGGCCCGCTTCGAGCATCTTTTGAGAGAACTTTCTACCAGGTTCCTGGCGCGGAAGATCGATGAACCCGGACCGATAATAGAAGAGGGGCTGGAGCGGATAGGTAAGTTCCTGGGCGTGGATAGAAGCTACGTCTTCGAGTTCGACTGGCAACGGGAAGAAATGAGCAATACCCACGAGTGGCGTAGAGAAGGAATAGAACCACAGATCGATAACTTACAGAATATCCCGAACTCCAGGTTTCCTGCCTTGATGAAAAAACTTGAAAATCAGGAAAATATACTGATTCAGTACGTTTCGGGCCTTCCTGAAAACTGGGAAGCCGAACGGGAAGTCTTTGAGTCAGGAGATATCCAGTCTCTGCTGTTAGTCCCGATATCACACGGCAGTGACCTCTTCGGCTTTGCCGGCTTCGATTCCGTCAGGAGAAACAGGGAATGGGGAGAAAAAGAGGTAAACCTGCTCCAAATCTTCGGCAGCTTGGTAGGAGCTGCCTTCTTTCGTCAACGGTCGGAGAAAAAAATTGAGGAGAGCAAAAGGAGGCTAGAACTAGCACTCGAAGGTGGAAATCTGGGAACCTGGGACTGGAATGTCAAAACCAACGAAGTGAGGTTTAACGAACAATGGGCTGAGATGCTAGGATACGGCTTGGAGGAGCTAGATCCCCGTTTAAGCACCTGGGAGGAGATGGTTCACCCGGACGATCTCCCAGAAGCGCGAGAGAAACTGAACGAACACCTGGAAGGTAAAACCGACTACTACGAAGCCGAGTTCCGGATGCAGCATAAATCCGGGGATTGGATCTGGGTTCTTGACAGGGGGAAAGTGATAGAACGGGACGAAGAAGGGAACCCCGTTCGGGCCAGCGGGACGCACCTGGATATTACTGAGCGAAAGAAGGCAGAACAAGCAATAGATGGGGAACGTAACAAATTAAGGAATCTCCATGATGTAGTGGACGAACTTCAGCAACAAGATACGGAAGAAGACCTGCTGCAGACTACCATAGATGTTGCCGAAAGGGCCCTCGAATTTGAGATTTGCAGTATAATGCTTGTCAGAGGAGATAAACTGGTCTCCGAAGCCCTTTCCCCGGGAGTAGACTTTAAAGCCCCGACAAGCTTCCAGGTTGACGAGGGTGTTGCTGGAGAGACTCTGCAAAAAGGTCAAACCATATGTTTGGACGACGTGAGAAACTTTTCGGAAGCGAAGGATCCTGCCGACAGGTTCAGAGCAGCCATCAGCTCACCAATTGGAGAACTGGGAGTCATTCAAGTTATTTCCGAGGAGGTAGCTGATTTCGACAAGCAAGACGTAGAACTGACTGAAATCCTTGCCGGCCACCTGCGGGAGGAATTAAAGAGGGTCCGGCTGGAAGAGGAACTACGCCAGCAGGCGATACGTGATCCCTTGACTGACCTATACAACCGCCGCTACTTCAACGAGACTCTGGGTAAGGAGTTCCAACAAGCAAAACGTTACGACAAACCACTGGCCTTTCTCATGATCGACGTAAACAGGTTCAAGGAGATAAACGACCGCTACTCCCACCAGATAGGGGACGAGGTCTTAAAAGAAGTAGCTAATCTGCTGGAAGATAACGTAAGGGGCGCCGACACGGTAGTCAGGTACGGCGGAGACGAGTTCCTGGTCATGATGCCGGAGACGAACGGGGGAGTAAGCAACACAGCAAACCGACTTAACGATCAACTGAATAGATGGAACGAACGGACTGATCTGCTCGATTTTCCCCTGACTTTGGCCATGGGTATCTCCCACTGGAGTCCGGATCAAGAGAGGGATGTAGAGGAGGCACTCAGGGAAGCGGATGAGAAGATGTACGAGGACAAGAGAGAAAATAACTGATTAGCTTGCAACTATAGGTCACACTCATAACTTAAAATATTGCGTCAAGAACCCCGCCCCTTGGCCGGGGTTCTTGACTAATTCAGGCTTAATTTAAGAACCCACACAAAATCCACACATTTACTCC
>CAZDMI010000157.1:0-2703 GCA_964506635.1 uncultured Thermotogae bacterium
TGGTAAGGGATCGGCTCTGAAGGCTGTTTATCCTATATAATTTCTCGCTCATCACACAAAATTTCGAAACAAACAATTAGTTGAAACAAGAGATTTAATGTCTCATCGGGTGAATTGTACATCAGGTGCCAGATCTAGAAAGGTAAATACATCACACGGGCTTTCTATTCAGTAAGGCCTGGGGTAGCTGTAATCAACTTTACTATCCCCTGAACAGTTAAATTCTTTATCTCCTCGATCTCCAGTCCCGACTTCTCGACGTTTTTGACGGTTCTTCGGTTTATGTTGACACCCAATGATCGGACTGTTAAAGGGTTGAAGAGGTCGAAAACCTTTCCCGTTAGCTCGTTCTCCGGCCGCATGTGTTCGAGCAGCAGCACCTGACCGCCAGGCTCCGTTACTCGATTGATTTCTCGTAACCCTTGGACGGGATCGGGCACCGAACAAAAGACGAAAGTAGCTACCGTCGTCTCAAACCGGTCGTCTTCAAAGTCCATGTTCTGGGCATCCATCCTGAGTAGTTCTACTTCTCCCTCCGAACTTTCCGCCTTTCTGCTCGCCCGGTTGAGCATTTTTTCGCTGATGTCTATGGCCGTAACCCGGGATTCTTCAGGATGATAGGATATGTTCTTCCCCGTGCCCACGCCGACTTCCAGAACGTTGCCTCCTTCGACTCTTGACCAAATTATCTCTCGCCAGCCACTGGCGAGAAAAATTTCCACCGGTGCTTCCATCAGGTCATATATCGAAGCAACCCTGTTGTAACGAGTCCTGGTAACAAAAGTTGAGTCGTCTTCGTCGGTCATAGCCCACTCCTTTCCCTTGATTATTCCTGAAATGTAATTTACCCGCAACAGCTGTAAATTCCAAGCACCTTAAAATCTCGCTTATGAGTTCGAAACAATTGGAACCTTTGTGAGCCGGTAGAATTACCCTCCAATACACTTGACGAGGGCTAGTGCTTGTGCACCTCGGAAATGTAAGAGCCGTGCCACGTATGGTACCAGACGTCTCCGGAAGAGCCATCTACGCTCAGCATGCCGTAATGTTCGCCGTCTTTTGTCGTCATAACCGTATAGTAGCCGTAGTAGGGGAGGATTTCGTCGGCTTCCGTTCCCGGGTATACGACGTCAAGGAAGCTTTGGGCTATTTCCATTGCCTCAGCGGATGAGATATTCATCTCGGATGAGTTGGAATCACCCATCATACCCTGACCGTTGGATCTACCCCCTTGCTTAAGATTTTTGGAAGGGGGTTTTACCCTCCTACTGATAATTTTTAACCGATAGAGGGTGAGAGCAGGCTAGCGATAAATATCCTGAACTGCCGGATGATCAGTTTTGTTATGGGGTAATTCGGTGGGTTATGAGGAACAGTTAAGAGTTCAGTCAAGAATTACGCCGCTCAGTCTATCCAGGTTTATTTTCCACCCCGTTTTCCCTCTTCTTTTTTTACCGTCGCTAGAATGTCCTCAAAGCTCTTGATAACTCCGGATAACTGCTCCTTCCATTCGGGGTCTTCAAGCCGTTTGAGTAACTCTTTATCATGCTGAATTCTTTTTCGCAGATAATATTCCATCTTCTCCGGAAAGACTAGACGGTCGCTATCTTTCATAAACAGCTCTTCCTTCCGGTCCTTTTCAAACTTGACTTTTTCGTATCCTTCATTTACCAACCTGGGAACAAACGTGTTTACGTGAGTAGCACCAGTGAGCACAAGTACTTTCTCCTTGTCTTTTGCTTCTCCCAGGATATTATCGACCATTTTGTCGTCCCTTTTTTCAGTCGTAGTCCCCGGTGACATTTCAAAACTCCACCAATCCACTCCCTTTACGGGAATATCTATGGAACGAGCAAATAAGTGAGCAAAAAGCATCTCCGGGGGACCATCACCCAAGTTACCCTGCTTTAGTTCTTTGGGCCTACTCTCTACAAGCAATAGATCCGGCTTCAGGTTTTTGATAACTGCCTGAATATCCAAAAGACTGTACTTATTGGAATTGAAGTGTTGGTGTGTTGTACCAAGGAGGTATATCTTTTCTGTTCCTTTCTTCAATTTACGAAAATACGCTTTCTTAAACCGAGAAGGGGCAAACTTGAAGAATATAAACATCCTGGCGGTTCGTATCTTTTGACGTGCCACCGGCAAGTTCCAAAACACGAAAAAGACAACGAGGCCAACCAGAATAGCTATTACCGGAACGAGGAAAAGTCTGCTTGTAAGGAAGCTTTTCATAACTTGCATTTCCTAAAACCTTATCAAATTTTTCCCAGATATTTGTTAAAGATTTCCAATTTTAGAGGGCCTTTGTATGGAGACAAAATAATATTTTTAGGTTCTCATTTCAACATCCGGGTTAGTGCGTAAGAAAAATTCAAGAGATTATGGACAACGATTGGCATTAGAATGCTTCTGCTTTTTAGCGTCATCCACCCTAGAGCGAGACCAGTTCCAAAAGTTAACCCGAAATACCCCCAATCCATATGAATCACACCGCTAAATCTAAGTACGTGAACTAAACCAAAAAGCACGGCAGTGACCCATATGGCTGGGTGTCCAAGATTGAGTTTACCGATCCTGACTTTATCTTTGAGCGCCGTGACCAGTAAACCGAGCCCTATTCCCCGGTAGGTCAGCTCCTCGTCGATTCCGGGCATGGTCAGGTGAAAGCCCAAATTTTCGAAATTGATAGCTGATGGCGAC
>CAZDMI010000158.1:0-2672 GCA_964506635.1 uncultured Thermotogae bacterium
CCGGATCGATCTCTATCAGATGAGCGAAATTGGGATGGGAGAGTCCGTGCCAGAGTCCGATAGTTTTAGGAGCACGCCTAATTATGATGCCCAGGTTAATGCCCGTCGTGAGCCAGCCGACCCAGAAGGTAAAGGCAACGAGAAATATCGAAGTTAGACCCCAGTTGGTGAATGCCCAGGGTCTCGTCGGGGGAGTTTCCTGCTCGGTGAGAGCTTTGAGGCCGATGCTTACTCCGAAGTACTCGCTGGCCAGAGCACAGGAGAACGTACCGAGAACTGTTAGAACCCAGCCCCAGGGTGGCAGAGTCAGGGTGCCGTACCAATCGACGTACTGCGTGTACCAGTAGCTATTGAGGAGAAATATCGTCGTGTAGGCGAGATAGCCCCAGACTAGCCAGTCGAGCAGGAGAGGTTTGGTTCGCCCGAGCAGGTCAGGAAATGTGGACTTTTTCGGCTTCTTCACCGAATACCTCCTTGAACTTCTCGTCGTCGATTCCTTTCGGCGGGCCGTCGTAAACTATTTCGCCGTCCTTTAATCCGATGGCCCTGGTCCCGTATTTCCTGACTAAATCCAGAAAGTGCAGGCTGGTTATTACCGTTTTCCCCTGATCGTTTATCTCGGCCAGGTAGTCCATAATGGTGCCGGAGGTGGCTGGATCGAGGCTCGAGACAGGCTCGTCCGCTAGAAGCAACTTTGGGTCCTGCATCAAAGCTCGTGCAATTCCCACGCGTTGCTGCTGCCCCCCACTCAATTCGTCGGCCCTTTTGAATGCCTGTTCCGGTATCCCCACGGTTTCCAGTTTCTCGTGCGCGGTTCTCTTCATTTCCTTCGGAAAGCGACCGAGCATGCTGCGCCAGAAACTGAGTTCGCCGAGCTGTCCCGTTAGCACGTTCGTCAGAACAAGGGAACGTTCGATCAGATTGAACCTCTGAAAAATCATTCCGATTTCTTCCCGGATGGCCTTCAATTCGTTGCTCGGAGCGGTAGTTACTTCCTCGCCCTCGAACTTTATACTGCCTTCTGTAGGTTCGATTAGACGATTGATACAGCGAAGGAGGGTGGACTTTCCGGAACCGGAGAGACCGATAATAATAAGAAATTCGCCCTTTTCTACCTCAAAAGAGATATCGTCCAGGGCAAGAACGTCGGGCGGATAGATCTTCGACAAGTTATTTATCTCTAATTGTGCCAAGCTATCCCCTCGCAGAAATGTCTAAAATATAATACAAAGAGGGCCCGGTTCTGTACAGGCCCCCTTTGTAATCAAGCTTAGGCTAAAAGACCTCGTGTGGTTATTATTCCTCCGGTACGGGGTAACCGACAAGTTCCCTGTAACTGTCGTAGTAATCGTCGCTGATTCTCTCCACGTCGGTCCATTCGTAGAAGTTCGGGTCGCCCCAGAGTTCCGAGCCTTCTTCACTTCTGATATGCTGAATGATTGCCTCGACGAGTTCGTCCTCCATCTCTTTCGGAAAGTCGTTCGTGAAAGTCACTGAATCGTTCGGGATCGGTCCGAAGGTCCCGACAATACCGACTTTTTCGATTACTTCGTCGTAGGAATACATTCCGGACTCTCCGGCTGCGCTTCTGACGTCAACGACCTGACCGCGGAACTTCTCGGGAAGCAGCTCTTTGTGGTGGTGGTTGTAGATCCACATTTCCGGGTCATCTCCGTATTCCCACGTCGTGTAAACGCCTTTGGGTGGTATCGGTGGGGAACCGTACGAAGTGGCGAAATCTCCCTGACCTTCGAGCAGAGCAATGATAGAAGCCGTATGACCTCCGCTCTTAACTTTTCCGGCCAGTTCGACGTTATGCTCGTCAAAAATCATATTTGGCAGTACGTAACCGGAAGTACTACCCCTATCACTGTAGATCCACGTCTTGTCTTTGATTGCATCAAGTACGCCCTCGACGGTCGGGTGGTAATCCATCTCGTCCCGCATTGCATAGACGGTTGAGAAGTAATATGACGTTCCGTACCTTACAGCTGCTAGCCGTGGGTGAATTTTGCCGTTTGTTTCCTGATAGATCCTCGCGTACTGGTCGGTGGTCGGTGTGGCCATCGTGTCGCCTTCTGCCGCTTTCATTGCCTCAACCAGGGCGGCGTAGTCGGCCGTTACCGTGGGTTCAATGTAAATTCCGGTCATCTCGTTAATATCGGCGGCGACCTGCCTTCCGATATCCTGTATGACCGTGGCGTTCGTGGAAGGTGGGAAGAGCCACTGAACGGGGTTCTTCTTGGTACCCAGTTCCGCGCTAACTGCGCCGACGCTGAGCAGTCCTACCGCCAGCACCAGAACGAAAGAGAGCTTGACTTTACTTAGATGCATTGATGATACCTCCTGATAAACCCTCGTCGGGTTTGGTCCGAAAATTTGGTTCAGGTAAGTGGCTGTTTCGCTTACCTGAGACGAAAACTCGTACTTCCTTTGATTTTATACTAAATCTTTTTCCTGCAGGTGACAACTAAACTGGTTAATATTTTGCCACTCGGATTCTTCTTCTCATTTCTTTCACCACTTGAAATCCCTCTTAAATCTGATCGAAGCGAACTAAAATATACCTTCTCCTCAGCAGCTCGAGCTCCCAAGCTCGAGCGGTAGGTCAGAAGGGGGACTTTCGGACGGGCGTGGGAGCCCGTCCTGCTCTTGTTGGAACCGTTCAAGCC
>CAZDMI010000159.1:0-2644 GCA_964506635.1 uncultured Thermotogae bacterium
CCCCGGCGCGGGGACCGGGGCTACTGTTACTTAAATTGTCCCCAATTATTTTCTTACTCTATTATGTCTATTGCTAAATATCGCCAAATAAGCAAAGCGGCTTTTTATAGTTGCGAAGGAGACACCTTGACCGAGAATTTTCATCTATTGACCATTGAAATAAAAGTTAAAAAAATCAGAAACAACAAAAAACTCAGGTAAATTCCTGGAAACACTTTGTAAAACCACCTCTTACCAGTATAATCAGGTTCAAGGTCGCGTCGTCTTAGCTATCAAGGTCTACTAAAAGTTCCGAATAGCGGAACTCTTAATTTTTTACTTCAATATTTGGTAACTGAAAACCTACCTATACGTGAAAAAAATGGAGGTTTTAACATGGAGGAAGCTAGCTCGGAGCAGCCTACCCGACTGTCGATCGACTACCCCGATCGCCAGCTAAACAGAACTACCACGTTCTTTCGGCTGATCCTCGCCATCCCGATACTGATAATTCTCGGCTCCCTTTTCGGAGCGCCGTTCTTCTGGGAACAGGGGCTCTGGCACTGGAAGCTGCCTGCCCTGCCCGCGTTCGTGGTCGGACCCACGGCTCTGATGATTATCTTTCAACAGAAGTACCCCGATTGGTGGTTCGACTGGAATCTAAACATGGCAAAGTTCAGCACCAGAGTATTCTCTTATCTGTCCCTGCTGACTGACGTTTATCCCTCGACTGACGATCCTCAGGGAGTCCACCTGGACTTTCACTACCCCGACCCGGCCGAGGACCTGCACAGGTGGAAACCTCTGATCAAATGGTTCCTTGCGATTCCCCATTACGTGGTTCTCTTCTTCCTCAATACGGCCAGCACCATGGCAGTAATAATCGCCTGGTTCGCCATTCTGTTTACCGGCCGCTATCCGAAGAAATTGTTTAAGTTCGTTGTGGAGGTATACCACTGGAACCTGCGAGTCATAGCTTACGCCTTTCTCTTCATCACTGATCGTTATCCGGCCTTCAGCTTTTCCGGCTGGGGAGAATAAGTCTAGTTAAAGGAGGATAAAGAGATGAGCCGAGGAAAAATATTTCTAGTTGCGGTTTTCGCTCTGGTATTCCTGATTGGGGTCGGTCTAATTATCGGCGGAGGATCGATCCTCTGGGCAAACATATTCATGGAAGACGCGGAAGGATTTTACACCACGAAAAAGGTCGACGTAAACCAGGACTCGTACGCTATAACCAGCGAACCCGCCGAAATAGAAATCGGGCATATCTGGATCCTGGACTGGTTGAACTCAGTAGAGGTCAAGATCACTGGAGAGAACAATAAGGACAAGGGGGTTTTCGTCGGTATTGCGGAGGAAAAGGACCTAAAAAGTTACCTTAGCGGCGTGGAGCACGACCGGGTCGAGGAACTAGACCTTCACCATCCGGTCGGAAAACCGGAAATCGAATACGAGAACTTTCCGGGCAGCTCTTCCCCCGAGGCCCCGACGAAGAAAGGCTTCTGGACTGCCTCGGCTTCCGGCACCGGCGAGCAGGTCCTGCGCTGGAGTTTAGAAGAAGGCACGTTCGGCACGGTACTGATGAACGTGGACGGTTCAAAGGGTATCGACATCCGGGCTTCAATCGGCGCCAAGGTCCCGGTAGCCAGCGGGATCGGACTCGGGCTGGCGATAGCCGGACTTGCGCTGATCCTGATTACGTTGCTTTTGACCTACTTTACCCTCACTCGATCGAGGTTCGGAGAAAGTAACTGAGGAAGTGCCGCTTGAATCTTTTAGTTAGATCTCACTAAAAACAAGTACGGGCCGGGAGGGTGACCTCCTCGGCCCGTTTAACTTCGATACCTTGTCCGATCCGGCCATCAGTCGGCAAATAGTTCCCTCAAGCGTTCATCCCCTTTATCAGGACGAACTTTCGTCCTTACTTTCGCTCCCGGAGCCAGCAAAGTGAAAGCTCAAACCAAATACCGGGGCCGTGATGCTATCCAGGGGTCCGCCAAACTTCTTTCCAGCCATATCCCACTTGTTCGCCGGTCCCCACAGGTAACTGGCGGATGCCCGAACCGAAAAAGAGGGGAACAGCGAAACCTCCATAACGAGCATGGGCTGAACCCCGTAAAACCCCTTGCTCAGCTTATGGGTAACCGGCGTGTTATTCAGGGCTGCATCAAATGATTCCGGGATACTTTCGTTGATCTTCAGGTCAACCGACCCTACTCCCGCCAGACCTCCGGCGAGCAGAGCGACACTATCAGTTATATTTACCTTCCCTTCCAGGAGCAATCCTCCATAACTCAAAGAGAACTGACCGTTGCCGTCCTGAAAGGAGGTTTTCGTCGACCCCCTGTAACCGAGGCCTCCAAGCCGAAAACCGTTTGAAAATTCTCTGTAAGCTCCACCGCCCGCAAGATACATCGTGCCGTTGAAACCTTTGTAACCCTCGTCCTCCAGGGCATTATTGAGATCATCCAGGTTGAGCAGGGCAATACCCGAACCGCCGCGTTGAACCATTTCGTTTTCTTCGGCCCGGACCGCCGGGGAAAAGAGAACCAGACTCAAGACCATAACCGTGATTAATAAAGACGCACCTTTAAATAGTCCCTTTCTATACATCTTTTTACCTCCTTGGCTTTACAATAGGAGGTTTTCGAATTATGTACAA
>CAZDMI010000160.1:0-2628 GCA_964506635.1 uncultured Thermotogae bacterium
GGAACTGCGAACAGGTTTGCTACCGGTGCCCAGGGGTGAATTTGACCAAAGTGTACCGCCAGAACTGGACCAACGCCGATCTGGGCGGCTATTGAAGCAGCGAGTATCCCTGAAAGGTAATCCGGTTTTAATTTTAGAGCGTTTTCGATTGGTTCGATAAAGAGGGCTATGGCGAAGGTCGCACCGAAACTCAACTGAAAGCCCGCCGTACTTATCGCTTCGGGCTCGAGCAGCAGTAAGAGAAGGGCCGCAGTGGCCAGGGCCTGGTAACGATCGTACCAGCTGCTCAGGATCAAACCCTTCCTCTCCAGGTAAAAATGGGCTCCACCGAAGAGGTAAATTAACGAAGCTCTGAGCAACGGGAGCTTGAACCCGACTACTAACAGGTAGAGAAAAATTCCGGGCAGGCTAAACAGGTAAATCTTTCCCCGATCAAGGCCGAACCGGGTTAGCGCCCACCAGACCACCCCGACAAGTATACCGAGGTGGAGTCCGGAAGCAGCCAGTAGATGAGCCAAGCCGGTTCCCGTGAAGGCGCCGGTTACTTTATCCCCCAGAATCGCTCTATTCCCGAAGAGTAACGCTATCAGGAACTCGCCTTTTCGGGGTAAAAATCGTTTAACCCTGCCCTTAAGAGCTTCCCTGAGGCTCCAGCCGAACTCCAGTAACGGGTTGGCACTCCCGTTTTCGGATGATTTTACCCTGGCCCGGTAGGTTACGAGCCCAACCCCCTTTTTCCGCAGGTATTCGCGGTAGTTGAAACCCTGGAATCTTCCCGGCCGCTGAAAGTTGCCCGAAACCGTTACTGTGTCACCGTAATCGACAGCGCTGCTGCCCGAACCAGTCAGGAATATTTTGACCTTGCCTGGGTAGCCTTCGGGCTTAATCGTGAACTCCAGGCCGTTGCCGGACTCTTTAGGGTAGTTCGTAACGCGGCCCTTAAGTTGATTGATCGTCCTCGTCTCTACCTGAATGGAAGAAGAGTCGAAATAACTGGAGCCGTATAATATCATCCCAAAGAATACCGTGGCAAGGAGAATCGCCCCGGGCTTGAGAGTTAAGTCAAGCTGGTCAACCAGCAGGACCAAGACTGCTGAAACAGCTAGCCCGGCCAGAGACCAGATGGGGACTGAATGTATATCAAGTATCGTGGCAAGGATGACGCCAGCAACTAATCCAAGAAATATAGAGACCATCGGTCGCCTTTTCATTGAGTCATCAGTTAAAATCTCTGATATTTCTTAAAAGCTCTGGATGAAGAATTTTCATCGGATTACTAAAATTAAATAAGTTTTTAACAGTGTATAAATCATAGAAAGAAGCACCTCTGGGTCAAACAAGTTTTGAATTTTTAAGTCTTAAAAAACACCGGTTTTTTGTAGTTGAAGTTCGATCCGCCCTTTGCCAAACCTGGCCCTGGTTGTTAAAAAATACTTCTAACTATAGTATTTTACGGAGTGTGATGATCATGGAAAAAATTGTTGAACTCAGAGACCAACTAGAAGAGATAGGTGATTACCTTTGACCCGGAGGAACTTGAAGAGGAGCTGGAAGAACTAAGGAAGGAGATGAACGAACCAGATTTCTGGGATAACACTGAAGTAGCAAAGAAAAAGTCCAAGCTGGCAAACCGGAAGGAGGAAAGGTTAGAAACTTATCGCGGTATGGGAGAAGAGCTCGACGACATAGAAGTACTTTACGAGCTCGCCGAGGAAGAAGGGGACGATTCCGAACTGGAGGACCTGGAAGAGCGGATTGACGAACTGGCCGAGAGAATGGATTCCTTCCAGCTAGAGCTGTTTATGGACGGGGAATTCGACGATAAGAACTGTTACGTCGGAATAAACGCAGGGGCCGGGGGAACTGACGCACAGGATTGGGCGGAAATGCTTATGCGCATGTATAGCCGCTGGCTGGAAAGAAAGGGCTTCAACTATCAATCCCTTGGAGTCAGCGAAGGGGAGGAAGCCGGAGTAAAAAGCGTAACTCTCGAAGTCGAAGGAACCTGGGCCTACGGTTACTTAAAAGGAGAAGCCGGTGTTCATAGGCTGGTTAGGATTTCACCCTTTGATTCCGCCGGCAGAAGACATACCTCCTTCGCCTCCGTAAACGTTACCCCGAAGTTCGAGGATGACGTGGAGGTAGAGCTGGATAATAACGATCTCCGAATAGATACCTATAGAGCAAGTGGGGCGGGAGGACAGCACGTCAACGTGACTGATTCCGCAGTAAGAATTACTCACGAACCCTCTGGAGTGGTAGCGACCTGCCAGAACGAGCGGAGTCAGCACAAAAACAAGGAAACGGCCATGAGTATACTCCGTTCCAGGCTTTACCAGTTGAAAATGGAGAAAAGAACCGAAAAGATCGAAGAAATTCAGGGCGAACTGAAGGAAATAGAGTGGGGTAGTCAGATTCGTTCTTACGTACTTCATCCCTATCAAAAAATCAAGGACCACAGAACCGAAGTAGAGGTTGGGGATACCGATTCAGTTTTGGACGGAGAGATCGACCCCTTCATCCAGGCCTACCTAAAAGAAGAGTAGCTGCACGACGGGTCTTTTAACCGTACCCGCACTCGTCGAAAAACCGTTTCATCAATTTTGATTTGTTTTGTAGAAAGTTAAT
>CAZDMI010000161.1:0-2617 GCA_964506635.1 uncultured Thermotogae bacterium
GGGGGTTCTTCGATGCCGTGGTCATGAGGGTTGCCGACGTACTATTTTCCTTTTCGGTGAGCCTGACGGCAATCCTGGTCATGGGGCTGCTGGGCGGCGGTGGCGTACTAACGGTTATACTGGCCATTTCACTTCCGGAATGGGTAAAGTACGCCAGAACCATGCGCGGTAATGTACTATCCGTGCGGGAGGAGGAGTACGTTGACGCGGCGGAAGCCAGCGGCGCGAGCGACTTCCGGATTATGGCGAAGCATATTTTGCCGAACTCCATTCCGTCAATCCTCGTAGTTGCATCAGTGGAACTGGCCGTAGTTATCATGCTGGAAGCGACTTTGAGCTTCCTTGGCGTCGGTGTTCCCCACACGAAACCCTCGCTGGGCATGATGATATCGCTCGGTCGAGATTATATTTTTGCCGGCAAGTGGTGGCTCGTCGTCTTTCCCGGTGCCGCTCTGACCGGTATGGTAATCGGTATCAACCTCGTCGCGGACTGGCTTCGCGATGAGCTGAACCCGAAATCGGTGTCCTGACCCCTCGGTTTGACGATTTTGGCTGGTTCAATTGGAGTAATCCACAGCCCTTGTTTTAATCCGGTTGGAACGACCCAGTACGTATAACGGGTTCCCGTTTTCCTTTAAAAGGAGGCCTCTTATGACTGACCCTGGTTCGCAAAACTACTTGATCAAAGGGGGACAGCTTTATAATCCTGAAGGCCGGGGAGAAAAGGACATATTGGTTGCAGGGAGCAAGATCCTGAGAGTTGACCAGGGAATTTCTATACCTGAAGCATTTGAAGTCGAGTTAATTGACGCGACGGGGAAGCTAATAGTTCCCGGCCTGGTGGACCTGCACGTTCATATCACGGGAGGAGGTGGAGAGTCGGGACCAAGGACGAGGGTCCCGGAAATTTCGCTTTCCGATATAGTCGAAGCAGGGGTAACTACAGTTGCCGGCGTGCTCGGAACGGATAACGTTTCCCGGAGCCTGGAAGACCTTTTGACTAAGGTGAAAGGCCTGAGCGAAACCATTACGGCTCTGGGATATACCGGTTCCTATCATTTGCCTTCGCCCACGCTCACGGGATCCGTAAAGAAGGACATCGCCCTGATCGACGAGTTCATCGGGGTCAAGTGTGCGATATCGGATCACAGGTCCTCGCAACCGACAATTCAAGAACTGGCCAGGCTGGCTTCCCGGGCACGGGTCGGAGGTATGCTGGGAAACGAGCCGGGTATAGTTCACCTTCATGTCGGCGGGGGAGCGGGAGGTCTGGATCCTATTTTCGAGGTCGTGGAGGAATCGGAAATCCCTCTAACTCAGTTTTTACCGACTCACGTGGGGCGAAATGAGGCTCTGCTCGCACAGGGAGTAGATCTGGTAAATCAGGGCGGATTTATCGACCTTACCTGCCCGGGTGACCCTCGCGAGTTCGAGAGTATGGGTTCTTCGATGGAGACCCTGCGGGAAAGCGGGGCCCCTCTGAGTCGCGTCACCCTGAGCTCAGACAGCAACGGCAGCATGCCGGAGTTCGACGAGGCCGGAAACCTCGTCGGTATGTCACGGGGAAGGATTGGGTCCATTTTTCGGACTTTTGCCGGATTGGTAAACGGAGATATTCTGTCCTTACCCCGGGCACTCAGCCTGGTTACCGAAAACCCCGCCCAACGCCTGGGCGTTTTTGACCGCAAGGGCAGTGTAGAGGAGGGCAAGGACGCTGATTTGGTGGTTCTCGATGAAGAGCTGGAGCCGGAAGAGGTGTTCGCCGGGGGGCAGCATCTGCTTGCGGGAAAAGAAACTCTGGTAGAGGGACCGTTTGAATAAGTAACGGCGGGGCTGTTCAGTCACGGTTAGCTATTCTAAGTCAACGAGGAGATATCCATGTCTTTTTCGACCATCGGAATTCTCGGGGGAATGGGTCCCGAGGCCACCCGGGAGTGCTTCGATAGCATAATTAGCCATACGCCGGCTGACTCGGACCAGGAGCATGTACCTGTTCTAGTGTACAATAACCCTCAAATTCCGGACAGAACGGAGGCCATTTTGAGGGATGGAGAGGATCCCCTTCCTTACCTCGAGTCCTCTGCTAAAAAATTGGAGGAGGCCGGGGCCGATATAATTATCATACCCTGTAACACGGCCCACTACTTCCTCAGTGACATTAGGAATGCCGTAGATATCGAAGTCTTAAACATGATCAAGGAAACGCTCGACCTCCTTAACTCCGGCGATAAAGCGGGCCTATTAGCCACTACAGGCACCATTAGAACCGGAATTTACGAGAATTACTCGGTGAAAGGTGGAAAAATTATTACGCCTTCGGTTGAGGAACAGGAGACCATTATGGACGTGATCTATGGAGAAAAGGGGATTAAGGCCGGTCACACGGATGAAAAACTGAAAGAGAAACTTATTGATGTGACCGAATCATTAAAGCAGAGAGGAGCAAACTCTATCATAGCCGGCTGTACCGAAATCAGGTTGGTATTGAGTGATTCTGATTTAGAAAATATGAGCCTGTTAACCCCCCTGGACGTCATTGCCAAAAAAGCAGTGCGAAAATCTAGGGGGTCAGAAGAAGTTAGTTGATCTCAAATCTTTCACCAAAATTGCCGAGGAA
>CAZDMI010000162.1:0-2616 GCA_964506635.1 uncultured Thermotogae bacterium
TTCATGGGGAGTTTTTCCTACGATTCGACGACAACAGACGTGCAACAACTCAACCTCTGGACCGGGAAAACCCGAACGAAAGAAAAGTCGAACGGGGAGTTTGGGGGCGCCTCCTTGAAGATGAAACTGGATATCTGGGAAAACTCCGAACTCAGGACCTATTTCTCCATTCCGTTGCTAGGTGGACCCGGAGCCGCTGGCCTCGTATGGTCCCGCGACCCGATAATGGTCTTCCCGAAATTCGTAACCGACGGTTCCATGTTTGGTTTGAACACGGGGGTAAGTTTCGTGGCAAATTCGAAATTCGCGTTCAATGGAAATATATCTCTGTCTTACAAGGACAAAAATTCAAAGGTCGGGTTTACCGGAGGCCTCGTCTACAGGGACGGGCAGTACGACGGGGTACAGCTATCCGCCTCTATTGAAAAGGGTTCTTCAATCAGGGCATCCGTCGAGCTGGGTTTGAGCTATGGTGAGGAGAAGTGAGAAAAAATCAGTTTTAATCCGATTCGGTTTTTTTTATAATCCTTTAAGTCTTTGACTTGTTTAATTTTAATTAGGGGGTATTTTATGCAGAACTCTCGAAGATATTTACTCAGTTTAGCTACTATATTTTTATTAACCGCGACCCTTGCTCTTTCCGGTTCTTTAGCCTTTGCAGAACCTAAACCCGCGAAAGACGTTCTCGAGGGCGCGCCGGAGAAATCCGACTACCCAAACTCCGACGCAGTAATAATGCTGAATAAGCGCGTTGTAAACGTAAAGAAGAACGCGACCAAATCATTCACGGTTTTTAATAGGGTCAAAGTCTTCAACAAAGAAGGTCGACAAAAATTCGGCGAGGTCACGATACCTTACATAGCGGGGTCGGGCCAGCCCGAGCTTAACCACATCAGGACTATAACTCCCGAAGGCAAAGTAATAAAACCCGATAAGGACGCGATCAGGGACGTCACCCCGGCCAAGTTGCAGGATTACCCGATGTATTCGGACGTAAAAAACAAGGTAATTAGTATGCCGGGGCTGACCAACGGAGCGATCATTGACTATTCCTATACTCTGACGCCGGAGCGTTCGTTTCTAAAAGATGACTTTTCTTCCAGCTGGCTCTTCCGGAGCAAACAGCCGGTAATAAATTCCCACTACCAGGTCTCGTACCCGACGGACATGGACGTACAGTGGACCAGTTTCGGTGCAGACCTTTCACCATTGGTTGAGGAAGAAGAGGGACGGAAAACACTCACGTGGAAGCAAAGCAACCTGCCCAAGATTACCCAGCAACCGGGAATGCCACCTGTAAGGCGTATTTCGGACCGGATACTCGTAACTTCCATAGAGAGCTGGGAGTATTACGCCAGTGAATTCTGGAAGCTGGCCAAAGGTCGGGCCGCGGTAAACTCTGCAATCCGGAAGAAGGCAAAGGAATTGACTAAGGGGCTAACAACTGAGCAAGAAAAGATACAGGCAATATACAACTACGTCGCAACGAAAATAAGGTACGTCGCAATAGAACTCGGTAGAGGTAAAGTCCAGCCCCATAAGGCAAGCGAAGTATTCCGAAACAAGTACGGAGACTGCAAGGACAAGGCCACGCTGATGGTGAGCATGCTCGACGTAGTTGGAATCGAGGCGCATCCGGTTCTGATTCTTTCCGGATTGAACGCGAAAACGGACTTTGAAGAGCCACCGCCAGCAAAGGGAATGAACCATGCGATAGTCGCAGTGGAGACCGATAAAGGTCTCGACCTGATGGATCCGACCTGCGATGTCTGTCCTTACGACTACCTGCCGGACAGCGACCGGGGCAAGAAGGCACTGGCAATCGTACCAGAGGACGGGGAAGTAAAGAAGATCGTCAAAACCGACAGGTTTGACCCCGCGGATTCGCAAGTCAACGTTAGCCAGAAGGTCACTATCGACGAAAAGGGCAACACGGAGACCAGTATCGAGATCTCCCACACGGGCTACAATAGTTACTCCCTCAAGTCCTTCCTGGAATCTTATTCAAAAGTAAGGAGGAAACAGATCTACAGAGGGGTGCTGAGCCAGCTCGAATCGGGAGCGCGCCTGGAGAACTTCAGTGTTTCCAACCTCGAAGACGTGGACAAGAGGCTGAAGCTGAAACTCTCCTATAAAAAAGACGGTCTTGCCGATAGCTTAGGGAATTCGCTGGTATTTCAAACCCCGCCTACACTAAGGATACCACTGGACAGAAATTTTGATAAGTCAGTTAGTCTAACCGTAAAGGAGCGGAAATACCCAGTACAGCTCGTGCCAGCAACTTTCACTCAGAAAACGGAAATATCAGTTGCAAAGGGATCCGAAGTCGTATTGCCCGATGGAGTAAGCGTAGAAAACAAGTGGGCTTCTTACGAATCCAGCTACGAGAAATCTGATGGAACAATCAAGTTAACGAGGAAGTTTACCAAAAAGGCCTCAGAGGTACCCGTCGAAGGTTACGGCGCATTCCAGAAGCTGGTCAACAAAATGAGCAAGGACAGAAGCAATAAATTCCAGGTGAAATAAACAGAGGCCCGGAAGTAGATTCAAAATTACAGAGACAATTGAATTCAGAAAACGATAATATATAATAAAAGAGATGGGCGAATGGCTCAG
>CAZDMI010000163.1:0-2610 GCA_964506635.1 uncultured Thermotogae bacterium
TTCATTGCCCCGAAAGACTGGAAAGTAAAGAACACTACAAGTCGATTTAAGCCGGAAGAGGACGGCGTCATCTTCCGCTTAACCGGGAAAGACGGGATCTGGGGTGCTATATTCAAAGTAGATCTCTCGGGCAGGTCGGTAGAAAACCAGCGCGAACTGGCCCGCTATTATCAGGACAACAGAGCTCGGTTTTTCGGGTTACTGGAAGACGAGAGCTCCGGGGAAATTAAATCAGAAGCCCACCTGCTACAGGGCTTCAGTACCAAGGGGAGCGAGCTCATCACCCAGTACGAGTCCTATTCCACGATCGAGTCTTCGGAAGGCCGCTTCGCGAGCCTCGCTCATTACCACGTAGCAGCTGAACGCGGGTACGTAGTGGATATTTACGTACCGTCGGGTGAACTTGACGAAAGGAACAGATCAACTGCTTACATAATTGGCAAGAGTTTCGTCGCGTACCGCTTTGGTTAACGAAAATTTGAAGGGGCGAAACCTTCGGTACTAGCCCCCGCTTTTCCTGACACGGACGGCAGTCGCTTTGAACGCGGTAAATACCTGCTTGCCCGCTTCGAGATCGAATTCTTCCACGGTTTGTTTCGTCACGTAACAGTTAAGCCCTTTATCCGTCCGGACCCTGTAGACCTGACCCAGGTGGCTGACCGAGACCACGGTCCCGGAAATGGTGTTCCTTGCCGATGTATGTCCGGGTTGATCCGTGAGGAAAATATCCTCGGGCCGCAGGTAAACGTTCACCATCCCCCGCTCGACTTCAGTAACGGCGCTCATCCGGAAGTTACCGAGGTCTATCCATGCCAGCTCCCCGTCGTAATCGACTACCTCGCCGCTTAAAACGTTTTCAACACCGACGAAACTGGCTACGCTTTCGTTTATCGGTTTGTTAAAGACTTCTTCGATACCGCCAACCTGTTTGATTCCACCTTCCATCATTATCGCGATCCGCTCGCCGAGGATCTTCGCTTCCGCCTGGTCGTGGGTCACGTGCAAAACCGTTACTTCCAGCTTTTCGTGCAGCTTTCCAAGCTCCCCCCGGACGCTCTCCTTGGTTTGCGGATCCAGGGCCGCCGTCGGCTCATCCAGAAGCAGAAGCTTCGGTCGATAAGCTATGGCCCGGGCAACTGCTACTTTCTGGCTTTCACCACCGGAGAGCGTCCTGGGATAACGGTCGACAAGATCCTCCAGGTCGAGCAAATCGATGACCTCGTGGGCCTTTTCCTCCGGGTTGGGAACGTTTCTCGCCTCCAGACCGTAGAGCACGTTTTCCCTGGCACTCATATGAGGGAAAAGGGCGTAATCCTGATAGACAAATCCAATATTTCTGTCCTCCGGTGGTACGTCTTCCACGTCCCGGCCACCAATAATTACCCTCCCGCCATCCGGTTCGTGTATCCCGGCAATCGTCTCCAGCAGGACAGTCTTTCCCGCCCCGGTAGGACCAAGTACCATGAAGTAATCCCGCGGCTTAACCTCCAGAGAAGCATTTTCTATCCTGAATTCGCCCAGGTCCTGGGTTAAATTCCTTAGCTTAACGCCAGTCGGTTTCATGGTCTTTTGCAAAGCTCCACAAAAAGATGAAAGTGACGAGACAGATCGTAACCAGAAGAATGGTGGCCGGCCGCGAGCTCGACAACCCATAAGCGGTAAATCTGTCCCTGATCATAACCGGCGCCGTCTTCGGGTAGTACGCAATAATTGCAATAGCTGCGTACTCGCTGATACCCCGGGCCCAGCCCATAATAGCACCGGTCAGCAGGTGCGAGGAGGCAAGGGGGAAGGACACTTTAAAGAAGGTCCGCCACGGCGTCTGGCCCAGTGTTCGGGAGACGTGCTCCAACCTGGGGTTCACGGATTCGAAGCCCTCCCGGGCTGAATTGACGTAGAATGGCAATGAGACGAAGAGCATCGCGACCACTATTCCCGGCAGGGCGTCCTCAAAAAGCAGGAATTCGTCGACGAGCCCCCCTACCAGGCCCGAGCGGTTGAAGATACCGTAGAGCATGATCCCCGCGGCTATATGCGGGATAACCATGGGTAAATCAATTATCCTCGCGATCAAGGTTTTTCCGGGGAAGTCCTTTCTGGCCAGTATGTACGCCAGAGGCGTACCGAAGAGAAAGGCGGAGAAAGCTGCGACCCCGGAGGCGTAAACGCTAAGCCAGATCGATTGATAGACTGCCGGATCGGTGGCAGCACGGACCAACCCAGGAAAATCCTGAAATAACTGAACTCCGTAAATATTGGCGATCGGCGCTCCGATAAAGAGCACCAGGACGATCGCCAATAGAGAAAATGGAGCCGTAAGTCTTATATCCTTCATTAATTAAATTTATTAGTCTTGAGTTTTTACAAGGTCCCCAAATTCGGACGGCACTTCGCCAAAGCCACGGGCAGGCGCGATCGGCGGTTGGCCAACTTCCGAGAACACTTTTCTGCCCACTTCGCTAATGATAAACCGTACAAACTCTCGCGCAAGTTTGGGATGCCGTGCGTTGGTCGGGACTGTAATCCCGTAGACGATCGGTTTTGCTTTTTTGACGTTTCCATCGGACGTTTCGACGCTTACGCGGCCATAGGTGTCCGAATACTTTGTAG
>CAZDMI010000164.1:0-2600 GCA_964506635.1 uncultured Thermotogae bacterium
ACAGCAGGAGTAGGTCTCGCTTGGAAATATTGTAAGTGTGAACGTACCAGAAGTGATTGTGGAACCCTGAGGATTATTGGCGCAGGTGTCGTTGCAGGTCGAACTTACCGTGACCGTAAATTCGTACACTCCCGGGGAAAGATCCGGGGACAGCTCCATCATGATATCAAAGGTCGTCTCATCCGGGTACGGAGACTTGAAGATTTGGACCGAGGCTGGAGAATCGCGAAGTGTTATTGTGCCCTGCGATGGCCCTCCTCCGATATAGTTGATCGAAGGCTGATTCAGGTCAATTTCGGCACCACATTCCCATCCGGAGCCCACGGTTACATTTACCTGAGTCAGTTGGATTGAGGTGTCACCAGGATAGCCCGATACAGAGCCGCTATTCGTTGTAAAGCTTGGCACGCAGGGCTCTTCCTGCGAAAGACCCGCAGGAGACAAAATCAAGCAGGATAGTATTATAACACCGCTAAAGTAGGCGAACCTGGTGAATTCCAGTTTGCCAGACATCTTGCCTCCTGTACTTTTTCTCTTTATAACACAGTTAAGTAAAATAATCAATCGGGCGCTTATCACCAGATTATAACAGATCAAACACTTCTTCAAGAACTAAACTCAGGGTGTGAGGTAGTAAGAGTCACCATAAAAGCGGAAACCTACAAAAAGAGGTCCCGCTGGAAACCGTCCCCGCGGGACCGTAAATGTAAACCTAGCTAACTAGCATCGGTTTAGAATAAGCTCGCGCTGTTCTTAACCGTGGTGTCAACGTTAGTTTCTACATCTGTGTCCACCGAAGAATAGGACGTATTATGAGAATCCCAGCTATATCTGGCGTGGTTGTCTATTGTTGTTTGCCTGATGCTTTCAAACTGAGTAATATTGGCATCCACACCTATTGTTACACAATTCATAAGACAGCTGTAATTTGTTATGATATTCAAGTTGGCGTAGGTCGAAGAAGGCGTAAAGCCGCCCGGTAATTCCACGATCTCTAGGTTTCCCTGCGCATCAGGGTGGGCGGTACCAGGGATTACATCTATGTTCGCGTTAACGTCTCCAAATTCAGTTTCCCCAAAGGAAATCCCGTTCCAATTTGTGGTCATGATATCTATAAGCTGAATTTCTTTTGCCGCCTGGACAATATCCGACGACCTGGTGGAACCCGCCTTATCCAGGATGGCCGCCCATGTATGGATTCCCGTAAAGCCCAAAGCATTCATTGGGTTTGCAGGGTTGACGTTTTTCTCGAAGTCATCTCTGAATGGCCCTATATAGTCGGTTGCGAAATTCGCGTCAGCGGCGAATACTCCGGGGAAGAACTGAACGTTACTCAAGGTCCATCTCCAGCCCCCCATTTCCTCGGGGGAAAGTTCTGACACTAAACCCTGGAGGGTGGTCTGAAGAGGATCGACAAATACTATTCCAGGTCTTTCCTCTACAGTCGAGTATTGTTCGGCTAATTTCTTGACGAGGAATAACGCTGCATTTGAGGGTAGAAGTGATACTAATGCATCATCGGAACTTAAACCGAGGGATCCTATTCTATCAACTATCTTACCCAAGGTGGTGTCATTCTCGATAACCAGGGAATCGAACGAAAATATCCCTTCGAATTCCCCTTCTACCCCATCTTCGGCAAATCCCCGAATCATCTCAAGGTCGTCTTCAACTCCCGGATATTCGTAGGTAAGATAAACGTAGTTCGAAGGAACTAGCGCTTTTTCTTCCGCGGAAAGTTCATCCATAAAATTCGACAGGGCGGCAAACAAAGATTTTGCTCCCTGAACGCTGTCCGAACATATCCGGAAGAATGAATCTACGCCTCGCTTTGTAAGTGGAGAGAGCATAGCACTGCTTGTGATCATCGGTAACCCTGCATCAACAGCTGCCTCGCTGGCCCTAAGTGTAGCCTGACTATTAAGGGCCCCCAGAATTCCTGCCACGTTCTCACCTTTGAGTTCCTTCACTGCCTGAGCAGCCCTTTCAGGATCGAATCCATGGTCTTTAAAGACGAGCTCCAGTTTGGCGTTATCTAGTCCTGGAATTCCGGCCCATTCCGGAATCAATTCAGGATAGTTAAAGGGTTTCTCCGTATTTACCAAGTTTGCCGCGTAATTGGCAGCCTTCTGCATTTCCAGCCCGGCAGGATTAACTCCCAGCGGCCAGACCACGCCCAGTTTCACCACATTCTGGGCCCTTACCCTGAAAGAACTCAAGGCGCTCAATCCGATCAGAGTGCCAGTAGCTCTTTTGATAAAAGACCTCCGGGTAATACCACCATTCTGTAATTGTGATTTTTCCATCTTCGGCACCTCCTTGCGTGATTGCCGACCATTACCTAACTTATTAAACTCATTATTTCTTTTCCCTTATTGGGGCCCGATTTAGTGAACTGGAACTAACGAGAACTCGAAGGAGCGGTGTAATTTTCAGCGAGGGATCTTAATTCAGTTTAGGTAAGGAATGAAAATACAGTCGTTAATATATGATATGTAAAAACCTAGATCCCAGGAGATCGATTATAATCAATATTTTTTCGGATTCTCGATGAACAATCTTGTAATTATTATACCCTAAATTTGAAATTTGTCAAATAA
>CAZDMI010000165.1:0-2583 GCA_964506635.1 uncultured Thermotogae bacterium
AATTCGTCAAGGTTTTAACCTTTCTCGACACCGAGGCTCGAAAGCCTCGGCTATCGGTTTTCACCATTTATTTGCTTTTTCTGAGATTAGGCTAGATTGAGGTTATTACCTCCAAAATCATAAGCCCCTTTTTAATATGGTGAAAGAATTGAGATATAATTGCTTATTTATATTAAAGGATTAAGTAATCGAAAATTGCGAAAGAAAATCCGGTTTACTCTGCAAAAAGCGCCGATTAAGAGTTAAAGTACTCAGAAAACTCGTTTTCGCAGGGGGGACCCCCATGAGCAATCCACCATTCTTTATTGGTAGTATCCATTATCCATGTAGCACAAGAAACGTAGGCCTCCGCATCCCCGTATCCGGTCTCCGGGTGCCGGCAAATTGAGTCCGGGTAATTGACGTGATCCCTAGTTAGTTCCTTCATTAAGTTTAAATTTATTTTACCCGAGTTTTCATCAAGAAGCTTATTAATTCTGTTATGCCGAACGATAGTGGATCCAGGAGTCCCAACATCTAAATTCCGACCTTTATCCCCGCTTAAATTTTGTTCTTTACGAAACCTGTCGCAGGTATAGTGGTTTGCATGGCCCAGGCTTGCCCGAGAATAAATTACCTCAGCGTCATCGGGAGTCGCCTCAATTGAATATATTTCCGTACCGTCAGCAATGACGAAGTTAAAGCAGCCGGCCCTGTCAGCCTCTATTACTGCATTTAGAGCGTCCCCTATTCTACTTTGCCTCAATACGTTTTCAATGATTGCATAAGTTGGGACCCCGTACTGAATATCGATTCGGGGAAGAGAATTCCAGCTAATGCCTATACCCGCTTCATTCAGGCCGGCATTAGCCATCATGCCAGGATAAGTGTAAGCCATATAACTGGGTCCGTTTTCACGGTTAACCTCCAGTAGATGAGGATTGGCATTTTCACAAAGAGAAAGTGAAATGTCCCAGGTTTGCCCTAAATAAGTTGAACCGTCGAAAGTGGCTTCTCCGGTAGCAGCAAATGTAGTACAGGCCTGACCCAGATTTTTATAAGCCAGTCTTTCCTCATGCAATGTCATCATTGCAATTTTTTCCAGTCCTAAATTCGCCCCGTCAGCGATCCCTTGAAGTTCTTGATAAATTGCCGGGGAATAATTTTTGATGAATGGTAGATATTTCCGAGTTTGATTTATAAGCTCTTTCTCTGTGGTCTCGGATTCCGTAAATTCTTTCAGCAGGAATTCCGAAAAGTTAGTAATTAAAGCGGATAAATTTGCACCGTATTCCTTCCCTCTATTGTATGGTGTGCCGGAAATTGAGATCTTTTTCAGTTTCCCATTTTTCATTGTTGTTCCTCTAAATAAATTTTTCTGGCATTTTCAAATAACTCTATGAAGAAGATATTAACCGTTAAGAGGGTTAGATTAAAATATGATAGAGTGAGTTTTTATCGTAAATAAACATGATGCATATCTCAAATATTTTCGGTCTACAGCTATACCTCCGATAAATCAGAAAGGAGTTCGTGGCTTGGAGTAATCTCGAGACGGCGGAAAAGTACATCAGATCAGCCGGTCAGGACTCACGGCAACAGCTGGAGGATAA
Organism: uncultured Thermotogae bacterium; assembly: GCA_964506635.1. Lineage (GTDB taxonomy): Bacteria > Bipolaricaulota > Bipolaricaulia > M55B111 > M55B111 > JAGXLP01. Next base: position 1,593 of record CAZDMI010000165.1, read on the forward strand.
TGTGGATAAGCTGTGGTGGGTTTTAACGACTCACGTAAATTGAATTTATAAAGGAGGTCACAATGCAGGTTGTGCTCGGCAATATAGTTGGCGGTATTCTCGGCATCGGCCTCGGTTTAGTGTTTGTTATTCCGAACTTGGTAATGACTTTCGGTTTAGGGCTTGGAGCAGCCGGCAAAATCCCCGATTCGATTATTGGGTAAGTGAGAAGGAAAGATTGTGTCTGGTAGTAAGAAGAGCCGGGTTACGATGCCCGGCCCTTTGATACGTCTCCTTGAAGTTATCAAAGCCTACCAGTTATTCGGCTAAAACATCCTTAAAATCTGCCCTGTAAGGTCCAAAGGAGCTTGACTCTGCCCGGTCTCCATATAAAACCTCAGTGAAATCGTTTCTGTAGGGACCTGCAGGGTCAAAGTTCGTGTTACTTTCAGCTAGAAGTTCGGTAAAGTCATTTCTATAAGGTCCAGCGGGCGTAAAGTTTGTTTCACGTTCGTACACTGGTCCTTCATCGTATTCACAGGGTCGGGATATGAGAAAACCTATCACCGGGTAGAGGTAACTTCTCAAAAGGAATCAAACAAGAGTCCGGAGAAAGAAATCCATATCAACTCGACGGAAGAACTAATGGAGGGAGAATACTATACGCTCTACAGCAAGGATTACACGGGTCAGAAAGAGGTATTTGTCGGCCTGGGGGCAATCAGCAACGGGCAGGAGACACGGGTTTCCGGGTTCGGTTCAACCGAGTTCAACCTGAACTGCGAGGACATGTTCTCAGAAGATGTTAAAAACGCCGTCATGTCGACCCTTGACGAGAATGAGTTTAAAGTCACTGCTACTGAAAGCGAAGGGGGAGAGTCCGGTTCTCAAACCGTCTGGAAAGTCTCCGCCTTCGTCGCTTACCACGGCCAGCACGAACCCGAATTTCAATTGGCAGATCTGGCCAAGCCTCTCGGCGTAATTCTATGGCTGGGCTGGACGTGGCAAGTGA
>CAZDMI010000166.1:0-2563 GCA_964506635.1 uncultured Thermotogae bacterium
ACGAGGGAGAGCCGCCCGTCGATGGTCTACAGCTTGCCCGAATGATCGGCCATATCACCTACCTGAGCGATACGTCGATGAAGGAGAAGTTCGGCAGGAGGCTCCAGGAGGGCGGCAAATTCAACTTCGACTTCGACGTGGACTTTGAAGTCGAAAATTACCTCCACTACAAGGGGGGTTCCTTTGCCGAGCGCTTCGACGCCAACTCGTACCTCTACCTGACCAAAGCGGTCGATTACTTCGACCTTACGGAAGAGGACGGTTCCCTGGCCGAGGCGTTTTCCAATGTCAAGGCAAAGTTCCTCCTCGTCTCGATAACCTCCGACTGGCTTTACCCGCCCTACCAGTCAAAGGAGATAGTCAACGGGCTCGAGGCAAACGACGTCGACGTCACTTACTCGGAAATTACTTCTACCTACGGTCACGACGCCTTCTTCCTGGAACCCGGACAGCTCCACCACATGGTCGCGAACTTTCTCTCTCAAGTGCTCGTCCGTGACGTGATGCAAAGCGAGGTTCCGACTATTCACAAGAACACGTCGATTAAACACGCCTCCGAGTGCATCATTGGCAGCGATTTTACCCACATACCCGTGGTCGAGGACGATGGTGGCCTCACCGGAATTCTAACCGCCTGGGACGTGGCCAACGCCGTCGCCAACGACTACAGTTCGCTCGGTCCAATCATGACGTCCGACGTGATTACGGCCCTGCCGGAAGAGCCAGTGGAGCGGGTCGTCGACAAGATCAACCAGCACAATATATCCGCGCTACCCGTGGTGGACAAAGACAACCAGGTAATCGGTCTCGTGACCAGCGATAGCATCACGCAACTGGTTCGGGGCAAGCAACCGATTCCGGGCACGGAAGAAATCGAACCGGACTGAACGCTATAATAGAGAACTATCCCTATTGGTAAAATCCCATCTCACAGAGCTTAATCATGAAAAGCGTTAAATCTCACCCGCAAGCGGATCGTTCATCTCTTTCTGTAAACTCCTCATTTCGTTGCGTAATTCTTTTAATTTGTCTTCACTCTCTGGGTTTTTCGATAAATCTTGTAATTCTTCGGGGTCTTCTTCTAAATTGAATAACTGCGTCCGTCTCTTACCCTCGACCATATACTCTATCAATTTATACCCCTCAGTCCGAATAGATCTCTGCAGGTCTCTATAAGCACAGAGTAGCCTTTTGCGCACTTCCGAATTATTTTCTTTCATCGCCGGCAAAAGACTTCTACCCTGAACCGTATTGGGGATAGGTATATCGGTCAACTGACAGAGAGTGGGAAATATGTCTTGCAAGTAGCATAACGTGTCCACTTCTTTGCCCTCTGGAATACCTGGACCCCTGAATATTAGGGGGACTCGAAGACTGTGGTCGTATAAATTCTGTTTACCCATTAATCCGTGTCGACCCAGCGCGAGCCCGTTATCACCAGCAAGTATGATGATCGTATTATCCAGTTGACCCTGTTCATCCAGGTGATCAAGCAGGCGACCAACTTCGGCATCTATATGGGAGATCATCGCGTAATAATCCGCAATGTGTCGCTTAATTTCTTTCGGATCCCTCGGCCATTTTGCTAGTTTTTCATCGCGCACAAGTAATTCCCCATTATCAAAGGGGTGACGGGGTAAAAAGCTATCCGGTAATTTCAGATCCCTGTAATCGTACATTTCCAGGTATTTTCTGGGCATGTTTCTGGGGTCATGAGGCGCCATAAAAGAGACGTAAGCAAAAAACGGATTATCTCCATACCCTGAGAGAAAATCTAGTGTTCCGTCAACAAAAAGTTCAGTCGAGTGTTTGCCTGATTCATGTCTTTCATATATTTTGTCTATCGTCATCATCTCCCCGGTTCCCGTATCAAACCTGTCAGGCTGGGGATTAGGGTACTGTCCGTCTGGCTGATAATCGCAAACCGGGACATTCCAGTGATCGTCCATCCCCCCAAAGAAAATATTGGAACCTTTTGAGAAACTTCTCGTATACGATTCCGTTCCGTTGTGCCACTTACCGGTCCCATAAGCCTCGTAACCATTCTTTAGAAAGGTTTGAGGTATAGTCTCGTGTTCGGCGGGAATTTCTTCACCATTCCCTGCAATCCCAAAAAGATTCCTTCCTGTAAGCATCATCGCTCGACTCGGCATACAGACAGCAGCACAACTTCCGCCCATGATGTGAGAGTTGGTAAACGCCACACCTTCTTCAACCAATCTATCCATATTAGGCGTCTTTATAGCATCGTTGCCTAAGGCATTGATCGTATCGAACCGCTGGTCATCGGTAAAAAGGAATAAAACGTTTGGTTTTTGATTACTAGAACTATTTTCTCTCTCAGTGAAATCAGTCATATTTTCCACGACTCCCCTGTCAGTTTAGAGGCCTGTTAGATAATAACTCTGTCGCGTCTGACGGCCTGAGGCTCAGGTTCGTTTCCTTGAACGCCAGCGCTTGAACTCTGGCTGGACCTGGACTACTGGCTGTCGGGAGTTCTCTGAAACGGAGATAAGATAGCCAAGTCCTGGCGGGGCCTTTTAGGTAGTACCGATCGCCCGTT
>CAZDMI010000167.1:0-2544 GCA_964506635.1 uncultured Thermotogae bacterium
TCATTATCGCCCTCGCTGCCTATATGATCCTTAGAATCAGGGACTCAGTTTACGGACTGGTAATATTATGGGCTCTGACGGGAATTACCGCTGCCAGATGGGGTGAAGCCGGTGGTTTTAGCTACGCTGCCGGGGCGGCGATAGTAGCTGCGGTTATAGTATTCTCGTTGCTCGTAAAAAAACAACTTTCTTCGTACCCTTAATTTCAGCAAGTTTAATGAATATTCCAAAGAATATTTTGCCGAATTTAGGAGGATGAATTTTGGGTAATAGGATCAGCAGATTTTTCTATTACAGTGGCGTTGTTTTAATACTACTTGCCGTACAGCAGGCGGCCAGCAAAGCTGGAGGTTTCGTTGGTAATTTATTCACTTATGGAAATATAGATCCTCATAATTTATTTGCTTTTATATCCGTTCATCACCTCGTTCAGGCCGTTATTGCTTTACTGATAATAGTTGTCTGCAAGAAGCTATATAACATCACTTTCGGCTTTAAGCTCGGGAAAGTAAGAAAAGGGCTAAAGTACGTGGTTGTATTTACCGGGGTAATGCTGGTTTATGCCCTGGTAAGTTATGTCATAAGGTACTATTTGGGTGCAATAGAACCGCTAAATTTTTCCCTGAACCCGAGGAATGTTTTAGGAACGCTGGGATTTCAGTTCTTATTGAGTGGGCCGTCGGAAGAAATACTGTTCCGGGCGTTACCAATTGGCATATTACTGTTGGTATTCAAGAAAAGTACAATTTTAAAATGGGGGATCTCGTTAGAGACGATTATCGCGGCGTTTTTGTTTTCGATAGCCCATATCAAATGGTCTTTGTCGCCATTTGTATTTAATTTTGATTTTTATCAACTGGTTTACGCTTTCGTCCTGGGAGTAGTTTACGGAAAGGTCTATCAAAAGACTGAAAGTATCTATTATCCGATGTTGATGCACAGCATAAGTAACGTCACCTATGTCGGTATCGGCTACTTATTTGCAATGAATATCTAACCATTTGGAACTCCGTCTTTGGTACCAAAAAACCACTATTTCGGCCACATTTACCCGTTATTTTCCCCCCTCGCTTCAGGCAGATGTTACGGGTTTGCTAATATATTCCAAAATGCCCTTTAGCGTTAGTACACTTCGGGTACACCGTACTCCAGTTCAGTGACTTCAAGTTCGATATAAGCAAAACTCCCCGAATCCAGCTCCCAGACACCTTCCCCTTTTACCGGAATACGGAGTCCTTCCATTTCGCCGTATTCTTTAATGGGTGTAGTCCAGGTCTCGAGGGTCGTTTCGTCTCCCCCGGCATAGTAGCGATCCGCGACAAAATCGACCAATCTTCCGGTTTCGTCAAAGTATAGAACTGCCGAGACCGTTGTTCCGTGATCAGTCATAGTCGCCCTGGTGGAGGTGGAATCGATCGATTCCCAGCTGATGTAATCACTGAGATACGCAGTAGGAAACCACATAATCTCGTTCAGGTATCTGACAAGCGTGCCCTGGTCTATATCGTCGCCCCTGGCGTCCGCTATTTTTATAAAGGGAGGGAGCTTGATTAGCATGTTCCCCTCTCCGTTGTAGTATTTGTCTCGCCCGACAACCGAGACGAGCGGAAGAAAACTCATGTCAGTCTTCCAGATAAAGCCCGGCTGTTCAGTTGTATAATATTGTTCCGCTTCGAAACTCATCCAGGAACCGTCCTCTCCCTGCCGGAAGCGACCTTCTTGCTTTAAACGGACTGAGTTTACCTTCTTTCTTCCCACGACTCCGGCGTGCCTTAAATGTCTCTGGACGGGCTCCGGTAAGCCTTTCAGATCCTCTTCAGTTATTACTTCGGGCTCTCCGGCCTCTGCAGACTCAAAAAGTTCTTGAACTTCTTTTTCTACCTTTCCATCGAATAATCTCTTGTCGACGTACACCAGAGTAATTCCCAGCACGATCACCGCGCTGAGGGTAAAGACCGTGATTTTCCACCACATACTTAACCATCTCCCGTCTATCTCGTTATATTACGGACAATTGTAGTTCCCTCTAAAGTAGAGAACCTCGGTCAAAAGTAGTTGCAGAAATAAGTCAAAAGTTCCACCCTCAGTTGAAGGTTCTACAATAACGGGGTCTCAGGGCTTTCACCGCTGTGTGTGGCAAGGGAAAAACAGAAGCTGGTTATAATCCCCCAGACCAGGACCCCTTTCAGAACAAGTTTATCGACTAGTTCTTTACTTCTACGCCACCAAACAGGGCCAGGTAGTTAATCACCAGAGTAGGTGGGTCCACTTCGCCCTCTCGTGCCGGTGAACTGGTTTTGTCGTCCATTCCGCCGAAAAGAGTAAGGACGGTAGAGTCTTATAGCATGTCTGCAGCGAGGTTATCGATACTTCGTGTTTCGTAATTTACTATAAATTTGAAGAGCGATTAAGAGTGTTTTTCGTTACTTTGGTTCAGATACTGTAGAAAGGTTGTTCGAAACCCATCAAGTCTAACAACTTATACCAACTACCAAAAAACCTAGGAACATACATAAGTGTACGGTACTTCCATGGGAAGCGATA
>CAZDMI010000168.1:0-2540 GCA_964506635.1 uncultured Thermotogae bacterium
ACACCCAAAGAGGCAGAGAGGGCTAAATCCGTCCGAAAGCAACCCTACGGATTTGTCAGGCTTTTCCCGGTAATCAAGGTTACTGAAGTCTTCTTGAAAGGTGTACACGTAAGCGTTTTCGGGGTCAAAAGTGAAAAATATCTTCTGCTGCTGCCTGGTGAAGTAGATAGTAATTCCAGATATTACCACAGCTACCGCGAGTACCCCCGCGACCGTTTTGAAAAAGGTTGGAATCTTAAACCTACCAAACATTTAAATCACCCACTGTGATAAATACAGGGAAACCAGGGTTACCACTGGCACCGGTGGAACTAATTTATTCCAGGTTTGCGATTTCCAGGACTTCTTCATTAATTTCCGATTCAAAATCAAATACCCGGGAATAGAAGTATAACTCGCCTTCAAGTGCCCGGGCCACGTTTTCTTCCTTCCTGAACCCGTGCTGTTCGTCTTCAAAGGTCAGGTAAGCAGTGGGTATGCCTCTTTCCCGAAGCGACGAATGCATCGTTTCCGCCTGTTCCGGAGGCACTACCCTGTCCTCGCCCCCCTGAAAGAAGGCTACTGGAGCCGATACCTTTTCTACGTGCTTTATCGGTGATCTCTCCTCGTAAACTTCTTCCTCCTCAGGATAAGGACCGATCAAGCTATCCAGGTACCGCGACTCGAACTTATGAGTATTCCTTGTCAATTCGCTCGGGTCGCTGACGCCGTAATAACTTGCACCCGCGTCGAACAGGTCCCGGAAGGTCAGTGACGCGAGCGTAGTATAACCACCGGCACTACCCCCGCGGATTATAAGCCTCTCCGGGTCGACCTCCTCTTGCTCCAGGAGGTACTCGGCGCCCGAGGCACAATCTTCCACGTCCAGGAGCCCCCAGTTACCTTTTAATTTTTCCCTGTATTCGCGCCCGTAACCCGTGCTTCCGCGGTAGTTTACGTCCAAGACAGCTATACCCCTGGTAGTCCAGTACTGAATTTCTTCCGACAATTCGTCCCCGGAGAACGAGGTGGGCCCCCCGTGACTGATAACGATCAATGGGGGTTTTTCGGAATCCGGTCCTTTGAAATCCCGGCTCTTCGGCTGATAGTAAAACCCGTGCACTTCCTCACCGTCTGGGGATGGGTACTCAATCTCCCTCGCCGAGGAAATAAAACCTTCGTCGACCTCCAGCGAAGTAGACTTCCTAACCGTATTAATCGTTCCGGAACTACGGGAGTACTGCCTTACCCCCATCGGGTTCTTTTGCCCACCCCCAATAAACCAAATGTCATCACCCTGAGCTTTAAGGGAGGCGATCTGAGTAAACGGTAGGTCGTAGTCTTTGGTCTTTCCGTTTTTTATGTTTTTCTCCGAAATGAACCAGCGGCCCCCTGTGGTGTAGGAGAAAACAACTCTCTCTGGAGTGGCGAAATCGTAGGTGGAGACTCCAAACTGCCACTGCGGCTTCCCCAGTTCGGCTTTCTTCCGCACGACACTTTCCTCTTCCCCCGTCCACCGATAAAGGTTCCACCAGCCGTCCTTATCTGATAGATAGTAGAGCGTTCCCTTCGGGCTCCATACCGGCTGAACCACCGATTCCCCGTCTCCCCCGGCAATTACCCGTGAGTATTTCAACTTCCCTGAACCGTCGTATTCGGCAAGGTGGAGACTGGTCCGATCCCAGGGCATGTTTGGGTGGTCCCACGTAACCCAGCTGAGGTATTGTCCTTCGGGGCTAAGTCTTGGAGAGGAGTAGAAATCGTGACCCTCTGCCAGAACCTCTGGTTTACTTACTTCCCTGGAACTTAAACGGGCAATATAGTTCTTCGGCTGATCTCCATCAACCGAATGGTCCTCACAGACCGTTATTATTCTTTCCCCCTCGCGAGTTTTATCCAGGCGAAAATCAGCAAAGCGCAAATTATCATCCGGAGTGAGCGGAACGGGCTGACTTCCCGGTACGTATTTGTAAAGCCTCTGGTCTTCGAAGTTGGTAAAATAAACCCTTTCACCCCGGACCAGATAAGAGCCGCCTCCGTATTCATGAACCCTGCTGCGGGCATTGAACCCTTCCGGGATCAGATCCGCCTCACTCCCGTCGGGATTTAAACCAACTGGCACCATCCTGCCTCCCTCGTACGGGCGAGACTCCAGCCAGCAAGATCTATCCCCGACGATATCTACTTCGCTGAGTCCAACAGTACTCGAAGCTACTTCTTCAGCCGTCAAAGGCGATTCCCAGGAACCGTATTCTGCCGTTTGTTTCATTTCTTGCCCCCTTTTCAGTCTTTTATAGAACAGTACTTATAACTAGGATAATGGATCCAATACCTGCGTCAAAACAAGAAGCGAAGTATTTCTACTGGGTAGTTGACCTGATCGGTTCGTTTATGATATCATAATACGTCCTAATCTCACCACCCAGGTCGGGTAAGCCTCTAACGAGGACAGCAGGGAAAAACCTCGCCGGGAAAGGAGGCAAAAACCCGGCTCGGAAAACCTTACTGACCTCCTACCCCCGAACCTGGGTGGGAAGTATCTCCAATAAATTATATTCCAA
>CAZDMI010000169.1:0-2506 GCA_964506635.1 uncultured Thermotogae bacterium
TATGTAAACATGGCGTTATTGAGTTTTACTCCATCTGGTGATAACTCCGGACGGCTACAAAAAGCAGTGCCAGAGAAAAGAACGACATAATCCCGATGTCCATCCATATCGTTACCCTGGTATCGAAAATAGTGATTCCCAGACCGTTTTCAGGCAGGTTAGCCATCATAGAAGACGAGAAGCCCATGGAGATAAAGAAGAACTGACGCACCGAATCGACCAAATAGGAGAACGGGTTGATTCTGACTATCGCCGCCATCCACATAGGTATATCTTTCAGGGGAAAGAAAGCTCCGCTGAGGAAGAACATGGGCATTACCAGGAAGTTCATTACCATCTGGAAGCCCTCCGTGGAGTCAAGTTTCGATCCGATGAAATTCCCCAGACTGGTGAATCCGATAGAACCAAGCAGCACCAACCCCCAGACTTTTAGTACCAGGATCGGTGTGATGGAGACACCCACCAGCGGGGCAAAGATGAACAGGAGCGTTGCCTGGATCATTGCCACCGTGCTACCGCCAAGAATCCTCCCGCCAGCTACCGCTATCCTTTCCACCGGAGCTACCAGGATTTCCTTCAAAAACCCGTGATCCTTGTCCCTTACTACGGAGAGCCCTGAGGATATTGACGTAAAAAGTATCGTCATCCCAATGATGCCCGGAAACATAAACTTTTTGAAATCAAGGCCCATGGAACTGGCCCCACCGAGCATCCCTCCTATCGAAGAGGATAGGCCGGAGCCAAAAATGATTAGAAAGAAAAACGGCATCATCAAAGAACCGATAATTCTTGACTTCTCTCTCCAGTAGCGCAGTACCTCTCTGTACCAGATTATCGCACCGTGTTTAAGCGTGTCCATGGGGGCCGCCTCCGGAATTGGCGAAATTGTCGTCGGAGCCCTGCTCCCTTATCTCTTTGCCAGTCAGGTGAAGGAATACGTCGTCCATGGTTGGTTCGTGAAGGTTGATCGATTTTATGTCCTCCGAGACTACTTTCGTTAACTTTGGAATCCATTCTTCTCCCTTATCCACCGTAAGCTTGAGTTTCGAATCGACTTTCTCCGCCTCGAGTCCGAAGTTCTCCACTAGGCTCTTCCGGGACTTTTCGTTGTCTTCGGTCCGGAGGAATATCAAATCTCCCCCCAGTTCGTCCTTGAGGGCGTCAATCGTATCCAGGGCAATGATTTCGCCTTCGTCAATTACGGCCGTCCGATCGGCGAGTTCAACTTCGTCCATGTAATGAGTGGTCAGGAATATGCTTAGATTTTCCTCTTGTTCCATTTCCTGAATATAGTCCCAGATGCGATTCCTTGTCTGAGGGTCCAGACCGAGCGTAGGTTCGTCCAGAAAAAGCACTTTTGGGTGGTGAATCAAACCGCGGATCAATTCGAGCCTACGCTGCATCCCGCCGGAGTAATTTCCGGTCCGTTCGTCCAGCCTATCGGATAATCCTACTTTTTCACTTAAATCTTCTATTCTTTCCTCTTCTACATCTCGTGGGACGTTGTATAGTCTGCTGTGAAAGCTAAGGTTCTCGCGACCAGTTAGCTTGTCATCCAGGCTATTCGTCTGGAATACCAGCCCTATTTGCTTTCTTACCTTCATTGGCTCTTGAGAGATGTCCATCCCGGAGATCTTTCCGCAACCCGACGTGGGTTTTAGCAGCCCAGTCAACATCTTGATCGTAGTAGTTTTCCCAGCACCATTCGGACCGAGAAAACCGAATATCTCTCCCTCGTAAACCTCGAAATTTATTTCATCGACCGCCCTGAGATCACCGTAATCTTTGGTCAAATTTTCGACTTCAATGACCTTGCTCATGTGTTCACTCCTCAGTAAGCTCCAATTCATCTAGCTTTTTGTGCGTTTCTTCTATTAACTCCCTTATTTTATCCCGATCAAAATTGGGATCGTCCAGTATATCGTTTAGTCGATGGTGAAGTCCGCGTACCTGTACCCTTAACTTATCTTCCTCTCCACATTCGGACTCCATCCTGTTTGCTACTTCTTTTATTCCCTCTTCATTGAAGATCTGCGAAAAGACGATCATTGACTGTTGCAAACTTTCCCTCATATTCTGCTTGGCCTCGGATGCTTCCTCGTAAGCTTCACTCCCTTTATCCGTAATTTCCCACGAACTACCCCGGTCAGTATCCTGTCCCTCGATCAGACCTTCTTCTTCGAGGGATTCCAGCAGGGGGTATACGGAACCGGTAGAAGGCTCCCAGAAGCCAGTCTCTTCCTCTATTTCCTTTATGAGGCCGTAACCCGTATAGGAATCTTCGGAAAGCAGTTTCAGGATATAGTATTTCAGAAAACCTCTTCTTACTCCTCTCACGTTAACCTCCATTATTGTTACCGATATGTCGGTACCGACATAACAATACTAGCCACGGTTCTGAGTCATTGCAACCCTGCTCATCCAGCCTTCCAGCTTTTTCAGGTAGCTTGAACCCGAGGAGGCCAGGCCGGAGTTAGAAGAGATTCCATGTTTAACCACCTTAATC
>CAZDMI010000170.1:0-2493 GCA_964506635.1 uncultured Thermotogae bacterium
CGTTCGTTGAACCAAACCACGGAATCCCGTAAACATCTCCCTTGACCGTTGCACCCAGCCAGCCGGTATACTCGTCTCTGACGTCGCTGACGTCGAGCTTGCTCAACGCTTCACTTTCCACGAACTGACCCATCCAGGTCGAACCCAGCTCGACGACGTCCGGAGCGTTTCCGGCGGAAAACGCGGCCGTTATCTTGTCCAGGCCGTTATTCCAGGTGAGTTGCTGATATGTTATCTCTACATCAGGGTGACTTTCTTCAAAGTTCTCAATTGCAGGCTTCATCCAGCTTTTGGACCAGAAAGTCCAAACGTCCATCTGAGTTTTTGCAGCTACCATTCCGGAAAGACCAAGTACGAGCAAAGAAATTACTAAAATTGAAGCAGTTAACTTTTTCATTTTGACCCCCTGTCTTTAAGTTAAGTTCAACTGTAAGATCCGCCTAAATTCACAGTCGTTTTTCTCTGGTGATTTACCACCTCTTATTTAGTAAGTTGCTCAACCCGATTCGTTTGCTTTCCCCACTTCAAGTCTAACAGGAAGCTCCCCTTCCGGTTTAATTTTACCTGCAAGGAGTTCAGCTACCACAGTGGCCATCAAACCGTTTCCTGCTTGGGGAGAGTTCCACCGGTTGTAGGCATAAGTCGCGATAAACGTCGACACGAAAGGTAGCTTTCTGACGTCGTACGGTAGACCCTCGGCTACCACAATTGTTTTTTCTTTTCTATTGGCTAGTTTCCGCGCAAGTTCGACCTGAGCGTCGGGTAGTTTTCCGGCCGAAAACGTCAGAACCACTACTATATCAGCATCTGTTGCAAGTTTTACCGCCTCCTCTATTCCCGCCGAGGAAGGCGCCCAGCTGTTATAGCGACTAGCGCTCGGTGTTATGTAGGTTGTTAACGTCGATTTCGGTAAGGTGCTTTTAAATTTTTCCTTAAGGAGATTGGTTGAACTTTTAACGCCAACCAATAAAATGTTGTTGTTTTTATTATTGATCGGAACGAGGTTCTTTTCGTCCCGAACCACTGTGGCGGCCTCCCTGGCAATGTTTAAGGCAGATTTGCTGTTTTCGGCACGCCCCGCTACTTTGACCGCCCTTGCAGGATCGTTAACTACTTCGTCCTGCAGTAAACCGTAATCCTTTTTTAGTTCAAGCACCCGCTTCACCGAACGGTCAACGGAAGCTTTTGAAATCTCGCCTTCTTTTACGGCTTCCAGGAGTCCATCCCGAATTTCGAGCGTATCCCAGTAATTACCGGCGGACATTACCACGTCGACGCCAGCTTGAATTGCTTTCACGGCGGCGTGGACTTTACCGAGACTATCCTCGATCGCCCCCATATTCATCGCATCGGTAACTATAACTCCTTCGAAACCCTGCTCCTGACGCAAAAGTCCGCTTATCACTTTTTTCGAAGTCGTGGCCGGGTAACTGGAGTCAACTGCGTCAACAAGAATGTGTGCGGTCATCACTGCATCGGCTCCCGCGTCAATGCCGCTCTGAAAAGGTTCAAGGTGTCTCTGTAACTTCTTCTCGCTATAGCTTACCTTCGGTAAACCGTAATGTGAGTCCGTCGAAGTGTTGCCGTGGCCCGGATAATGTTTTAGAGTGGCGATCATTCCGTGTTCCTGGTATCCCCGGACGGCGGACTCAACGAATTTGCTAACTTCACCAGGAGAAGAACCAAAGGATCGCACGCCGATAACAGGGTTTTCCGGATTCGTATTGAGGTCGGCCGAAGGAGCGAAATTCCAGTGAATACCCATAGCACGCCCCTCTTCGGCAGTAATTGTGGCCGCAATTTCGGCGTGCTCCGGGTGGTCCGTAGCCGCTAATCCCATCTGGTGGGGAAGTAAAGTGGCATCGCCGCCGACGTTTGCTCTCGGACCGTACTCGAGGTCCGATCCAACCAGAACCGGTATTCCGGTGGAGCTTTTCTTTGCCCACTTTTGTAGTTCGTTTGTATAAATAGTTGTCTTCTCGGGATTGGGAAAGCTATAGAATATGAGGGAACCAACTTTTAAATTTTGAATCAGCTGTTTGGTCCTATCCGCAGGTGCGCCAGAGGGGCTTTCCAGCACTTTAGCCATGATTAGCTGTCCAATCTTTTCCTTGAGAGTTAAATCGGATATTAAATCATTAAGGTCCTCGTTCTCGTTTACCGCTCTCGCATTAAAGAGAGTTGAAAAAATCATAAACAGGACGAGGCCAGCTACAACCAGGGTTTTTGTCGGTTTGGCAGTCATTACTTTCACACCTCTTTAATTGGTATATATGATATAATAAGAGAATTTACCAATCAAGTTGTCAGCTGGCTTAAAACCCACTTCCTTTTGCTAGCACTAAAGTTAAAGCGAAACCGGTACCTCCGCTTCTGGTTTGGCTTTACCGCTCAGCACCCTTCCCAGTGCCTCCAGGGAAGCGGATCTGTAACCGTAGGTCAAAATAAGCCCTTCAGCAGGTAAGCTTTTAAAACCCCACGGTTTGTCTACTG
>CAZDMI010000171.1:0-2481 GCA_964506635.1 uncultured Thermotogae bacterium
AAAATAGCGTTTCATACTGATGGTAACGTGATGCCGATCGTCGAGGATTACATAGAAATTGGGGTCGATATATTAAACCCCGTACAACCTCAGGCCCTGTCACCAGAAGAATTAGAGAGTAGATTCGGTGATCGGCTCACTCTCTGGGGAAGTATAGATAACCAGGACACAATCCCATTCGGGTCGCCGGGAGACGTGGAAAACGAGGTAATTTCTCGCTTAAAAAACGTCGCTCCCGATGGAAGATTGATACTGGGGCCGTCTCACAGCGTGCAACCGGATGCTCCTGTAGAGAACATGATGGCTTTTTACGAAACGGTAAAGAAACACGGAAACTACCCGATTAGCATCGAGTGAAAACCAAATAAAATTTAAGGTGGTAAGACAATGCTGGAAGAGCTAAAAGAAGACGTTTACAGTGCGCTTATGGGTCTGCCGGAGAACGGGTTGGTAATGGGCACAAGCGGCAATGTTAGTGGAAGAAAGGGGGATAAGGTCGTAATTAAGCCGAGCGGAGTATCCTACGACGAGCTTTCGCCTTCCACCCTCGTTGTTGTAGATCGAGAAGGAGAGGTAATCGAAGGGGACCTCAGACCCTCGGTAGATACTCCGGCCCACTTACACATCTACAACAATACCGATGAGGTAAAGGGAATCATCCATACTCATTCGACCTACGCCACCGCTTTTGCCGCTATGGGCAAAGGGGTTCCGCTTTATTTGACCGAGCAGGGCGACCTTTTCGGAACGGGCATCCCTGTGTCGGACTACGTTCCCCCCGGTGATAAAGCGATCGGAGAAGAATTTTCTTCCAAAGCTGCCGGCGGAAAGGTCAAAGCTTTGTTAATGAAACAGCACGGAGTATTTACTGCTGGCCCAACCCCGGGAGACGCACTCAAAGGAGCGGTGACGGTGGAGCACGCCGCAAAGGTTTCTTACGTGGCGGAATCGGGTGGCGAACCATCCGAGCTTCCCGCCGAGGAAGGGAGAAAGCTGTACGATAAATACATGAAAGATTACGGACAAGAGGGGTAGAAAAATGACAGAAAAATATCTAGTCGGTACTGATATCGGCACACAGGGCACTAAAACGGTAGTCGTTAATTCAGCCGGAAAAGTAGTTGGTTCCGGTTCATCCTTTTACTCAGTTGAACAGCCCCATCCTTCCTGGGCACAGCAGTGGCCGGAGGTATGGGAGAAAGCAACAAACGAGTCTATAGAGGAAGCAATTGAGGACTCCGGAGTCGATTCGGAAAAAGTGGCAGGAGTAGCGATAAGTGGTCTATATGGCGGCTCCGGCGTACCGGTGAACGAGAGCCTGGAACCGGTTCACCCCTGTCTGATCTGGATGGACAGGCGGGCAACTGACGAGGTACAGTGGGTAAAAGATAATATCGACATGGACAGGCTATTCGAGATAACCGGGAACTACGTCGACTCCTATTACGGGTATACCAAGATTCTCTGGCTAAAGAACAACAGACCGGACGTCTGGCAGGAGACGGACGCTTTCGTCCCGCCGTCAAATTACATTGAATATAAGCTGACCGGAGAACTGGCCGTCGACTACTCCTCGGCCGGCAACATCGGCGGTGTTTTCGACATGGAAAAACTGGACTGGTCCGAGGAAGCCTGTGGAATGCTGGGGATACCAGTAGATTTGATGCCGGAGAAGCTGGTTGCGTCGGACGAAGTTATTGGGGAAATAACGGACCGGGCTGCTGACAATACCGGACTTTCCCCCGGTACTCCGGTGGTAGCCGGTGGAATAGACGCCCCGATGGCAGCACTCAGCGCCGGTGCCTTTGCAGAAGGAGATAACGTGGCGATGATGGGGACTTCTACCTGCTGGGGAACAATCCACGAGGGTGAGGGACTGACGAAAGAGCTCGTATCTATGCCTCACGTCGCTAACTCAGAAGAAAAAATCTACACTTTCGGTGGTTCTGCAACCACGGGAGCACTGGCAAGCTGGTTCAAGGATCAGTTCGGCGCAGTAGAAGAGGAGATGGGTGATAAGACCGGTCTGGATCCGTTTCAGATCCTCGATATGGAGGCAAGAAAGATATCCCCTGGATCGGACGGCCTTCTAGCCCTACCCTACTTCAAGGGTGAACGTTCACCGATCTGGGACCCAAAAGCAAAAGGGACGATAACCGGCCTATCGCTTTACCATACCAAGGCCCATGTATTCAGAGCCTTGCTTGAATCAGCAGCTTACAGCCTCAAGCACAACATAGAGGTAGGTAAAGAGGTCGGAATTCCGCTTAAAGACGAGACGAGCGTGGTCGGGGGAGTTTCTAAATCCGAGCTATGGACCGACATAATAGCTGACGTCACCGGCAGGGAACTCGTAGTTCCTTCCGGCGGAGTCGGAGCCCCGTTTGGTGACGCGTTGCTTGCCGGAGTTGCCACAGGTGTTCTAGAGGACTACTCGGAAGTTGAAGACTGGTTCACCAGGGATAAAATAATCCATCCGAC
>CAZDMI010000172.1:0-2453 GCA_964506635.1 uncultured Thermotogae bacterium
ATGACCACAAACCTCTCAAGCTTAATTCTCGCGCTCGTTCCATGACCTCTTCGTATTCATCCATGCTGACATTTCTTTTCAGTTCGGGGTATTCGGATGCCTTCCAGCACGGTCGGTACTGATCCATGATGTTCACGTAAGTGTTTCTTGAAATTTCTTCCGCCACGAAACGGAGTACCTCTTCGCTGCCCGCCAGCTCCTCCGGAAGTACCAGGTGTCGGACCAGCAAACCCTTCCGGGCAACTCCGGAGAGCCTATCGACACCGCACTCGAGCGGGCAGATGTCACAATCCTCGAGCTTTTCCCTTAAGGCTTTGACCCGATCCTTCATTTCCGATTCCGACAGGGGAGGTAGGAGGGTTTCAAATTTTCTCACCTGGTTGATCAAAGCCATAACTACGCGGGTGATATTTATTTCGAGCAGGATAGTATTGTCAATTTGCCTGCGAATAACGTTAGTTAGAAAGATTATTCAATCCTCAATTAACTTAACCGCCCCCGCTCGGCATGGAGAGGCTTCTAGCCCTTTCAGTTTCAAAGGAAAAGCGAAAAACAGAATTTCTTCCCCGTACTCCATTCTTCCTAATTCCGCCAGGTTTTCGATAATCGGCACCTCTTCTGAAAGTAATTTATGGTGTCTTTCGTGAGAGTCGCTTCCAAACGGGTCCACGCTCGGAGCGTCCGTTCCGTAACAGCTAATTCCTCTATTCAGAAGCCAATCGAGCAGCTCTTCAGAAGGAACCGGGAAGTCCCTGAAATAGCGATCGTCGCCTCTCATTTCCTCAAGGTCAGAATGCAGAAGGAAAATATCTTTCCCGTCCAGTTCGACCTCCGAATTCCTAACTTCTTCTAGCTGAATTTCTCCCCCGTCGGGCTCCTCCGGGTGGTGATAAACGGCAGCTTTGCCATAGAACGTTTCAATTGGCACCTCATCTATCGAAGCCCCACCTTCAATAAAGTGGCGGGGCGAATCCACGTGCGTCTCGGAATGGAGGTTAAGGCTAATCCGGGAAACGTTGGCAGGATCCTCCGGTAGCGAAGAAACTGACTCGAATTCGGGTTTTCCCTCGCCAGGCCAGACTTGGCTTTCGGGCGATAAGGGGTAAGTCAGGTCGATAAATTCGCGGTTTTCGTTATTTAACACCATAATTCCATCATTTTTTGGGTTTTATTGTAATTTCCGGCCAACAATACCATTCGTCTTATTCTAACCTCAAACACAGTTAATCACAGGGTAAATGGCTTTTTTCATTATAAAAAGGCCGGGAACAATCCCGGCCCATTACTATCAAAAATATATCTATCCTTATTAGGAGTTAATTAACACAGGTTAATCTTGCAGAGCAGCCTTTCCTTATTCTGTTGATTATCCCAGAAACGGTCTCTTTTTCCTTTGTTTGTCCGGCAAGTTCGGCGGGTACAGGTCCAGCGGTCGTCCGATCCCTTGTTTTGAAGATTTCGGCCGTACATTTGAACCCCCTCCCGGATTTAAAAGGTCATAAAGTAGATAATTCTACTCCACTTTTATTATACGGATCTTCTTCCTTAATACAAACTCGATACCCTGATGATAACAAACGTAATACGGTTTTGGCCGTAATACTTTCAACTTGCGAAACTCCAGGGAAGGAAATAATTGAGATTAGACGATAGCCAGGGGGTTAACAAACCCAGATAGATGCTTCGACCCCAGGTTTTGATTAAAACTTAAACCTTGACACCTTTTATACAGTTTTTTGCCCGGAAAAGTTAATGACATGCGAGAAACTTCCAATGGTTATTCCATCTTATTTAATTCATCTCTGAGAATCTCGGAGTGTTCTCTTTCAACTGAAGCTAGAAAACCCAGTAAATTCTGGACTTCCTTGTCCTCGAACTCGTCAATTAATTCCCTATAAAACTCTTCCGAGTCACGTTCGGCCTCTATAGCTTTTTCAATTATCTCCCTCGGAGTTGTTTCCCTGGTAACATTCTCCGGTATCTCTATCCCGGAACGTTGCGGCAGGGGAATTTCTTCGTCGGGGAAGAAATCGTCGAAAGTTGACCTTAATTTTTCCTCGTGTTCTTCTTCTTGAACTTTAAATTCCTCTATTATGGAGCTGGTGTTTTCGGGGAGATTCTTTTTGAGCAAGTTGCGATAGATTTTTGCTTCTTCGATTTCGGCTTTTACTGCTCTGCCCAGCAGGTCCTGGAGAGGAACTTCAAAATCGAACAGGTCAAACTGAGACAACTCTTTCTCCTCGTTCATAATTTTCCTCCTTGAATTAGGGAATTATTTTACCGCATAATAGGTCCCTTGTAAGTAACCTTGTTTAAACACCCGTAGTTGACCTGAGGATGAATCAACTAAATGAAATACAACTTTTCGGGTTTAAGATCGAACGGGTCCAACCCAAGCAGGACGGGCTCCCACGCCCGTCCGAAAGTCCCCCCTTCTGACCTACCGCTCGAGC
>CAZDMI010000173.1:0-2445 GCA_964506635.1 uncultured Thermotogae bacterium
GTGAAATCCGAAGGGAACATCGTCCTTTTTCCCTCATTTTCTCCAGCTGAAGCCCCTTAGAACCGGTCAAGATCGACTCAATCAAAACTCCCAAGTAATTCCAGCAGGAATTTCCAGAACTTCCGAACGGAATCTATCTTCAGCCTCTCCTCCGGGGAATGGGGAGACTCTATATCCGGACCTATAGCCAGCATCTCGATCCCTTTTACTTTCTTACCAATGATTCCAGTCTCCAGCCCTCCATGAATCGTTCTAACCTCGGGAGAACGTCCGTACAGTTCCTCGAATACCTCCTCAGCCTCTGACAGTAATTCCGAATCCGGATCGGGCTGCCAGGCGGGATAAGCCTGGTTCTGCTCAACACTGGCTCCAAAAGCTCCTGCGAGAATTTCTACCCGACCACGCAGGCTTTCGAGCTTCGACTCGCGGCTGCTTCTGGAACTAACAAGAACCTTTAGTTGACCCCTTTCGGACCTCACTGAAGCAAGGTTCGTCGAGGTCTCAACGGTTGATTCAAACCTCTGGTCGTACGCCATTACTCCATTTGGCAGGGCCCGGAGAAGCTCTATAGCGGCACGGCTGCTTTCTTTGGTCATCACCCGGTCGAATTCACCCGAGCCGTCTTCGACCTGTAAAGACATCTTCTTCTCGGTTACTTCGTATTCCTCCCGAATAATTGAGAACTTTTTTCTGGCTTCTTCCTTAAAATTCGACCGTTCCCCTCCCGGAGAAACAAGGGCCCTGGACTCCCTGGGAATGGCGTTATGCTTGTCGCCACCGGTCATCTCGACCAGACGAAAATTACCCACTTCCCACAAACCATCCAGTAGCCTGGCAAGTAACTTATTTGCGTTCGCCCGTCCTTTATCTATATCCTCACCCGAGTGCCCACCTTCCAGACCGGAAAGCTTTAATTCTACCGCACCTTTTTTGGTTTTTGTTTCGTAACTGAGTGGTAAATCGATTTTCGTCTTTCCCCCACCGGCACAGCCAACGGTAAATGCCCCGAACTCCTCGCTATCCAGGTTGATCAGTTTTCTCGACCGAACGAACTCCGGTTCGAGGTCCGACGCTCCATTTAACCCTCTTTCTTCATCAACCGTAAACAGGTAATCAAATGGGCCAAAATCGTAATCTCCCGTCGCCACGGCCAGGGCCAGGGCCATACCTATACCGTTATCTGCCCCAAGAGTTGTACCTTTTGCAGTTACCCAGCCGTCCTCCCGGGTCAACTCTATCGGATCGCTCGTAAAATCGTGTTCGACGGACGAATTCTTCTCACAGACCATGTCCATATGAGCCTGAAGGACGGCTTTCGGGCTCTGATCTCCCCTTCCTTCACTCAAAAGAACGTTACCGGCTTCGTCAATTTTGGACTCGAGTCCGTTTTCCCTGGCTACCTCCAGTATGTACTCCCTTACTCCTTCTTCATTTCCGGAACAACGGGGTATCTCGCTTATCTCTTCGAAATAATTCCATACTGTATCGGGCTTTAAGTTTAACATAGTAGGAAAGGTTATTAACTTGGGACGAATTTCACAAGATGAAAAGGTTGCCCCAAGTTTTTTGAAAAAATCTGACGTCGAAACCCCGCTCAAACATCAGCCCAAAAATGGCCGGCACGGAGCCTCAGCAACCTAATTAAGCAAAATACGGGACAAAGTTGAGTTAAAGCGAGCTGGGAGTTATCCTCATTATGAATGTAGTAAAGGAGGTAAAACATGAGTCAATATAATGAACCGGCAGAAGACCTCGAAGAAGAGGCCAAAAACCATATCCGTACGTTGATGAGCCTGAAAGAAGAAGTAGAAGCAGTCAGCTGGTACCATCAGAGGGTTGCGGCTTCTGAGGACGAATCAGAATTAAGCGTACTCGCACACAACAGGGACGAGGAGATAGAACACGCCGCCATGGCCCTGGAGTGGCTCAGGCGAAACATGGACGGCTGGGACGAGGAGTTGAGGACTTACTTATTTTCTGACGAACCGATAACCGAAATCGAGGAAGAAGGAGAAGGCGAAGCGGAGGAAGAAGAATCCGATGGCCAGGGACCCGCTGATCTGGGTCTGGGAAGTGTTGAATAACAAAAAAGAGAGGTGTAACAGATGGATATTCTAAAACGTTCACTAGCACCAGTTACCGACGAGGCATGGAACGAAATAGACGATCAGGCAGTAGAAGTTCTGAAGAACCAATTAACTGGAAGAAAGTTTGTTAACACGGTTGAACCTCAGGGCTGGGATTATTCGGCGATCCCGGAAGGCAGGCTGTCCATAAAAGAGGACTCTCCGGAGAAAGTCCGTTACGGAGTTAGAGACGTCACGCCGCTGGTAGAAACGAGGGTGTCATTCGAGTTAAATATCTGGGAACTGGACAACGCATCCCGGGGCGCGGAAGACGTTGACCTTTCCCCGTTAGAGGACGCCGCCGCGGAAGCAGCCAAGT
>CAZDMI010000174.1:0-2438 GCA_964506635.1 uncultured Thermotogae bacterium
GTTTAATTATTGAATACATACTTATTCAGCGAGAAAACAACCTCCATTGGGTAGAAAACCCGCCGGGTTGTCCCGGCGGGTTTTATTAAGAGGTTATTCCGGGATGTGGATATCCCTGGGCTCAATAATTACAGCAATAAAAGCCTGTATATTAACTTTACAAAAAATCATCCCTGTATTATATTAAATAGAGGATAAAAGCCCTGGCTTAATCCGAGCCATCGATAGATGACTGAACTCTCTTGCTGTTTTTGGTTTTAGAATCTTGGCTCCAAAACAATTAGCGAGCGAATAGTATGAAAGACAGTAACGGTAAATATTCCGTGATAACTGGGGACGTCGTCAAATCCTCCGAGCACCCTGGTTACGGCGAAGCCCTCGATGACGTCTTTCGTTTATTCGAAAAGCACTACGAAGATTATTTGCCCCTGCAAGTAGACAGGTTTGCAGGAGATACTTTCCAGCTTTTACTTAGCAAACCCTCCTTGTCGCTAGAGGCATCGCTTTACCTATTTACCCGACTGGCTTCAGCTGACGCATCAGTTCCGGTCCGTCTATCAATCGGTTACGGTGAAATTGCTGGAATTCCGGAGGAAAGGGTTTCAATTGGGGAAGGTGAAGCATTTCGGATCTCGGGATCCAATCTGGAAAGCATGGAGAAATACCAGCGGATAACCTTTGATGCTACTAACGGCCTACTAATGGGCAGTACGCAGAAAGAACTGATGAAAGGAACTCTGGATTTACTCTCGGCCCTCATGATGGATTTGACCCGTGCCCAGGCGGAGGTAATATGGTATAAACTTAGAGGGTATACTCAGGTGGAAATAGCCGAGGTGACGGACAGAAGCCAGCAAACCGTAAGCGAAATATCCATTGCCGGCCACTGGCGAAACCTCGAGAGCTTACTTTTTGTATTCGAAAAACTGTTCGTGGGACCTGATTGTACAGGTAAATAGGGCTGTAATTGTAAATTACAGGTAGTTGTTTGAAAATATAAATTCATAATTCTATGAAAAAGATAATTGCGGAAACCTCGAAGACGGTCGGCATAATCTTGCTTGGTGTAATCCTTGCGGGGGTAGTGGGTTGGATACGACGTCAGGGGTTAATTAGTTCACCCGGACAGTACTATACCTACGTAGTGGTGCTGACCGGCTGGTTGGTTATTACTTTTCCCGTCGGTGAGCTCATCGGTCAATACCTAAAGCGAAAGGAGCCGGCTGCTTACCGCGGCCCAGGCCTCGTTAAGGCCGGAAAAGTAATCGGTCGACTGGAAAGGACGATTATCCTGATCTTTTTCCTTGGCGGTTCCCTGGAAGGTATTGCTTTTCTCGTGGTTGCTAAATCCATTTACAGGTTTGGCGACCTTCGCAAGGGGTCAAAAGATGGCGATGGACGGAGCGAGGAAGTTACTTTCTCGGTATCCGAATACATAATACTTGGAAGCCTGTTGAGTATAACCGTTGCCTTGCTGGGAGGGTTAATCACCCAGCTTGTATTGAGAGGTTTTGGTTTACCACCGCTGTTTTAAGGTTTTCGCCTGACCTCCCAGACTTATCTGAAATTTTGAGGCTGATCTTGCAGGGCCAAAGGTCAACCAGGTCGACATTTTCCGGCTAAGGAGTTTATTGAAAAGATGAAAACCGGCTTTTATACTCGTTCAGTCAAGAACCCCGCCCCAAAAGACGGGACTTGTAGAAAACCTTTTTTATGTAGTTTTTTCGATCTTTTACAAAACAAGACCCAGCACCCAGAAGTCAATTCGGAACTAGCTTTGGACTTGCATTGAACTTTAATGAGCAGGGCGAATTGACTGCTGAGTACCTCATATCAAGTTAAGTTAACAAGCCGATTCCTCCCCAGGGCAAGCCCTGAGGCTTCTTCGGCAAGTTTTGGTGAAAATATGGTAGAACCTTCCTTTATTCATAAAAAAGAAGAGTATCTCGACCGCGTATCCAAGGGTGGCACGGATATCCGACTGCTTGCCCGCCACAAATCTCTGGAAGTCATGAAACAGAAGATTGCTTCGGGGGCTTCTTTCTATCTGGACTCGGCCGAGGACTGGCAGGGTTTTGAGTTCATATACCTGCTCGAAGGGAAGATGGAGTATAAGAATTCTGATCCTCCGGTTGAGCTGGAGTCGGGCGATTACATCTCCCGAGTGGAGGTTCCGGAGGAATCCTGGTTCGAGACAAAAACGGACGTGACAGTGCTTTATACCTCAAGCCAGCCAGCTTTTTTCCTTTTGAAACGTGAGATCGAAGATTATCTCCGACTGGCTCGGGAAATAGAATCCACCGAGCACATGGATGGCCACTCCAAAAGGCTCGTGCGAACGAGCCATGAAGTAGGAAAAAAGCTTGGCTTGTCCTCGAAGCGACCATGGCCGGGAAAACTTTGAAAAGAGGTGAGCCGTTAACTGGGTTACTCGACAA
>CAZDMI010000175.1:0-2413 GCA_964506635.1 uncultured Thermotogae bacterium
ACGATGGTCTCCGAGCGTTTCTTTCCGACGGAAACTATCGTTATCGGAACCCCTAACTCGCCTTCCAGGAAGTCGATATAACCCCGGGCGGCCGACGGCAGGTCGTCCAAATCGTCGGCGTGGCTTACGTCCTCATCCCAGCCTTCGAAGGTAATATAACCGGGATCGCACTTGGCCAAATCATCCGAGGAAGGAGGGAATTCCGTGATTTTTTCCCCGTCGAGATGGTAGTGGCTCGCGACTTTGACCTCGTCAAAGCCGGAGAGTACGTCCAGCTTGGTCAGTGCCAGTTCGGTAAAGTCATTGAGCTCAATGGCGTATTTCAGACCGACCAAATCAAGCGCGCCACAGCGCCTTGGTCTGCCGGTGGTAGCACCGTATTCGTCGCCCTTCTCCCTCAGAGCCTCTCCTAACTCTCCCTCGTTTTCCGTCGGCATCGGTCCTTTACCGACACGAGTCGTATAGGCTTTGACGACGCCGATCCTGCGATCGACTTTCGACGGAGATACTCCGGCTCCAGTACCGATTCCACCAACAGTCGGGTTGGAGGAAGTCACGAACGGATAGGTGCCGAAGTCGATGTCCAGCAGAGTACCCTGGGCACCTTCAAATATCACTTTCTCTTCTGCGTCTACCGCCTTGTTGATCGTCAGCGGGGTATTAACCACGTTGCCTTCGGGCACGAGATCCCGCAGCCTATCCACTAGATCAAGGAACTTGTCTTCCTCAATCCGATCCAGCTCTGACGGGTCGTTCCAGATTTCCTTCAACCGCTCCAGCCTGTTCACGAACTTCTCCTCGAAGTCGGAGCGAAATATATCCTGAATCCGGAAACCGCTGCGGGCTGCCTTGTCCTCGTAGGTCGGGCCGATTCCCCTGCCGGTAGTCCCGACTTCCTCCTTGGCCTTTTCCAGAACTTCTACAACCGGATGAAATGGCGTAATGACGTGAGCTCGGGCTCCGAGATATATGTCGGGCTGAATGCCTCGCTTCTCCTTGAGCTGATCCAGTTCCTCCACCAGGCCTTCCGGGTTGATAACCATGCCGGGGCCAAGCAGTACTTTACAGCCCTCGTGCAGGCTGGCCGACGGCAGGTGGTGAAACTTGAAAGTCCCTTCCTCGTCTACGACGGTGTGGCCGGCATTTGGCCCACCGTTAAACCGAACAACCCAGTCGGCGTCCTCGCTCATCATGTCGGCTATCTTGCCTTTCCCTTCATCTCCCCACTGCGAACCAATAATTGTCAGAGTGTTCATTACTCCTCCTTCGCTAAATTAAGTTATGTCTTTTATTAAATGGTTTGAACTTTAGTCGCGATAGAACTCTTCAAACCTCGCCAGGAAACCTTCAAGTAATTTAACCCGCGAAATTTCCCTGCCGGTCATCTCCTTCATCGTGGTCGATTCTTCCCTCAACTCGTCCGGCATCGGGGCCAGGTCGTTGTTTACGTTTATCCCGAGTCCGATTATAAAACTAGAGTCCTTTTCTTCAATCAGTATACCCGCGATCTTCTTTCCTTCCGCTACCAGGTCGTTCGGGCGAGAGACCTCAGTGATCACGCCGCCATCCGCCAAAAGTTCCCGAAGGGTACCCAGGATTTTTACGTAAAGCTTTTGCGGATTTATTGCCCCGGAATCGGTAACTTTAAAAGAAAACCAGAGACCGCCTTCCGGCGAGTACCATCTGTTACTCCCCCGCCCGCGGCCACCGGTCTGTTCATCTGCCAGTACGACCGTGCCGGGATCGAAATCCTTATCCCTGAGAAAACTGCTGGTTGATTTGAGCTCCTCCCGGTGGATGAAATCGTTCCAGAAATTCGAGTTCTCGACGTAATCTTCCACCGGGTCCCATTTCGGCAATGTTTAACCAACTCTGTTCAGAGCGATCGTCGCCTTCTCCCCGTTCAGGCTCTCTTCCGAGGTTATGTCGGCTTCTGCCGGGACCTCTTCCGTGCTGAGCTCCCGTGCGAGCGTTTCCGTCTTCAGGTAATCCGTATGCTCCTGGATTGCACCGTTAATGGCCTGATCTGCCTTGCAATAGAGTTCGATTCTATCCGTAACCTCGAACCCGGCCTCCTTGCGTAACTGCTGTATCCGGCGGATTAACTCCCTTACGTAGCCTTCCTGGCGGAGGTCCTCGGTTAATTCTACATTTAAGAGCAGGACGTAGTTGTTATCCTCGACTCGAACGTAGTTCGGCTTCGGTTTGTGGCTGACTTCGACCTCGTCGCCGGTCAACTCAAAAGTCTCACCGTCTATCTTCAGGCTAAACTTGCCCTGATCCTCGAGTGCCGCCGCTATCAATTCGGAATCCTCTTCTTCGACCCTATCGCCGATCTTTTGCGCATCGGAGCCAAATTTCGGGCCGAGGGCGCTGAAGTCGGGCTTTACGACGGGAGCGTAGTACTCGTCCA
>CAZDMI010000176.1:0-2382 GCA_964506635.1 uncultured Thermotogae bacterium
TTATTCTTTCATCGATTCATCAAAAGCCAAGCTGGAGGGCTCAAAGTCTATCTCTCTCACGAATTCTACTGCTTCTCTGGCTCCATATTTTCTGTCCATTCCACTATCCTCCCATTCGACGGAAAGAGGTCCCCGGTAGCCCATATCGTTGAGTTCCCGAATTATAGCTTCAAAGTTTACGTCACCATGACCGAGTGATCTGAAATTCCAGCCCCTTCTCGTATCACCAAAGGGTAGATGGGAGCCAATGATTCCAGCTCTACCGTCCAGATTTACCGAGGCGTCCTTCATGTGTACGTGATAAACTCTGTCGGAGAAATCTCGCAAGAACAAATGGGGCTCAACCCCCTGCCAGATAAGGTGGCTGGGATCAAAGTTAATCCCCAGCGTTTCCCGTCGGTCGAACTCCTCCAGGAGCCTTTCCGTCGTGTAGTAATCAAATGCTATTTCAGTAGGATGGACCTCCAGTGCAAACTTTACTCCGCTTTTATCAAATTCGTCGAAAATTGGCGTCCAGAGTTCGAATATTTCCTCAAAACCTTCTTCTATTTGCTCTTCCGAGGTTTGCGGAAACGAGTAAAAGAACTTCCATACCGGTGATCCGGTGAAGCCAGTTACGATGTCACAGTCGAGGTTTTGTGCAGCTTCCGGAGCGAATTTCATCTGTTCTACTGCCCATTTCCTGATTTCTTCCGGTTTTCCGCTCAGCTCGTCCGGGGCGAAATTATCCAGGCGTTTATCGTAACGGGCACCGACGCACTGGCCTATAATATGAGTACCTATTGCCCATACGTCCAGGTCGTTATCATCCAGTATCTTTTTCCTTTCTCTGGCGTACTCTTTGTTCTTTGCCGCTTTTTCCAGATCAAGATGGTCTCCCCATGATGCAATCTCCAACCCATCGTAGCCCATTTTGCTGGCCATTTTACTTACCTCTTCGAACTCCATGTCGGCCCATTGCCCCGTGAATAAAGTTACTGGTCGTCCCATGCTTTACCTCCTTTCGCAAATAGTTTTAGTCAAAATCAACCCATTTGCCGTTTTTTTCTGAACTTTCCAGGCACGTTTCGATAAACTTCACTCCCTGAAGGCCTGCTTCGACATCAGGGTAGTCGTATTTTTCGGGGTCAACTCTTTTCCCGCTCTTTTTGTCCTGGAGTGCGGATAAAAAGTTACTGTATATGTTTGAAAAGGCCTCGTAGAAGCCTTCGGGGTGTCCCGCCGGCAGTCTAACGTCCTTACTCGCGAGATCGTGAAGGTCGTCCCTTCCCCGACTAATAGTTTTCCTGGGAGTATCGAGACTGGAAACTTCCAGGTAGTTCGGGTTTTCCTGTTCCCATACAAGCGAACCACGTGTTCCGTAGATTCTTACCTTCAATCCATTGTCGTGACCAATGGCTACCTGAGAACACCAGAAGGAACCGGTAGCGTCATTGGAAAACTTTAGCATCATTTCCGCGTTGTCATCCAGTTCTCTGCCCTCACCGTAACTGCTCAGGTTGGCCGCTATGCTGTCCGTTTCCAATCCAGTGATGTAGGAAACCGTGTTTTCTATGTGAGTCCCTATATCACCCACGCAGTTAGTGTCCCCGGAAAGCTCGGGGTTGGTGCGCCACTCTGCCTGCTTGTTGCCCTGCTTTTCAGCCAGTTCGGCAAGCCATTCCTGAGGGTATTCTCCCTGAATTACCCTGATCTCTCCGATCTCACCCGAGCGAACCAATTCCCTGGCCTGCTTGACCATGGGGTAGCCGGAATACACGTAGGTAACGGCAAACAATAAATCCTCTTTCCGGGCAAGCTTCTTTAGTTCTCTGGCTTCCTCCAGCGAAACTGCCAAAGGTTTGTCGCAGACGACGTTTATCCCGTTCTTCAAGAATTCTTTTGCGACGGGATAATGAAATTTGTTGGGAACTACAATTGATACGAAATCAATCCCGTTCCCCTTTTTTGACTCTAGTTCCGCCATCTCTTCGTAGTTTTTATAAAGTCTCTCTTCAGGCAGCTGAAGTTTCTTTCCAGTCTTCAGCGTTTTGTCGTAACTTCTGGAAAAGGCTCCGGCGACTAGTTCAGCGCGTCCGTCGAACTTTGCTGCCTTCCGGTGAACCCCTCCAATGAAGGAGCCCGGTCCTCCACCGACCATTCCGTATTTAATCGGTTCTGAATTCGCATCTTTTGCTGCCATTCTGACCTCCTCTTTGTCGGCATAATTTCGAAAGAATTTTCAAATCATCCTCTCTTTCTCTGTATCAAAACTGCTCCAATGATAACCAGGCCTCTGACCGTCCCCTGCAGGTAAGGGGATACCCCTAACAGGTTAAGCATGTTATTGACGATGCCGAGTATTATTGCACCAATTAAGGTGCCGAGAATGGATCCGGTTCC
>CAZDMI010000177.1:0-2369 GCA_964506635.1 uncultured Thermotogae bacterium
GCAACGAACTGCCCGATAAAAATCATGTTACGTTTATAAAAGTGAAAGAATTGCGTTCTAACGATTATTTTAATGAATTACGGGCAGGGCGGGTTTTTGATCGTACAGCTTTAATTAAAAGGAACATTATTACAGCTCAATTTTTTGATGGTACATCCTTTTCGGAAGAAAGTTAAAGAACCCTGTTCCTCCCAGGACGTATTTATTAAAATGGCCAGGTTTCATCGATCCTTATCCTCGTACATCTTCCGGTCCGCTTTTTTGAGTGCTTCTTCCACGTCCCCATTCTGCTTCGGACTCCAGTAGGAGATACCCATTGCCAGAGTAAGCGGAAAATCGAGAAGGTCCGATTCCTGGTTCCAGTTATCCAGTGCTGTTTTTAATCTCTCTACTGTATTCGTTACCCCTGCTTCCGTCTGGGTCATCATGACCAGAAACTCGTCTCCTCCGTACCTGACTGCAGTGTCGGCGTCCCTTACGTGGGCCTGGAGTAAGCCCGCAACTTCTCGCAATACTTCATCGCCAGTCTGGTGGGAGTAGCGGTCGTTTATCTCCTTGAACCTGTCTACGTCGGTCATCAGGAATGCAAGTGACTTGTCGTACCTCTTACACCTTTCGACTTCTTCTTCCAGAGTTTCGTTGAAGTAGCGGCGGTTGTAAAGTTCCGTTAAGGGATCACGGATGGCCTGCTGGCGTAAGTCCTCTTCCAGCCGGACCCGTTTTAATTCTTCCCGCAGGTGATTTGATAGGATTTCGGCGAGCTTCACGTCCTCTTTATCGAAGCCTCCTACCTTTTCCGAAATCACCTGAAAAACCCCTAGTTCACCTATCGGAACGCTAATAAAGGCCCTGAAATCCTCGTTCGTCGGTTTTGCTTCCGGATAATCATGAAAATCTTCACCCCAGATTGTTTCGCCTTTTTGAATGGTTTTCCCTGTAATGCCCTCACCAACTTCAAAGGGCACGGATTCTTCAGGATCGACTCCGGAGCCACTGGCTTTGGGGACCAGGTAGTCTCCTTCGACAAGTGACATGTCACAGAACCTGAAGTCTAGCATATCCTCGGCTACATCGACGGCAGTCTGGATCAACTCAGCTTCAGTCCCCTGCTTTTGTAATTCGTCTACGGCATCGTGCAGGTGCCTTAATTTGTCCCTTTCTTCGTTCAGTGCCCGCTCGGTCCGTTTTCGTTCGGTAACGTCCCGCATAACTGCTACTATTCCGTGAATCTGACCTTCACCTTTCAGAGGATAATAGGTTATCCGCAACTGTCTCGGTCCCTTCTCGGGATGAGTGCGTTCCATCTCGTATTCTATGCGCTCCCCTTTAAGGCACCTTTCTATCCGGGGTTTGACTTTACTTTGAAATGGATCATCACCTATTAGGTCTCCAACTTTGTAGTCCTTTATCTCCGCCTCGCCAACCTCATAAAAGTCTCGGTAAGCTTCGTTGGCAAAGATATAATTGTAAGCTTTATCACATGCGGCCATTAAGTCGTCCGAACCTTCCACGGCCATCCTGTATCGCTCGAGCTGTTCTTTTGCCTTTTTTCGTTCGGTGATATCTCGGTTGATGGATAGAGTAGCCGGCGCACCTTCGTGCTCTATCCTCGTTACCACGACATCCGTCCAGTACTCGGTGCCGTCCTTCCTTCTCTTTTTCTCCCTGAAGTTTAGGGTCTCACCTCTGGACAACTTTCTGTTTCCTTCCTCATAGGTGATGTTTTCTGGACCTTCTACGGTAATATTCCCCTCTATATTCATCTCGATTAGCTCTTCCCGGGAGTAGCCGGTTTGCTCTACTGCTGCTGAGTTTGCGTCAAGAATGCGGCCGTGGTCCTCCCCACCAACCTTTGTTATATAGACGGCATCCCCTAGTTTCTCGAAGTAACTCTGGTATCGCTGTTTGCTTCGGTTAAGCTCTTTTTCAGCTTCTTTTCGCTTGGAAATATCCCTGACGCTTACCAGTATCCTTTCTGCGCCCTCAATCTCGACTATATTGCCCCTTAGCTCAACTGGTATTTCCTCGCCCTCTTTGTCGAGGTTAATTGTCTCCAGCGGTTCCCCCGATTTTGTCGCTTCATCTATCTGGCCGGGAAGGAAGGCGGGCGCTCCTTCGGGTACGAGATCATCGACCGTTAATTCGAGCAGCTCTTCTTTTTCGTAACCGAGTAACTGACAGGCCTGATCGTTGACGTCAATGATGTCCCCATCGAGGTCTTCAAGAAATACTGCTTCGGGAAGTGCATTTCTCAAGATATCCGACTCAAAGATAGAGGTGTCCATCTATTTACTCTCCTCCAAATTCTATCTCTCCTTCTTCAATCATATCAACCAGTACCTCGACAACTTCCGGGTCGAACTTGTCCC
>CAZDMI010000178.1:0-2357 GCA_964506635.1 uncultured Thermotogae bacterium
TTAACTTGATGTCCGCGATAATCCTGGCGGCCCTCCACCTCCTATCCTTCATCTGGATCATCCTTGCTTCCGGAGTGTCGTCAAACCCGTACTGTTTCATCATTTCTTCGCAATAATGAGCCCAGCCCTCTATCGTCTCCGTAGCTCGCGCCAGCAGGGTAAACTCATCGTCCAGTTCCGCGCTGGCCGACGTCTGAAGGTGGTGACCGGGGTATCCTTCGTGCACCGAAGTATTCCTGATTGACCAAAACGCAAATCTGGACAGGTCTTCTTCATCGTCGGGTGGCGTTACGAGGTAAACCCCCTCCCTATCCTCGTCAAACTTGGCTGGGGGTATGTAGGCGGCAAATGGAATCAGGTTCCTCAGATAGCCCGGAGTCTCTATGACTTCAATCGATTCGTTATCCGGAATGGTGGCGAGGTTCTTGTTGTTTACAAAGGACTTCGACTCGTAAATGCTCTCCCTGTACCATTTAAGTGCCATGTCAAAGTCCTCCGGAGTGTTCTCTTCAATTTTATCCAGAGCGTTTTTTACGCTGAGGTCATCACCTATCCTTCCCGCGTACTTCTCCATCTCGGAGCGGCTTTCATCCAGGTACTTCTTTCCCAGCTTCATGATTTCATCGGTTTCGTAACCAAGTTTTTCTTTTCCCAGGAGCTCGGAGAACTTTTCGGGCCCAATCGCAAATTCCTCTTTTGCGTTCTTAATTTTGTCCTCGAGCAAGGAACCGTAAGAGTTCAGCGATTTTTTGGCTGAAGATACAGCGTTTTCTAGTTCTTTGACTTCACTATCCGGAAGATCGCTTTCTTTTGCAGTATTTAGCACCACTTCCAGAAATCCAGGAATCCTCTCGAGAGACTCCATCCCAATTTTCACCCACAACTCGACAGGGTCAGTAACCACATCATCCGCGTCGGCCAGGAATTCCGGTATTTCCTCTATCCTTGATTTTGCACTCCTTAATCGTTCCTCCAGAGGAGCAAAATTCCGCTTCAATAAAGGTAACAAACTGGTACCGATAACTCGCGCGTGGTTGGGATTGCTCTCCCACTTCCTTAGTTCGTCAAGTTCGTAAACTCTCATATTCAGGATGTGCTTGCCCACCTTCAGTGAATCCTTTTCCTCTCCTTCCAGCTCTCCGGAATCGATCTTTTCTAGCTCGGTAAGCCAATCCTTAAATTTACGAATTTTCTCTTCTTGAGCTTCTCTGGAACCGTCCGGAAGCTTCCCGTCGTACTCGTGTACACCCAAATTAGTCGCCACGGGTGGTTCCTCTTTCATAATAAAATCAAAAACTTCTCTTCTAATACCCTTTAACTTCTGGCTTTCGCTCTCGTAGTTCACTTTTACCCCCTCTTCTAACTTATGAGATTTGTCAAAACCTTAAGAACTATTTTTTTGATCAATTACCAGTTACTGCAAGACTCAAAAGCGCAATCCCAACGCCGATCATGGTTAAACTCGGCAAAAGTCTTCCGCCGCTCTGTACCTCCGCCCGAGAACCGCTATCGGCCGAACTTGCGGCAACCTTTGGTTTTGTTATTCCATTTTTTACCAGGGACATGTAGTAACCCCAGTCCCAGTTGGGTCCCGGATCACCTTTTGTAGATTTTATCTCCTCGTGCCCAACTATGTGATCCCTATCGATCGGTATCCGATATAATTCACAGAGGTATCTCGTCAGAGCTGCAGACGTAGCGTACTGTTCTTCTGTCGGAAATTCGGGGCCACCCACGTTTCCCCCGTGTTCGATTCCGATCGAATTTCTGTTCAGGACCTTGCTTTCGTGGCTCTCACCGCTTCCAAGCGGATGAGTTCCGGCATGCCATGCTATTTTTTCCGAAGGGACGGATTTTATTATCTCCCCATCCTTGCCAATGGTAAAGTGAGCACTGCGAGGATAGTTGAGGTCAGGAGAGCTGAATGTATTAACGGCACTCTCAAGGGACCCCTGAACGGTGTGGATCACGATGTAATTAATCTGACTCGGGGTACGGGTTCTCGGAAGGTAGTTATCGGAAGAAGCAGGACAATATTTGGTAACTGGATAGACTGACGAATCGAGGTAGCACTCCGAACCATGAACGCCCGACGTAAAAACCAGGAGTGCTGAAAAAACTATTAAAGGTAAAATATATTTTAAGTTTGCTCGGTTTCCCATACGAAACCATTATAAGAGCAAGGGAGTTCGACCTTCCAGTAAAACCGTAAAAGCGAACCAGGCAATTTTTCCCCCAGGAAAAACCCAAAACTCGCTTGAATGGGTAACTAAGGTAAATATTTTTCTATAATAACCGTTATCTCACCAGTTAGGGTGTAAAGAAGACCGTTAATATTAATTGTCCTCC
Organism: uncultured Thermotogae bacterium; assembly: GCA_964506635.1. Lineage (GTDB taxonomy): Bacteria > Bipolaricaulota > Bipolaricaulia > M55B111 > M55B111 > JAGXLP01. Next base: position 2,350 of record CAZDMI010000178.1, read on the forward strand.
AAATATGG
>CAZDMI010000179.1:0-2249 GCA_964506635.1 uncultured Thermotogae bacterium
CTGGTTATCATGTCACCAATAGGATCCTGAGTGGTCATGTTCTTCCTCCCGGTATTTATCCGTTACCAACTAGCCTTTTTAACTCCGGGCAACTCACCTTTGTGGGCAAGCTCCCGAAAACAAACACGGCATACTCCGAAATCCCTCATGTAGCCTCTGGAACGACCACAGATGCTACACCTATTATTGTCCCTTACCTCGTATTTTTTATCCTTTTCGGATTTCTCTACTAGAGCTTTTCGTGCCATAATACCCTCCTTTATTCTCTAAACGGGGATCCAAGTTCGTCCAGCAGGTAATAACCCTCTCTATCCGTCTCGGCACTGGTCACAATCGTTACGTCCATACCCTGGACCTGTCTTACGTCATCAAAAGTAATTTCCGGAAAGACCAATTGTTCGTCGATTCCCAGGCTATAGTTACCTCTGCCGTCGAATGAATCCGGAGAAAGTCCACGGAAATCTCTTATACTGGGCAAAGCGAGGTTATATAGCTTGTTTAGAAACTCATAAGCCCTTTGTTTTCGCAGAGTAACCTTACAACCAACAGGAACTCCTTTTCGTATATCAAAGTCGGAAATCGCCTTTCTTGCCCTGGTTATGACAGGCTTCTGGCCAGTTATCGTCTCTAGGTTTTCCATTGCACCGTCAATAATGCCGGGGTCCTCCCGTTCCGATATACCCATGTTAACAATTACTTTCTCAATTTCCGGAACCTCCATGGGGTTATCGTAACCGAGCTCCTGCATCAACTTGCTCTTGATTTCTTCTTCGTACCTTTCCTTCAACATCGCTTAATCCAGAACCCCCTCGCACTTTTTACAGACCCTGACCTTTTCTCCACCTGCTTCATCGAACCCAACCCTCGTTGGCTCGCCACAGGATGGACAAACAGGCAAAACATTGGAAATATCAATCGGCTCTTCCCTCTCTATGATACCCGGCTCCTTTTGCTGCTGGGTCCTTTGCTGATGTCGCAGACGAAAATTTACGTTTTCAACCACTATCCTATCGTTTTCCGGGTCTACGCTAAGTACTTCCCCTTCTTTACCCTTATCATTTCCTGAAATAACCTTGACCCGATCACCTTTCTGTACTTTCCTCATAACGACCTCCTATAGGACCTCGGGTGCCAGGGATATAATCCTAAGCATATTGCCTTCTCTTAACTCCCTGGTTACGGGGCCAAAAATCCTCGTACCTACGGGCTCCATATTTTCATCAACCAGAACTGCCGCATTATCGTCAAACCTTATATAAGAGCCGTCTTCGCGACGATAATTGCTCTTGGTCCTGACAACAACTGCTCTAACAATTTCTCCCTTTTCCAGGTCACTATCGGGTATCCTCTTCTTTACGGAAGCAATGATTACGTCGCCAATCTTCCCTTTGTTTTTGTTCGACTGCCCGAGAACGTTAATACACCTCAGCTTCTTTGCACCCGAATTATCGGCAGCGTTGAGTTCCGTCTCTTGCTGGATCACGATTCCCCTCCCGTCTCGTCCAGAATCTCTTCCAGCTTCCACCTCTTTTTCTTACTAGTCGGTCTCGTCTCGCTTATCAGTACCCGGTCGCCTTCAGACGCTTCCTCTTCCTCGTCGTGTGCGTAAAACTTTGAACGTTGTTTCAGGTATTTCTTGTATCTCGGGTGTTTTTTCTGGGTATCCACGGCCACACTAATCGTCTTATCCATGGCCGTACTTACGACCCTACCTTTCTTTGTCTTTGTCTTTTGGTTTTTCATCTTACTCCTCTCCTTCCTGTTCTCTTTCCCTTTGAATCGTTTTAACTCTCGCTACATCCCTTTTAGTCTTCTTCAACTCAGCCGTATTATCCAGTTCGCCGGTGGACTTCTGGAATCGTAAATTAAACAGCTTTTCCTTAAGCTCACCGGCCTTCTCTTCCAGTTCTTCCTCGGTCATTTCCCTGATCTCGCTCGGCCTCATTCTTCTCCTCCCAGCTTTAATCTTTCCTTGAGCCTAGTCTTCAAAGGAAGCTTATAGGAAACCAATTTATGGAGTCTTTTTGCCTTCTCCTTGTCTACTCCGGAAAATTCAAATATGAGCCGTCCGGGCCTTATTACGGCAACCCATTCAGCTGGCTCCCCTTTACCTTTTCCCATTCTCGTTTCAGCTGGCGTCTTGGTAATTGGCTTATCGGGAAATACCCTTACCCAGATCTTCGAGTCACGCTGGGTCTCGTGAGCGAGAGTCATTCTCGCAGTTTCTATCTGCTTGCTGGTTAACCAGC
>CAZDMI010000180.1:0-2244 GCA_964506635.1 uncultured Thermotogae bacterium
GGGCTTTCTCGGCAAGTTTTGGTAATGTAGGGATCCAGAATAGAATAACGGTAGAGTTTTTAGAAATGAGTTTAAGGTGAGTAATTTTGACGAAAGAACAAAACTTTATTGAGGGAGAGAGAGCTCTCATATTCGCTCCACACAACGACGACGAAATACTGGCCGCCGGTGGGTTAATCCAGAGATACATCGAGTCTGATACCTCAGTAAAGATAGCCGTAGTTACAAATGGGGACGGGCAGATCCGACGGCCACCCTTCCTGCCCTTCCTGAAAGCCGACTTCGTAAAACTCGGATATAAGCGTCAGAATGAGACTTTAGCGGCGATGGAGTATTTGGGACTTGGTGAAGAAGACGTAGAATTTTTCGGATATCCCGACAGGGGCCTGAGCCAGATGTGGACTAACCACTGGGGCCGCAACCAACTATATTATTCCAAATACACGAAAACTGACCATTCGCCTTACGATAACAGCTACACTGGAGAAGCCCCTTACTGTGGTTCCGCAGTGGCAGAAGACGTAAAGCGATTGTTGCTGGAATACAAACCGGACGTGATTTACCTACCTCACCCAAACGACAGCCACCCTGACCACTGGGCAACAAATGGTTTCGTACTTTACGGGCTAGAAAAGCTAAAAAATGAGGGTTACGACGAGTTTAATGATACGACGTTGTTAAGCTACCTGGTCCACAGCGTCAGGTTCCCCTGGCCCCGGGGCCAATTTCTTGAAGCTTCTCTAAAACAACCGTCTGACCTAAAAGAACTGGACACGGACTGGGTCGAAGTTCCGCTGGATTTCAGGGAAAGATTGCACAAATTCCGGGCTATTGGAAAATACCGAACACAAAACCAGCTTATGCGCAAGTACCTCATAAGCTTCGCCCGGGCCAACGAACTATTCGGAATAGTTCCGAGCCTAAAACTGAATAACTCCGCCGAATACGAAGGTACCCCCAATTTGTCCGGGGACTTTATATTGAACGAAGGGGAGGACGAATCCTTCCTCTCCTACCTGAACCCAAAGAGAAGGAGCAGGATCGCGACGTTGAAACGTTACCCTGATATGAAATCCGTAAGCTTGATAAAGAATACTAAGGTTCTAAAACTGGCAATTGATTTCTACAATCGGTACCGATCGGGTAATGAGATAGAGATAACGCTCAAACCCTTCAGCCCACACTCTACAGGAAACTCTCATTCCTTTAGATTCCACAAAAAGAAGTTATTTCATAATAACTCAGAAATCGGAAAGGACAGCGGTTACGATTTTGAAAGTGGGGTAAAATCCTACAGGCTTTCGATTCCAATGAAAGAGATAGACAACCCGGAGAAATTAATACTCAGCATAACTATGGCGAGAAAAGGCGTACCTTTCGCAAGGAGCGCTAATAGGCTGGTTAAGCTCCACTAGGTTGGTCCTTTATTTTCTTCGTATAAATTATCGAACGTGAGGTTCGGAATTTATTCTCTTCCGCCACCAGGACTGGGTAGCCGTTTTCCCTGGTGAAGCCAAAAGACTGAAAGAACCTGCTGGCACGTCTGGCGTTTCTGCGAACCCTAACGTGAACTCCAGCTACGCCATTATTTCTCAACATGGAAAGGAATTCCTCTACCAGTTCTGTCCCAACCCCCTGTTCCCGCCAGCCTTCCGCTATATTGACGTGAAAATGTGCGGGATATCCGGAGGGCGGAGAACTCCTCAATCCACCGTGGGCGGCGACATAGATAAAAGAGCCAAGGTACCTTAACTCCACCCGACCGACTTCACCACGGATCAGGGCTTTGATTATAGCTTTTGGTATGACTCTGGTACCTTTAATCCATCTGCATCGGGAAGAATCAAAACAGCCGGAAAGGTAACCTATCACTTTCTCTTCTTTTTCAGCAACCAGCATGTGTTCCGGTTCGTAATTCGTGTAATACTCAGTCAATAAATCCGCAACTAGCCGAAGGTCCGAACGAGGATAGCCGGTGACCGTCGAGATGGCTATTTTCCGTACATCTTCTCGATCCCTATCTTGGAATTTCCTTACTACCTGTTTCACAGTGAGCACGAAGATTTCATTCTACCCACTTCCTATTATTAATCCAACTTTTTGAGAATAAGTTTATTAACTGGGTTTCTACAGGAGAAATTTGGTTTTTGCTATAAATGATCCCCCTCAAGCTTGGAACTACCAAATAACTAAATCGTTTACATAATTTCTGTGTAACCTTTATTTTTTCGTCTTGTCCTTGTA
>CAZDMI010000181.1:0-2239 GCA_964506635.1 uncultured Thermotogae bacterium
TAACGACCAGTAGAGCCTAAAAATCGTAACTAGAACTTTACAACCAGTACGTTTACACGAGGCTTTGCTGAATCCGCAATTTTCTACAACGCACAATTAATTTGAAAGATTATGGTTACGAACCAAAGCCTTACCAGACCTGCCTCATAAGTTCCCGATTAATTGAGAGAAAGGAGGGACTCTCATGACCTTTGATTTCTCAGGCGACGAAGCCGGTAGTCTCTTAAAAACACTGGACCAATCCAGGGGCGCGCCGATAATGGTGTTGAACGAAAAAGGGAAGGTTATTCTTTTCAACCACGGCTGCGAGAAACTGCTCGGTTTCGACTCCGAAGATGTGGTGGGTACTCAGGTAAGTGAACTACTGGCGTCAGATGAAGTAAACACCGCCAATACTTTCCTCCCTCAAGGTGACGATCAACCCGGTTCCACTCGAGCCAAATTCAAGGTAAATAAAGGAGAGAGCAAAGAACTCAACTGGAATATCCTGTATTCCGGTCAAGAGGCTGACAGAGAACTGGCTATTTGTCTTGCCGACCCTGAGGATAGTGGGAAACTGGAGGAACAGGCCACCCCACAGTACAATGAAGTCAAAGAGACGGCGGAAAAGTACAAGACCCTATTCCAGTATGCTTACGATGCGATAATCCTATCCCATTTCGAGACCGGCCGGATATTCGAGGCAAACCCGGAGGCCGAGAACCTGCTGGGTTACGATACTGAAGAGCTTATCCAGAAAAGATTATCCGATCTCTTTGCGGAAGGGGGCTACTCTCAACTAAAGAAACAACTGGAGGAGGGCAGGTTCTTCTATCGCGGGGACCAGCCGTTACAAAAAAAGGACGGATCCCGGTTAGTTGCATCCATGAGTTCTTCTTTAATAGAGTTCCAGGGCAAGAAGACTATCCTCTCCCTGTTACAGGATATGACGAGAAGGATCGAACTGGAGAAGAAACTGAGAAACCGGGCCCAGAGTCTAAAGGAGTCCAACGAAAAGCTCGAAGAGATAATCCACATCATCTCACACGACCTGAAGGAGCCGCTCAGGTCGATTGGTACCTACAGCGACATGTTATTCACAAAATACGGGAATGAACTAACCTCTACCTCGTTCCAAAGGCTGGAGGATATAAAAGAGGACGCCACGCGACTAAAGAAGATGCTCGACGAAGTATCCAACCTCGCTCAGGTCACTGCCGACGTCTCACCCGAACCCGTGAACGTCCCTGAGTTAATCGAGGAGGTTAGGGGGGAACTGGGCATGGACCTGGACGAGGTAGAAATCACTATCGACTCCGACTTCCCCCGGGTCGAATTCGACAAGTTTCAGCTAAAGGTCCTGCTAAAAAACCTCATCGCCAATGGTCTAAAATATAACGAAGGACCCAAACAAGTGGAAGTAGGCTACAACCTGGAACCGGAGGAGTCGAAATTAGCGGTATTCGTCCGGGACAACGGAGAAGGGATCGCCGAAGAGCATCAGGAAAGGGTATTCAGGCTGTTCGAACAGTTAAACCCGGACGAGCACCCGACAGGTACGGGAGCCGGGCTCGCCCTTTGTAAAAGGATAGTTGAAGGTAACGGCGAGAGAATCTGGCTGGATTCGGACCCCGGGGTGGGGACAGCAGTCGGCTTCACGGTTCCAATTCATGAGAAGGCGGGAAAAGCGGGAGACTTCATAGGCCGACTTTCCTCCTCTCCGGAGGGTCTTACCGGCTCTCAGAAAAGTCGTTCTGACGTCATAGACGAGGAATCCGGGTTATACGATCGCAACTATTTCGACAAAGTTCTGGCCGACCGCCTCCGGGAGTACTGCAAGGACGGAAACGAGATCAGGTTCCTCGTGCTCGGTCTCCCCAGCTACCAAGAGTTCAAAGAGGAACGGGGCGCCGAACAGCTAACTCGAATTCGGATCCAGCTTTCAAGTCAGTTAAAGAATTCGATCCGGCAGTCGGACCTCATCCTGCGGTTCTCCGAGAAACTCTTTTTGTTGATACTACCAAATGCCTCAACGAAAATGGAAAAAGTAAAAAGCAGGATTAATGCCCAGATATCCGAGTGGACTGACACTTCGGAGCTTCTGGATCGTCCCGTGGAATTGTCGTTTGGCACCTGTTCTCTGACTCCCTCCGGACTTTGTGACCCCGTAGAAGCCCTCAAAAAAGCGGAGGAAAATATCGATGTTTCTACGGACAAATGAGATTTGAGGGCTCAGTCATTTGGACCGAGTCAAGGGTTG
>CAZDMI010000182.1:0-2173 GCA_964506635.1 uncultured Thermotogae bacterium
TGATATTAATTTTAAACGAGAAGCTAGCGAAAAACACCAGGGAGTACTTCCAGTTACGGAGGGACTGGTTACACCGATTCCGGACACCACTTTTCCCGGGCGAATTATTCTCTGAAAACCTTTAGCGGATTTCAATTCATTTGGCCGACCCTTGATGCAGCCATTTAAAACTCCGTTAAATTACGTTATCCTGATATCAAATAAGCAGTTGATATATCAAGAGATCCGGGAGGTCAAAACCAGGATGAAAACAGATATTGGCATAATTGGAATGGCCGTAATGGGACAGAACCTCGCTTTAAACATGGAATCAAACGGTTACAGCGTATCAGTCTACAACAGAAGCGAGCCCAGAACCCGCGAGTTCGTCGAAAACAGAACTCAGAATAAGGATATCGTACCCGAATACGACCTGGAAGGGTTTGTAAGCTCAATTGCCAGACCGAGAAAGGTTCTTTTGATGATCAAGGCCGGCTCGCCCGTCGATAAAGTGATCTCGCAGCTGGTTCCGCTCCTCGACGAGGGCGACGTAATTCTGGACGGAGGTAACTCCAACTTCAGGGATACGGACAGGCGGATTGAAAAAGTCAATTCCGAGGGAATCCTCTACCTGGGCACTGGCATAAGTGGCGGGGAATACGGAGCCAGGCACGGGCCGTCGATAATGCCGGGTGGAAACGACGAAGCCTACGAGATAGCCGGCCCGGTTCTCGAGGACGCGGCCGCCCAAATAGAAGAAGGGCCCTGCTGTACCTATCTCGGACCTCGCTCGGCCGGGCACTACGTCAAGATGGTCCACAACGGAATCGAATACGGAGTCATGGAAGCCATCGCCGAGTCCTACTGGGTGATGAACAGAGGGATGGGTCTGGGCACCGAGGAGATGAGTTCGGTTTTCTCCAGCTGGAACCAGGATATGGATTCGTACCTGGTTGAGATCACGGCAGAAATACTTGAGAGAAAGGACGAGAAGACCGAGGAACCGCTGATCGACCTGGTACTAGACACGGCAGAACAAAAAGGCACCGGAAAGTGGACTGCCCAGAATGCCCTGGAACTTGGGGTCCCCGTACCCACCATTACCGCGGCGGTCGACGGTCGGTTTATTTCTTCCCGAAAGGAAGAGAGGGGCGAAAACTCGAAGGAACTGGATTCCGCAACGGGAACTGACCTTCCCGGTGGAAACTGGTTAAAGAAGATCCGTTCAGGATTGGAGCTTTCGATCTACAGTGCCTACGCCCAGGGTATATACCTCTTAACCGTCGCTTCCGACGAATACGATTACGACCTGGAACTCTCGGAAGTTGCGAGAATCTGGAAGGACGGCTGTATAATCAGGTCGAACGTCCTCGGGGAAATTCAGGAAGGCTTGAACAACGAACCGGACAACCCGAACCTGCTCTTCGAGGAACCGTTCCTGTCAAAAGTCAAAGACCAGATGGAGCCCACAAAGGAGCTACTCTCTGCCGGAAGAAGGGCTGGATTACCGCTTCCCGCAATGAGTTCCTCGCTTGATTACGTGCTTGCTTTTGCCTCGGAGAACCTACCCGCAAACATGATACAGGCCCAGCGGGACTACTTCGGAGCTCACACGTACCAGCGTCGGGACGAAGAAGGGTACTTCCATACCGACTGGATGGAGGATACTGGCTAAACCAGAATTACCAGCTGTAGACCGTATTTACGATTACTTCCTCCAATCCGGCCGAATCAATTACTATACCATTGGTCAGCTCGAAGGACTCGCTTATCCTGTAGCTTCCCTCCCCGGTTATTTCGTTAATCCCGAACAAGCCGGTGTCTTCGTTTTCCCAGTAGGTATCGACGGCCACTTCCAGGTTGCCTCCTCCACCTTCCAGGGAGAGGACGCCGTCGTAATCCGTCTTATCGTAGACAAACGAACGACCCTCGTAGGAAAACTCCGAGTCCGAGGATAGCTCGTAGTCGGAGGCGCGAAGTCGCCAGTTCGCCTCGCCGCTCCGGCGCTGCAGCTTGGTATCCCCGATCGTTTCTAGAAAGCTGGCTTTTACGTTACCGATTTGCAGCTCGTTCACCCCGTAACCTTTGAATTGTAGTCCGGTTATCTCGTTCTTCTCTTCCGTCAATTCGTTCGGATTAATCTCCGTATATACGTCGAAGCAGACCCATTCGAGGTCCAGCGACGGCTCCAGCG
>CAZDMI010000183.1:0-2160 GCA_964506635.1 uncultured Thermotogae bacterium
CCCCCTGGTTTGCCAGATCGACCCCGGAATCGACGAATGAAGCAACGTAGAGGCTTCTCGGTAAGAGCTGCAAACGGTATTCCGTATTGAGAAAGCCATACGTACTGGCAGTTCGTTTAGTTCCCAGCCCCCGTATGGACCTCTTCCCGATGAACTCGGACTGGTAGTTGCTTGGTGTGTCCAGACCGAGTCCCAGCTGCAGATTAAGTCCTAGTACCTGAGTTCTCTCTCCCGCAATCTGAAGATCGGGTAATCCCTGAAAGTAGGTATTCCTGAAGGTAAACTGGGTAAAGCTCAAACCGGGCGCAAAGTCTCCGGCCTTTTCTATCCGCAAGGACCTCCTGCTGCCGTCCGTCGGAAAGTTGGGATTATCCCTATTATCGTAAATCAGGTCAGCGGAAAGGATGTTGGTCAACGAATTGCCCGAGCTCTCGTCCGAAGTTATCCAGTCGGCGTTATAACCGAGGTTTAAGGATAAGTTACCGGAAACTGGATAGCCAAAAGATGCCTCCACTCCTTGATTCGAGCCAACGTTTCTATAAAGCCTGAGCTTGGTAAAGTTGAAACCGGAAGGATAAAGCGTGTTTTTCCACTCTATGCTCCCATCGAACTTGGCATCAAGGGAAAACTTTCTACTCAGATTCAAGGATACATCCTGCCCCATCCCGAAAATGTTTTTCGTAGAAAGCCGAATGCGGCCACCAAGCCCTCCGTCGGACCAGGTTAACCCTCCATTTATGCTATTAAGCCTCTGTTTCTCCCCGACAGTAATCACGAGCTGAATCCCTTCCTGCGTTCTCTTTGGGCTCGGCTCCACTTTGGAGAAATACCCGAGATTGAGGATTCTCCTCCGGGAATCCGTCATTAGCTCCTGGTTGTAAATATCCCCCTCTTCAAGAAACAGCTTGTTGGTAATCACTTTTGTCGCTGTTTTAGTATTTCCTTTGATAGTTAAAGCGGTAATCTTTCCTTCTTGTAACTCAATCAAGAGATTTCCGTCACTTACTTCCTTGAAAGAAAAGTCAGCAAATCTATAGCCCTGTTCATTGTACTTCCGGTAAACTGGGGAAAGCGCTCTAAGTACGTCGTAATTTGTAACCTCACCTCCAGGAAGTCTCCTGATCAGTTTACTTAGTTCTTTATTGCTAAACACCGTGTTACCGAGCAGGTCAATTCCACTGGCTTTAACGGGCTGGTCAAGTACGACTCTTTCGGTTAATTTCCACCGGAGTATTATATCGCTCTTTTCGTAACCCCGCGCCGGAACCAGCTCGACCGAGGTAAAGTAAACGGAATTCCGCAGGCTCTGGTAGGACTTCTGGAGCTCCCTTAATTTCACTGGCTCCCCTTTGGTCGTTTCAATCATTCCCAGCGCCACGTCCTCTGGGATTGAACTCAGGCCCTCGACCCTGTTGCTGACAAGTTTTCCCTCAATAATTTCGATACTTAACGTTTCGGCGATACTTATATTCCCTGTGTTTATTAAAGGGTAGCCCTGTTTTTCGTATTTTTTGGCAATATTTTCCAGACCCTTGTTGAGGTCCTTTTTGTTTATCACTTCGCCCTTTTTTACCCCGGCATCCTTCAATCCCTGGCGCAGTTTCCCCTTTCCGACCAAATTAACGCCTTCGAACTTAAATTCCCTCAAAACCGGGTACTCTTTGACTTTCAGGGTCGGGGTAATCTTGCCGTTTTCTACTTTTATGTTGCTTTCGACGTCCTTAAAATAACCGCTATCACTCAGGTTGGCCACTTTTTCCTCAAGCGATCCCCGAGTAATCTCCTCACCTTCTTTAACTCCCAGCTCCTCTAAGATCGTTTCCTTTTTTACGTTTTCATTTCCCGACAATTTGACTTTTTCCAGCGTATATTTGGTTTCGTCCGTTCCCTCATCCTGACCCGCTAAAGGAAACGCAATTAACAGAGCTACCAGGACCGACAGAACGAAGACCAAAGCCGTTTTTTTATTAAATTTCATCCTGTTATACCCCTTCCTCCTGTAATAATTTATCTCGAGTACTCCTGTACTGGACAGCTTCCGATACGTGCTCCGGGCCAATCTTGTCCGAACCATCCAGGTCCGCTATGGTCCGGGAAATCTTTAGGACCTTATGATAAGCCCGGGCAGAAAAACCGTAACGGTCAATCGCCTGTTTTACC
>CAZDMI010000184.1:0-2154 GCA_964506635.1 uncultured Thermotogae bacterium
GACATCAGGCCTGAAAAAGCCCGCCTATCGCAGAAAGAAGCTGTGGATAAATCGTACTTTTATACTTTTAGAGGGCCGATAAAGAGCTCAGAAACCTTCCCGGGTTGGCTTCGATACCGTTGATCATACATCAATCTTATGTATAATTTGACAATTATCGTATCCAGTCGGGTGAGTAAATTTGCGGAGGAAGAATTTTTTTCTGGTCTTCACGTTGCTTGGGCTGCTGGATTTTTTCGTACCCTTCTATCTACTGAATGACTTCTCCAGTTTTCTCGCCAGCTACGCCTTCTGGAGTCTTCTGACCCTGACTGTAATAGTTGCCGGTGCAGTTTATATAAAAAGGACCTGGGGTGGTTGAGGATTAACCCTTTATACGTCTGGATTTCGCTCCTTTCCTGGATGGCGATTGCCGTTAGCATAGCTTACCTGGCAGGGCGCGGTCTGGGGAAGGGTCCGTCCGAATACTTTCTTGGTGGGAGAAGGCTGGGCGGTTTTATCTCGGGGATGAGCTATAGCGCAACCACCTACAGTGCTTTCATGCTCGTCGGGCTAGTCGGTTTGACCTACGACTCGGGAGTTGGGGCACTTGGGTTCGAGATGACTTATTTAATGTTTACTGTTATTCTTTTGACCGTGTTTGCCCCCCGATTCTGGCTCGCCAGCAATAAGTACGACTTTATCACGCCGGCCGAATTGCTTGCTCGGAGGTACGAAACCCGCTGGGCCGGTGTCGTTGCTTCCGTAGTATTTCTGGTAATGCTTGTGCCATACGCGGCGGTTCAGCTGATGGGGATTGGTTTCCTGGTTGAGGGTTTGACCGGAGGCCAAATACCTTACATGGCCGGTGTTGCGGTTATGGCCGGTTTTGCCGGTTTTTCAGCAATCTGGGCCGGGATGAGGTCCGTTTCCTGGACGGATGCGTTCCAGGCTATCACCATGCTGACCACTTCCCTTTTTGCCCTTTTCTACATTTTCTTCCGTTTCTTTGGTTCACCGGGTAATTTCTTTCGAACGATTACCGTCGACCACCCCGAACTATTGAAATTGACCTGGGACCCCCGCCTGTTCATAGGATTGGCGCTACCCTGGGCATTTTTTGCCCTGACGAACCCGCAAGTCTCCCAAAGGATGCTGGTACCGGATAAGATATCCAGCTTGAAAAGGATGATAATCTACTTTTCCGCCTTTGGCTTTATCTATACGATTATAAGTACTTTATTCGGTTTTCAGGCGGCAAGCCTTCTGCCAAACCTGGAAAATCCCGACAAAGCGATGCCGGTTTTGCTAACCAAAGTTCCCCTCCCGCTGGGGCTGTTAATATTCGTCGGAATATTTGCCGCCGCCACTTCTACGCTGGGCTCGATTACTCTTACCCTTAGTTCGTCAATTTCTCGCGATCTGGTTCAAAACGTCTTTCCCGGGGCGGACGAAAGTGTCCAGCTTCGACTGGGAAAATTAGCAATACCCGTACTTATCGGGGTTTTTATTCTATTTGCCTGGCTGCAACCCGGACTTATTGCCGTCCTTTCCAGCACGGCTTCCGGCGGTTTGCTCGTCACGGCTCCGGCGTTAATAGGTGCTTTTTTCTGGAAAGGTGGAACCGGGGCAGGAGTTGTAACTTCCATGTCTGCTGGCGGCGTTTTTACCAGCCTGCTCTACGTCACTGATTTTAAACCATTTGGCTGGTGGCCTTCCGTCTGGGGGTTCCTCCTTACCGTCTTTCTGTTTATAAGCGTGAGCCTGTTTACTTCTACTCCGGAAAAAGCAGGAGAATTCGTCGATTTTGTGAACCGGAGGATGAAGGAAGTTTCAAACCGTTGAGGTACGGGCCTAAAGAATTGGAAAAGAGCGACTTGCAAATTTTATCCTCTAGTACAACCCAATTCTCCTCTACAAATATTAGTTTGTTTTATTATTCAATCGGCCGATTCCAGAGGAGCAAGTGGGGAACTCTTTGTTGTTTGAACTTCAGGAGGGGGGTTAAGGTCAACCTACCAGCAGGGCACGGGTTAGTTCCGGGTTCTTAGTTCCTTGCTCCGAGTTAACGATAAGAAACAAAATTCAACTCTTTGAAAAACCCAATTGGAAATAAACATCCTCAGGTTTCGTACACAGTATTGGTAGCCCCGGTCCCCGCGCCGGGGCGGAAGG
>CAZDMI010000185.1:0-2104 GCA_964506635.1 uncultured Thermotogae bacterium
AAAAAGTTTTAACCCCTGGAATTCGACCAATTAGTTCAGTCTTCAAAAGCCGGTGGGCCGAAGAATATATTTTTTTTCCGATTTATCCCGTTTTTGTTCGATGTGTGAAAGGTCCCCATTGCAGGACTTGCCCGAAAAGGATTACCCTATATTAAATAGTTGATGGATTAACTAAATCAACTCATGAGGAGAGATACTATGAAGTTAGAGAACTTCGTCTCGGTTAATCAGCTAGGAAAGGACGATTTCTGGGAGATCATGGACACTGCCGAAAGCCTGAAAAGGGATCTGAGATCCGGAAAGAGTCACCAGGTTCTACCCGGTAAGACTCTGGGAATGGTTTTCCTGAAGCCCTCGCTTCGGACCAGGGTGTCGTTCGAAGTAGGAATGACGCAGCTGGGGGGTCACGCCGTCTATCTCGGGCCGGACGACATAAAGCTGGGCGAGCGTGAAACCACTGAAGACGTCGGCCTCGTGCTTTCCCGCTACGTCGACGGAATCATGGCCCGGGTCTTCGAGCACGAAATAATCGAGGACCTGGCGGAATATTCCACCGTTCCGGTGATTAACGGCCTGACGGACCACCTTCATCCCTGCCAGGCCCTGGCGGATTTCTTCACGATTTACGAGAGCAAGCGGAGACTGGACGGTCTAAAGCTGACCTTTATCGGGGACGGCAACAACGTCGCTCATTCCCTGATAAATACCGCCGGCCTGATGGAAGTTGAGGTTGCGGTTGCCACTCCGGAAGGGTTCGAACCGGACGAGTCCGTCGTGGAAGCGGCAAGGGAAAATACGAAAGTAGAAATCTACAACGATCCTGCGGAAGCTGCTGTCGGCGCCGACGTAATTTACACCGACGTCTGGGCAAGCATGGGAGAAGAGGACGTGGCCGACCAGAAGAAAGGTAGCTTTGACGGCTTCCGGGTCGACGAGGACTTGCTGGCGAAGGGCAAGCCGGATGCCAAGGTTATGCACTGCCTGCCCGCCCATTACGACGAGGAAATATCTCAGCCGGTAGCTCACGGTCCGGATTCCCTGATTTTTGAACAGGCGGAAAACCGGATGCATGCGCAGAAAGCTCTGATGGCTCTACTGATGAGCTGACAGCGGATAGATATGGGTCTCAGGTCCCTCTACCACAGGCTGCTCGGCAGGAGCGAACTTTGCCAGATTTATGCCAACGTCACCCATACTACACCCGAGAGTTGCCTGGAGCACCACGGCAAGATAGTCACGAGCGAAGAAGTGCCTGAGGTAGAGGGCTGCGATTTTGAGGTCCTGACTTTCCCTGTCGGTAAGCTTGGCGACTACCGCGAGAAGCGGAACCGAATGGAGAAAATGGCGGAAAGAGAACTGAGGCGGCGGGAACTGCTGAGGCAAGGCAGGGAAAAGCTGGAGAGCGGGGATATCGACGCCGCTCTGGAGGCGATAGAGAGTTCGGCGAAGATTGACCTGTTCATTCCCGAGATCGAGGAGCTGGGGGAGGAATTCGGTTCCCGGCTCCCGTCGGACGCAAAAGAGCAACTGAAGGATCTGCTGATCCTGAATTACAAGGAAAAGTTCGGGCAAAAGCGGTACGAGAGGTTGCCGGAGAGGATGCGGGAGGATCGCAAAGAAGCCGGCCTGGAAAGGATTCGCGAACTCTTTGGTTAAGAGCTTGAGAGTATTCCGATAAGATGTTTAAGTGATGAAAAACCTTCTGAAGAAAAGCGACCGGATCATCCTGATCGTCGGTTTATGTATAGGCTGTATCGCCTTTGCCCACCCGCAACTTTCCGCGCTATTCCATTCGATCTTCTCCGGAAACGAGCTGCAAAAAGTAAACGGGGAGGAGGTCGTCCTGGAGGACGTCACCGTCAAGACCCCCGAATTGATCAAGCAAGTACCTCTTATTGACCTGAACGAGGCTGGGGTCGAGAAACTGGAGAAGCTCCCCGGTGTGGGACCGGTACTGGCGGAGAGAATCGTTAAGCACAGAAATCGGGAGGGCGGGTTCACCTCTGTGGACGAATTAAACGAGGTAAGCGGGATCGGTCCTGCCAAACTAAAGCAAATAAAGGAAGAAGCCAAAGCCGGTGGCTAAAAAGATTTCAAGACTTTT
>CAZDMI010000186.1:0-2094 GCA_964506635.1 uncultured Thermotogae bacterium
CCACCCTAAGCTGTCCCGGTGCGTTTGGTATCTCCATAGGCGTAGTAATGTTTAGTTCGGATGAAAGCGGTGATTCGCCGTCCTGACTGAACGAAGAAACGCGGTAGGAATAACTCTCTCCACCGGTGAGGTCGGAATCAACGTATCTGGTCGTATTCGGATCCAGTTCCGCAATCACCGTTCCGTTTCTGTAAACTCTGAACCCCTCTTCGTCCTCGGAGTTATCGCTCCAGGTTAGTTCTATTTCTCTTGCCGACAGGACCCGGGAAGATAACCCACCGGGAGCGGAAGGGATCTTCGGCGCTGCTGGTGTTTGCAGGGTTATACTTGACGTGGCGGCTGATTCCCCGGTCGCGTTATATGCCCTTACCGTATAAGTGTATGTTTGTCCCCCTACCAGTCCGGTGTCGGTATATACGGTCACGTCTGGACCGAGGGTTGCGATTTGGTCCCCATTTCTGTAAACCCGAAAACCTTCTTCGTTATCGGAGTTGTCGTCCCAGGTAATTTCTATTTCAGTTTCATTGAGGGTTCTGGAGGTCAAATTTCCCGGTCTTTCAGGAATTGCGGGCTCCGCAGGTTCCTCCTCTTCCGGTGGTTCCGGTTCTCCTGGGCTTACACTTTTGCTAATTCCAAAGTAGGTCCGGTAGTTTTTACAGCAGTTGAGGGTCAGTCTGATGTAACCCCGACCTGCACCGAGGGTTTCTCCCTCCGAATTTACCTGATCCCAGGTCCAGCTCCATTCATCTCTGTCTCTGGATATCGGCCCCACTCTCTGCTGGGTATAAAATAGGTCGTAGTCGTGCTCAAAAATGGGTTTGAAGTGAACCTCCACCTTTTCCACGAGGTACTCAAAGTCCTTGAGGTCGGACAGAGTGAGGTTTATCGTTTCGCCAATAGCGTATTCATCTTTGTCCGTTGACAGGGACTCGTACCTGGCCGGACAGTAACTCGAAGTTGGTCTATCCGGGCACCCCATTCTGTAAGTATATCGGAGATCTTCTTCCTGAGTCCGGGAAGAAAAAGGAAGGCCAACGAATAATAATAGAACAACTAAAACCGCGACGATCATTACAGGGCTCCAATGTCGGCGCATGCTTCCACCTCCATAAACGGCTTTATAAGTACAAATATAAAAAACGAATTATAAATTTTTTCGCCGATTTCAGCCCTGCTAAGTCTCATCCACTTATTTTTTCCTTATCCGCAACAATAGATTACTACTTTTTGGGCCATACTGTCAAGATTTCCAAATTTCGTTGAATAAATAACATCGTGTAACTCCGTCTCTGTCGGGAGTAAGAGTAGTTTAGGCAAACTTGACAACCAATTTGGTTTGATGTATATTGAGATTGGATTAAAAAGATCATAAGGGGGTGAAAAACATGTCTCTTGCAACGGCGATGGTGTTAGGCTTCTTCTGGTCCCTCTGGGCCACTGCCTTCCTTGCTTTTCTCGGTTGTGGTTGCGGACCCTGCTGTTAGCGGTAGAAAATAATTAATTTGAAGAAAATTGGGATACCTGTTTGTGGTTTCCTGTGCCCGTAGGATAGCGGCCAGGGTTTTCCTTGGCGCTTGCAAGCCAGATTTACGTATAATTAAAGGCCCGCAGGTGGATTCAGCGTGCGGGCGTATATCGGTGCCTATCCGGTTCCGCTTTATACGTCGTTTTATTCGTTCATGCCATCATAATTTTTAATAGCCAGTAGCATTTCGTGGGGCTTATCTTCGGGCTCAAAGTGGCTTTTCCAGGCAGCTCTCGTGGTAACAGGCCCTTTCTATATCCTGTACTGTTCTGGATGGAAAAAGTTTAATGAGGCTACGGTAATCGAGTTACGTCAGTACTTTAAAACCTGCCCTTCAAATTCAGTCGGGATTCCTTCATACTTTTAATAAGAAATAATGGCATTCACAAACTGTCAAATCCACTCAGAGTATTATCTTATAGAACGAAACATTATTTGACCCGAGAAGTTATATACCTTAATTCGGTTTAAAGGTTCTGAATAGTAGCATCATAAAACAAAAGGCTTCCACGTACTATTTATAATGCCGGTCCAAGTCTATATAATTGTAGGGTTAAGTTTAGTACCAA
>CAZDMI010000187.1:0-2028 GCA_964506635.1 uncultured Thermotogae bacterium
CAGTTTATTACAGCTTGGAAATAGATCAGCCCCTCGACCGGGAATCGAGGGGCTGAGCGCGGTTGTGATTGTTCCTTAACGGGGTATTTTGACTACTCCTTATACCAGTCGTTGCTATCGTCGCTATCTCTTTTGAGTGCTCCCCCAACCAGGGTTTCCTGGCTGGGGGATTTTTAAGAAATATTCTCTGATTGACTATACCCAGTCCCGCTGGCCAACTAAAACACATTTGTTACTCGCTGAGGATGCACTGGAGCACCGATCGTCCAGGAACTCGCCAAAAAATCACCTCAGGGTCTATTTCCCCTCTTTATGGTAAAACTCTAGCCCTACCGCTGTCCTTTTAGGAAATCCTTTCCAGTGAGTGTGATCCTCAGCAGGCGTGCCGTCCTCTTTTAGGCTCCACTTTCCTTCGTTGGAAACCTGTATTAAGTCCAAATATTCTCCATAATCCTTATCTTTGAGTTGAGTTCCAAAAAAGGCGGTTGCAAAATGTTGCATAAGGTTATTCAAATATCGATTGTCCCATGCGGGCTCTCCGTAACGCATATAGTCTCCGGAATTCATTTCTTTGGAAGGTAGCGGGTTTACTCCGTAAGCATTGGGTGCGATATTGTGTCTCGCGTTTCGTGCCACGAGCATGTACCTATTGGAGTTTTCAGCCCATTCAAAGAACTTCTTTATGCCATTTTCATAACCCGCTACGTCGTCTTCGTTCCCTGCGACAAAGAACGATGGTACGTCTAACCCTTTCATGGTTTCTTCATTCCAGAACTCCGTAGCTCCCCACGGCGACATGACATAGATTGCTTTAATCCTTTCATCCATCGATTCTTTGAATTCTTTATTCCCGGCCTGTCTTTTTTCTAATTTACCTCCAGGTACTCCCCAGGGTAGCTTGACTCCCTGTTCGCTGAAACCGGCACCGGCCGCATTTATAGATCCATATCCACCCATGGAGTAGCCTATTAAGCCAGTCATATCAGCATTTACAAGCCCTGAGAGGAAACTACCGCTGCCGTCCTTTCCTAGTTTCGCCATCTCATCCACGGTAAATAAAATGTCGAGCGGTCTATTCAATAACGTGCTGGAGAAATCTTTTTGATTTATCACTGTTGAGTCGGGATGCTGTATGGAGGCTACAACGTATCCCTTTGAGGCCATGTTTTCCGCCAGGTATGACATCATTAACCTCGTGCCCGGATAGCCATGAGAAACGACTAACAGCGGAAAGCTTTGACCTTCAACCGGCTCGGCCCCTCTTAATGCTCTGCCTTTATAACTGATGGGTTCCTCTACGTGTTGATAGTCGGTGTAGTGGGTTAATTCCTTTCTGTTCTCTGGTATTTGAGCAGGATACCAAACTTCAAGAGTCAATTCGCGATCGTATCTCGGATTCGTATTGTCCTCCGAGTACTCAAGTATGTTGAGCTGGTCTGGATTCACCGCTTCGATCGTTCTAACACCCACCCCGTATTCTCCTCTAGGTGATAACTCCGGAGCATAAGGGAGAGGGTCACCGATGAGGAACTCTCCCTGCGCTACAAATACACTGCCGGTTACACCCAACAATACACCAAGAAATAATATGAACGAGAACCTTCGTAAATTCATGCTTTCCCTCCTATTGGGCTAAGTTTAGATGCTATATTCCGAAATCCAGAAGGTAAGAAAAGTTATTGATTAGAAAATTTCTGGGATTAATTTTCCCCCGGTTCTCACTGATTTACTCTCCTATCACCACCTTGAACAATCGGATTATAGAGTAAATGGAAAGCCCATCCAAATCTGACAGGTGAAATGCAAAAAATGTTACTACTCATTTCTTTCACCACTTGAGGTCTCTTTTAATCTGATCGAAGGGAACTGAAATATGCCTTCTCTTCAGCAGCTCGAGCTCCCATGCTCGAGCGGTAGGTCAGAAGGCGGACTTTCGGACGGGCGTGGGAGCCCGTCCTGCTTGGGTTGGAAACGTTCAAGCCTAAGCTAGTAAAGTTACCTCTTCATGATCAATTTGCTATCCTTAGT
>CAZDMI010000188.1:0-2023 GCA_964506635.1 uncultured Thermotogae bacterium
CGCAAACGCAGAAATTAACCGATCAACCTTTTAGAGAAGGAAATGCTGCAGAGAAAAGACCGCTCCGAAAGAAATTGAGAGGGTATAGTTGAATTGTTCGCAGAAGTCAGTAATTTTGTTCCAGTCCCCCTCGACGGTGAGACCAGCTGGTTCGTCTTCAATGGAAGGTAAGTCCGTATCCGGCGGTTTATCATCTTCTTCTTGCTTCTGTTCCTGCGTGGTACTGTTTTTGCCTTTTCCTCCTCCGGTATGTGTGGTCATCTTCTACCTCCAGTGTACGTTGGATATCGATATTTTTACCTGCCATTATATCAGTCGATCTCCCGTTTCAAGCCCTTTGTATTATAGATGGGGGTACTGTTGTAATTGTCTTCCGTAATTTCCTTTCCTGATCTGGGTCCTGGTTGGGCCTTTGACCTTTATCAACCCATAATCTCAAATCGACCCTTCAAATTCAATTAACTGTCCTTAATACTTTTAGAGGAAATAATCTGATTCACAAGCGCTGCCATCCGCCCAAATCACTGTTGAGTTCATGATGGGGCTGTAAAGTGGGTAAGCCGTGATTTTGGGGAAGGTATTTATTGGCTTGATTGGCTTTAATTTAGAAAAACACGACAAACTCCTTTGAAAGGACTTAATTAAATAAAATGGCTTCTCGTGATTTTAAAAGTAAATTTGGCCGAAAAATAATAAATAAAAAAGGTTTCACGTACTATTTATAATTCTGGTTTAAATCTATATAATTATCGAGTTAAGTCTTACACATAAAATCAGCTAGCGAGGTGAAGTACTAAATGCAAATTAGCAAAACCAAATTTGAAAGAATGGAGCAACTCAGTGATGAGAACGGGGTAATCAAGGCAGCGGCCATGGACCAGCGTGGTTCCCTCGTTCGGAGACTTTCTTCAGCCTGTGATATCGGCGAGGACGAGGTCACGAACGAGATGATGGAAGAGTTCAAGGCGGCAATCTCGGAGGAACTTACTCCTTACGCCAGCGCTATTTTGCTGGATCCTGAATGGGGCATACCTGGTGCAAAAGCAAGGGCAGAAGGAACCGGGCTAATAATGTCTTACGAGAAGAGCAGTGCCTCTCGGGAGTATTCCGAAATCTACGATCATGGCCTTCCTGCCAAAATGAAGGAGTTAATGCCGAACTGGAGCGTCAGGAAGTCAATAGAGAATGACGCCGACGCGATCAAGTTGCTGATTTACTACCACCCCGACGAGGACGAACTCTTCAATGCTCAGAAGGAAGCAATGGTTGAACGAGTTGGTGCGGAGTGTGCGCACAATGATATTCCTTTCTTCCTCGAGTTCCTTGGTTACGGCAAGGACGGTGGGGACTGGAAGAACGATCCTGAACTGGCGAGACAGAAACCCGATATCGTCCGGAGGAGTATAGCCGAGTTCTCAAAGGACAAGTATAACGTAGACGTTCTGAAGGTTGAGATCCCAGTTAACCTAAAGTTTGCTAAAGGTACCGATGCTTACGAAGGTGGGGAAGAAGTCTACGATAGAGAAGAAGTGCTCGAACACTTCGCCGACGCTGCTGAAGCAGCAAAGAAACCGATGATCTATCTCAGTGCAGGTGTAGATGCGCCCCAGATGCGAGAGAGCTTGAAGCTCGCCAACGACTCCAACGCCGACTGGAACGGAGTTCTCTGTGGCAGGGCAACCTGGCAGAATGGAATAGCTGAGTACGCCGATAAAGGCGTTGAAGGTCTTCACGCCTGGTTAAAGGAAGGTGGAGTCGACAATATAACAAAAATGAACGCAATCATAGATAAAGGCGCCAAACCCTGGTACGCCGCCTACGGCGGTAGAGAGGAAATCGAGGTAGTGGATTAATTAAGTTTTACCAGCCAAAACCCTGAATCTTAATTAGTTATATCCGGCTGGAGGAATAAATACGTTTTTCCTTCAGCCGGTTTCCCTTTTTTAACCAGACAAATAAAATCCGTGAATTTACAGTTTCATCGGGTTTCTGTTCAAGAGACGGTAAGCCCGGGATAAACTAC
>CAZDMI010000189.1:0-2022 GCA_964506635.1 uncultured Thermotogae bacterium
ATCTCTTCCGGCGTGTCAACCTGAACGAACTTACCGTTTTGCATTATCGCGACCCTTTCGCCCAGGGAGAACCCTTCCGCGAGTTCGTGAGTTACGTAGATAGAAGTCGCTTCGAAGTCCTCGTGGGCATTTAAGATCTCCTCTCTCGCTTTGTTCCTCCTCCCCGGGTCCAGGTCCCTTAGCGGCTCGTCGAATAGTATTACTTCCGGGGGCAGAGTCAGGGCCCGACCGAGAGCTACTTGCTGCTTTTGACCTTCGGAAAGCTCACCCGGCTTCCTGTCGAAGAGCTTTTCTCCTATTCCGAGTCGGTCCGCAACGCCCATTACCCTCTCTTTGATTTTATCTACCGTCAGTTTTTTTATTTTGAGCGGAAAATTTAGATTTGAATAACCTTTTTCGGAACGAACTTTGAGGTGAGGGTACAAGGCATGGTCCTCGAATATCATTCTTATCCTTCTTTCCGAGGGGGATAGACCCTTCATTGGTTTGCCGTCGAATAGTATCTCGCCCGCATCGGGTTGAATCAGCCCGGCAATCAGTTTCAAGAAGGTCGTCTTGCCGCATCCAGTAGGACCAATGACCACGAAAAATTCTCCGGGTTCAATTTCCACGGATAAGTCATCGATAACCATTTCGTCCCTGAATGACTTTTTCAGTCCAGAAATCGTTATTTTTTTCATTGTATCACCTGCCACTTCCTGCCATCGGCATACTACAGCCAATTCCACCCTGAGTCAACCGGGTGATTATGCCTATCGCCGTATTTAAGGGTGACGATATTTAATTAGGCCTTTACGTCCAAAACAAGCCTGGCCACCCTTTTTCCTAGTTCCTCCGAACCCTTTAACGCTCGCTCGCCTGGCTCACCGATCGCTACAGGTCCGTAATGGTCGTTTTCCGGAGTGCCCTGAACTATCATCCCGTGAATGAGCATCATCTCTATGATTGCCATTATCGTCGTTTCGTTACCGCCGGCTCGGTTTGCCGCCGAACTAAACGCCCCGCCGATTTTGCCGTCCAGCTCGCCGTGGTATTCCACCGACCGGTCGAATAGCTTTTTGATCGGAGCGGAGGGCAAACCGTAGTAAGTTGGAGAGCCGACGATTATCCCCTGCCAGTCGAGTAAATCTTCGGTCTCGGCATTCTCTACCGGTTTCAAGGAGCCGTCTACTCCGGAACCAATATCGTTAACCCCTTTGAGGACTCGATTTGCCATCTTTTCGGTATTTCCCGTCTTCGAGTGATAAATTATGCCTATTTTGCTCATTTTTCCTCCCTTTTGTTGTTTTTAGGTCCGGGTCCAATTGTTAAACTGGACACGGGGTTGAGGATCAGTGAGAAAATGATACTATAATGTGGTCATCACTGACAAACAAGGAGGTTGACCTTCAATCGACAGGCTTCAATTCAGCTCGCTTTCCCTGGCTCGGTTTTCCAGCGGGCTCGGCGTGGCAATGGTTTCGACTTTTATTGGCATTTATTCCGATATATTTGGCCTCAGCGGCGTGCAGGTTGGACTGATTGGAGCAGCGTACTCCTTTACTCAGCTCGTAATCCTCTATCCGATCGGCCGCTACGCCGATCTTGGTCACAGAAAAACCCTGCTGCTCAGTGGATTGTTTGTCGGAATACCGGTTTACCTGCTTTTCTGGCAGATCGGCGGATTTGGAGGTCTTTTTGGCGCCAGGCTGCTCCAGGGAATAATAATCGCCCTGACCACGTCAGTTGGTCTATCTTTTATTAGTATAAGAAGCAGAGAGGAGACCCGAGGTCGAAACCTCGGAAATTATAACTCGCTCAGGGCAGCGGGCCAGACTATTGGTGCAGTTGCCGGTGGAGTTTTGGTGGCGCGTTACGGTTTCGGTGTTCCGTACATGATGTTGGCCTCCCTGTACGCTCTGAGTTTCGTGATGATATTCTACTTCGTCCCTCCGGAATCCCGTGAGAGCAGGGAAAACCGTGCTGGAGGCGGGTTGCACCTATCAGAACTCTTCTCGGGAAGTAAGTTCAGGGTTCAGATGG
>CAZDMI010000190.1:0-2017 GCA_964506635.1 uncultured Thermotogae bacterium
AACGACGCGGAAGTGACCATGTTCCTCTCGATCCTGCCGGCAATATTCATGATGCTCGGCCGGACGCTGCTCTGGTCCTCCTTTCTCGGCGGCCGGAGGAGAAACGGCAGGTCCCTGATTATCGTAGCCCTCGGCGCGATGTTCCTCTACTTCATCCTGAACCTTGCGGTCCTCTGGTTCTCGCGGCTGCGGGAATACTATGCCGACCAGTTCGGCGCAGGTGCCGTATTCGAGGGTTCGCGCAAGCTCCAGGAAGGACTGGCAAAGATAGAGAATCGAATGGCCCAGTTAAAGGAAAGCGATGACAGGACTCAGAAGTCCGGTACCTCAGCCGCCAAGTCTAACAGCATGGGGCTAAACCCGTTTAGCTCGGGCATGAAACCGCTGTTCATTGCCGACCCGGACGCGGCCAAGGGAGACAGAAATCTATCCGACCGAGAAATGGTCGACAGGTTCAAGAGCGAAAAACCGGGATTGAAAGGAAGGCTCTTTGAACTCTTCACCACGCACCCGGAAATCAGCAAAAGGCTAAAAGCTCTGGATCAGTACAAATAGGTAGCTTAGTTACTTTCCAGCCAGCTTTCCGCTTCGGACACGGCATCCTCGGTGATCTCGAGTGCTTTTCCGATGTAAGCCCGGGGAGTCAGTTTCTTCAACCTGGCCTTTTCGTTCTCGGGCAGAGGTAATTCGTCGATTATATCATCCAATTCACCCGGCTCTAACCTTTTGCCGCGTGTCTTTTCCTTGACGACTTCGTAGGCATCGGAGTGGCCAAATTTCCGTAGCGACGTCTGCCACGCCTCGGCAAGGACCTCAGGATGATCTTCCAGGTCGTATTCCAGTCTGGTCTCGTTCGGTTCGAGCTTACCCAGACCTTTTATCACGCTTTTGTACCCTATTAGCGCGTGGGCAAAGGCCGTACCAATATTTCTCCGCACCGTGGAGTCCGAAAGGTCACGTTGCAGGCGGGATTTCGTCAGGTAATCACCAAGGAAGTCCAGGTCCGAGTTCGCCTTGCTTAAATTACCCTCCCCGTTTTCGAAATCTATCGGGTTGACTTTCTGAGGCATGGTCGAGGACCCGACCTCCCCTTCTTCCCGTTTCTGAGTGAAGTAGTCGTGGGAAATGTAAGTCCAGCAGTCACGGGCCAGGTCAACCAGAATGTTATTGATCCGGGTCAGGTTATCGGTTAAGTCGGCAAGGTTGTCCCTGGGTTCTATCTGAGTCACTGTTTCTCGGGGCTTTAACCCGTAATCCCGGACGAACTCCTTCGAGAACTCCACCCAGTCCGTCTTCGGATAGCTGTCCGCATGGGCACTCAGGTTGCCCGTTGCCCCGGCAAGTTTGCCCGTCAAGCTTCTTTTTGAACTTTCCAGTTTCTTCAGTTCCGAAACGAGTCGGGAAAGAAAGACGGCAAACTCCTTGCCGATGGTGGACGGCGTCGCCGGCTGACCGTGCGTCCGAGCCAGGAGAGGCTGGCTTTTGTTGGCCTGAGCGAGTTCAACCAGACTCTCTACCAAACGCCGCAGCGCATCGAGCAACTCGTCGGTTCCACTCTTTACTAGCTTCATGTAAGCCAGGTTGTTTAAGTCCTCCGAAGTCAGGGCGTAGTGGACGTAGGGGATCAACTCCGCGAGATTCTTGTCCTTCAACCTCTCCCGAACGTAGTACTCTATCGCCTTGACATCGTGGTTCGTCGCGGGTATATCGCGGTAGCCCTCCCGCTCGATTTGCTGAACGGTTTTGGCATCCGCCAGGTCGAATTCCTCGTATATCTTCCTTAAATCCTTGGCCGGTGGATCTATGGGCACGTCGGAGAGCCCGCCAAGTTTTATCAGGTACTCTACCTCCACTTTGACTCTTTCCCTATCCAGCGCGTGCTGAGAAAAGTACTCGCGCAGTTCCTCGACGCGAGAGCGGTAGCGACCATCAATGGGCGATATGGTCTCGAGATCCGTAAAAGGTTTCTTGCTCATAATTAAATTAATTATCGGGTTTTCGGGGCGGTTTTCGCAAG
>CAZDMI010000191.1:0-2010 GCA_964506635.1 uncultured Thermotogae bacterium
GAACTAAAAAACCCCGCCTCTCGACGGGGTTTTAGTTATTCTTCACCAAATACTTTTAACTTCTAAAGGTACCCCAACCTCCGCAACCTGTCCTTGATCTCCTCTTCCTGGCTCTCGTTTAACCCAGTGTGCTCGTCGATTGTGGAGAATATCCCGGTGTCTGAGAGGAATTGAATTACCTTCTCTACAGCGGAATCGGGGTCCAGTTCGGCGGTATTCACCTTCAGGTCGTACTCACTCATATCCGGTTCCTCGAACGGATGCGAGACTCCGGTGAAGTTGGGAATGATCCCCTCTTCTGCTTTCTCGTAAAGTCCCTTCGGGTCCCTTTCCTTGCATACCTCAACGGGACATTCCACGTAAATCTGGTAGAATTCTCCCTCTTCTTCGACCATTTCCCTTGCCTTCTGCCTGTACTCCTGGAAGGGAGAAACTGCCGCAACTATCGTCGCGACGTCGTTCTTCGTCAGCAGCTTGCTGATGAAGCCGATCCGCTTGTTGTTTATTCCCCGTTCTTCTTTGGTAAAGCCGAGGTCCGGATGCAGGTTCTGCCTGAGGCCGTCGGCGTCCAGGTTTTCAACTCGCAGACCCTGCCTGCGCAGCTCGTTTTCCACTTCCTTGGCAACCGTTGACTTACCTGACGAAGGCAGCCCGGTAAACCAGAGCGTGAAGTTGTTAAACAGTTCCCCTGTTTCTTTTTCAGTTTCAGTCATTTTAGGCCTCCACTACGAAAGGATTTTCCTTGTTTACGACGAAATCTGCCACTTCCTGCCGCATGATCTCGTTCGGCGGTCTCTCGCCGTCCTTTATCATGCCGCGTATCTTGCTTCCGGAAGGAGCAATCCTATCTTCCATGGAATGCGGGCAGGTCTTGTCCGTCACCATCTGACCGCACTCGGTGCACCAGAAGGCGTAGTCAAAGGTCAGTGGTTCGATGTCGATGCTGGAAATCTGATCGAAGATCTTATGAGCGTCGAAGTCACCGTAGTAATCGCCGACCCCAGCGTGGTCACGACCGACGATGAAGTGAGTGCAGCCGTAGTTCTTCCTGACAATCGCGTCAAATACGGCTTCTCTCGGCCCCATGTAGAACATGTCCGCCGGGAAGATGCTCATCACGGCGTGGTCGTGGAGGTAGTAGTTATCGAGCAGGATGTCGTAGGATTCCAGGATAACGTCGTCCTTCCAGTCCCCTTCCTTCTTCTGGCCGATTTTGGGGTGGATAAAAATGCCATCCGCGACTTCAAGGGCGCTCTTCTGCAGGTGTTCGTGGCCCCGGTGCGGAACGTTTCTCGTCTGGAAACCGACGACCTTCTCCCAGTCCTTTTCCTTGAACAGGACCCTAGTCTCTACGGGCTTGAGCAGGTATTCGTAGAAATCCTCGAACCCACCACTTATCATCTTAATCGGACCCCCGACGAAGTATTCACCCCGGTCGAGAAAGTTCGCCACACCCGGATGGTCCTCGTCGTCCGTCTCGAACAGCCCCCTTGCTGCCTCTTTTTTGTTTACAGTATAAATCTCTTCTACGTCCATTACCGCCAGCTGGATGCCGGTCTCATCTACAAGCGTAACCTGATCCTCGTTCTCGATTTCGTCGGCCTTTTCCTGGCTGATATCAAGCACGATCGGTACCGTCCAGACGGTCCCATCCTCCAGCGTTTTGTCCTGAACCACCTTGTTGAAGTCGTTCTGACCCAGAAAACCCTTGAGCGGGCTGTAGCTTCCATGGGCAATATTCTGGAGGTGCTTGACCTCTCCATCGCTCAGCTCTATCTGTTCCAGGTCATCGGCCTTTCTCTTGAGCTTTTTCCTCGTGTTTGTCGTCTTCGGTTCGCGGTCGATTAAATTTCCACCATGCGGTGGGAGCATCTTATACACCTCTAAAGTGAATTTAAGTTGGAGTTCGCAAAGTGTGAAAAAAACTAACGGATAATTATTTAAATTTTATCAGGGAATGTCAACAATTCCACCAAACACTGCAGCCACCCTGAAAAGGCCCGCCTATCG
>CAZDMI010000192.1:0-1996 GCA_964506635.1 uncultured Thermotogae bacterium
GAATTTATCGTCGCCACCAGGCCGTTTCTTTCAGCTCCAGTAGAAGGTGATACACCGTTATTCAATGGATCCTTGGCTTTACGTCCGTTTGGTGTTGCACCAACGGAATTACCAAAAGCCAGATTTCCTGTAACTGAGCTTTGACTCAGTGCATAGGTTGATGGAATAGGTCCTTTTCCGTATCTAGAACTCTTAAATTCGTTCTGGTATGTTGAGCCAAGGAAGTCAACGATTTCTACGGTCCATTTGTCCGCTTTTTCGTTATCGTTGCCGAATTTAGGGCCTTTGTTCCAGAGTAATTGTTTTATTTCTTCTCCTCCAGGTGAGGTGGACTCGTCTTCGAAGTTCGTCTCCAGTGCGTGCCTTACTTCCTTTTGAGTTAGCCTGTTTTCATCAAAAACCACAGTTTCGATCCCTGCAATGGAATCCCCTGCGGTCATTGAGCCGACGGTAGGACCCCCATCCGCCGAGTAGATTGACCCACCTTCTATCAGGGATTTTCCTCTTCCAATCGAGTCCTCAATCAGTGACGAACGGAAGGCGTTCTTATCGTGTCTTTTGTGGACTTCGTCATTTATGTGTTCCGTCTCGACCTGCAGTTCCATGTAATAGTAGAGCTGCTCCTTGAAAGCTTCTAAAATTTCCTGGGAGTTGTTGAAGGAACCGAGTTCTTTTTCCGTTTCGTGAAGAGTTATTCCCGTTTCTGGATCAGTGCCTCCATAGAGTGTCATTTCCAGTATTTTCGCCACGTTAAGCCAGGGGCCTTTGGCTGCAAAGTCCCATTTACCCGGTATAGAGGCTTCGATACAACCTACTGGGGCCCAGTTATAAAGGTCTTCGCGCTTGACCCCCATGTTATCCAGCATCCGGGTAACGCCTTTATCATTGTAAAAAGCAGGCATTCCACCGGAATGTTCCTGGACGACTTCAAGAGCTCTCTCCATGAAGTCATCCGATGTACCCTCGAACCACTTGAGGGAAACCGATGGTTTTGGCAGACCCATGTTTTCCGTCGCGTCAAGTATTACCCGGGTCAACTCGTTTACCGCATCTTCTCCATCTTCTGTCTGTCCTCCTATTGCAAGGTTTTCGGCCATATGGTAGCCCGGAAAGAACTTTGCGCCGCTCCAGGGCCTGAGCTTATTTACTTCGTTGGCTTTTACGAAAAAAGTTTCAACTAGTTCAAGAGCCTCGTCACGCGTCAATCTGCCTTCCTCTATGTCATGCCTGTAAAACGGGTAGAGGTATTGATCGAACCTTCCCAGAGAAATGGCGTGACCGTTGGATTCGATTTGAATCGCCAGATGAATGAACCAGACTGACTGCAATGCCTCCCAGAAAGTTTCCGCTGGTTTTTCCGGAACTCTACGACAGTTGTGGGCCATGGTTTCCAGTTCGTTCTTCCTTTCCGGATTATTTTCTTCTTCAGCCATCCTTGCAAGCTTTCCCGCAAACCTATTTGCAAAATCTATTACCGCTCGATTTGTTTCAATGACTGCTTTGAGAAACCAGCGTTTCTTGGCAACCCCGGGTTCAGTTGGATCCAGCTCCTCCAGAACAGATTGGGCTTTGTCTATTCTACCCTGTAGTCCTTCCCGTAAAAGTACGTCATAATCTGGCAGGACGTTACCAAAACCGCCCTGTGAAACCCACCCCTCGTCTATTGCCCCGATATCCCACGCTTTATTCGCTTCCTCGGGTAGCAGGTTCCGAACAGTTTTGTAGACTGTGTCGCCCTTCCAGTATTCTATTACCTCTTTGAGCGTTTCTTCCGCTTGGTCAGTATAAGTAAATACATCGTTCGGCCTGTCTTCGAAGTCATAAGGGTCACCATTCAACTCGTTCTCAATCCATTCAACTGAGTATTCGGGAAATACGGGTGCCGCACGGGGGCTTCTCGCCTGATTTCCAACCAGTAGATCCCCTTCTCTTACGTATATACTCATGTTTTGCAGAACGTCCGCAAATCCCATGGCTCGCCTGAGGACGATTGGCA
>CAZDMI010000193.1:0-1966 GCA_964506635.1 uncultured Thermotogae bacterium
AGGAGGCAAAAAGTCCGATGATTAACATCCCTACAAACCATAGTAACCGAATATAGAGTTCGTGGGGAGGAATATTGGTAAAAGTCAGGGCCAGAAAAGAACCTTCGTAAAAAAAGAGATAATCCAGTACGCCGTCGATAACCCAGATCGATCCTCCTATTAGGGCGGCAACACCGATGACGCTTCTTTCTATTGACGAGGTCATTTGTGTAAAAATAATATTAATTCGGTGAGATCGCAAATAGAGGTGTTTCGTTGAAGGTTTCGCAAAATTTGATGTCGTTGTGATAAATGCCAGTAACATTTTTAAGCTTGAATTTATCTACGTATTTAATTACAGGGCAATAAAGTTTTTCGGTTTATCAATCCGTTTAGGTACTCTTTCACGGTGACTTCAGCAAATTCGTCAATTAGAATTTCCTCATCATCCAGAGTTTCTTCGAACCATGCCAGCACCTCTTCATACTTGTTCAGCGTCATAATTGATGAACCCTGCAACCTCTAGTGAATCAAAAATCTATCTACGGTTTCAATATTTTCATCTGGTTGATCATTTCTGGTTAAACCTGTATCATTCTTTAGCCTGTAAGAGCATGTTGGATTAAATTAGAATCGATAAACTTGCGCCCGTAGCTCAGTGGATGAGAGCGACGGATTGCGGATCCGTAGGTCGGGGGTTCAAATCCTCCCGGGCGTACCAGAAGAAAATGACGAAAGATTACATTTACTCGAATCTGGCCGAGTTATTCGATTCCCTGGTTGAAACGGAAGGAGCAAGGGTAGATTACGAGCACGGGGAAACTATCTACAAGGAGGGTGAACCCGACAACAAAGTCTATCGGATTGAATCGGGAGGCGTATCCCAGTCCCAGAGAATACCAAGCGGAAAGCTGTTGACCTACCAGATACTCCTGCCGGACGACATTTTTTCTACGTTTCACCTCTCCTCACAGGTAGTAAACCAGCCCTGTACGGCAAAGGCCCTGGTTGATACCACTTTACAGGAAGTTCTACGGGATTCATTTCGCGACCAGCTCTTAAAAAACCCCGAACTGGCACTGGATGTCGTGGATATGATTTCCGACGAGCTTCAATCGCGGGACCGAACGCTGGAGAATCAGATCTCCCTGACGGCCAAGGAGCGAATCCATTCCATCCTGCGTAAATTAGCTCCTCTCGGGGAAGAGTCACCGGAAGGGAAATCCATAAGTTTTCTCACCAGAAAGGAACTGGCGGAAATGGCCGGTATGACCGAGGAAACGGTTACCAGGAGCCTGGGTAAGCTGGAAGAAGAAGGTCAGCTGAAAAAAACCAGGGGAGAAGTCGTACTGCTTTAGCGGTTTTCCTGCGGTCAACAATTCCCCCCCGGTTCTTTATGATTTCTTTTCTCTAAAGATGTCTAAATACTTCCAAACTAGGTATAATATTTAACAAAACACGGGAGTAAAGCACAGAATCGGTACTCCCGAAAAACTCCGATTCAATTTATAGGAGGAGAGAAATGAAGAAAAAATCATCGTTTCCGATAAGACTGACCGTAACTCTTGGTTTAGCAGTAATCCTCGGTACGTACTTCGTGGTCGCCGCTCCGGCCGAACAAGAGGTTAAAATCAATGCGGAAATTGGGGCAAAGCTGGCTTTTGACGTATCACGAAGTCAATTAAAGATACCCGTCGATCCCCTGGAAGCGCCCAGAAACCGGGACTCACTCGTGTTTATAGTGAAAACCAACGCCCCTTTCTACAATATTACCGCCTCACACAGCACCTTCGAGATAAAGGACTACGACTTAGCCGATAAAGGTAACTTCTGGGTCGCTTCTGACCCCGTCGACGGGGAAGGAACAAACGGGTGGAAAGAAGTAAAAAATGAGATGGAACTAATAACGGGAGAAACCGGGCGAACGAACCGTGAGGAAACCAGTGCCACCTACCAGCTCAGAGTGGATTACACTGTACCGTTCGGT
>CAZDMI010000194.1:0-1966 GCA_964506635.1 uncultured Thermotogae bacterium
TGTCGCCGGGATACCAGCCAGCGTTGCCTTCGACGGTAATGTTCGGTCCGTCCATGCAGGTTCCCAGGTAGTAACCGGTGGACCCCGTAATCGTTAAATCAAGTTCTTTGCGCAGGCCCGCGGCGAGGAAGTGACTGGAACCGGGATTCGTTAATTCAACCTGACCCACAGTTAGTTCGGGTGACTTTAATTCCTCGTTGAGGCCTCTGCTACCCAGGGCTTGGACGTCGAGTGTCTTTCGGTCAGTTTTTTGCATGTTCGAACACCTGAACTTCTCCCGGTTTGAAGTATTCTATTTCCGAACTGTGGCAGGTATCCAGTAATGCTACTTCCTCGGAAGCCACGTATTTGCCACCTTCTCCTTCCACCCAGGCCATCGGACGAAGGCCGAGTTTGTCCCTGGCAACGCCGACTCCATCGGAGGTTGCCACCAGGTAGGAAAAAGGGCCGTCGAGATGTTCCACGGAGGCCTTAAGAGAATCCTCGAGAGATTTTCCCTGCCGTAACTGATCCGCGATAAAGTAGACGATTACTTCGGAATCGTTTCCCGAAGAGAAGGAAAAACCTTTTCTTTCCAGTTCACCTCGGACTTTATAGTGGTTGGTTATTTGGCCGTTGTGTACTACGGACATATCCGGCAGGTCCTCAGTATGGAATGGATGGGCATGTTTTCGGTCGACCCCGGATTCCGTCGAGAAACGAACGTGCCCTATGGCGTGCGTTCCCGTCATGCTGGAAACTTCATAACCTTCCTCGAGGTCATCGACCAGCCCAAGATCCTTAATGACTTGTACCGACTTACCGTAACTGTAAACGTTTGCCACCTCGCTAGAGTTGATCCTCTCGATTACCTGGTCGAGTTCGTCCTCACCAGGCACGCGAAGCGTGCATATATTTAAGCCCTTCTCGCCATGAGGTGAAGGGCGAAAAGATATATTTCTTATGTCGCCGCCGGCCTCACCGATCGCGTTCCCTAGCCCGCCGAACGAGCCCGGCTTGTCCGTGACTTCCGCAACCAACCTGTAAGTGTCTTCTCGATCAAATTCTTCCTGGTAAACTGCCACGCCGGCGGAATCGGTACCGCGGTGCTGAAGTGAATTGAGCATTTCGATCAATTCCCCGCCAACTCTTTTCGATTCGTTTGGGATTATTCCAACTATGCCGCACATATATTTCACCTTTTTGTGAATATTGACCTTAAAATGGACATATTAAACTTAAACGGCGCAAATTTTAACAATAATAATTATATTTCACAAGGGGTGAATACATCGAAAAGGGTATGGGTTATTTGGTTTGAACTATCAAAAGTTTTTCGGGAAAGTGTTTAAAAAGAAAAACTACTGGAATGTAGACGGGACCAGCTGTATTGATATCCTGGCAGACCGATACCTAAAGGTGCTATAAAGGAGTCGTACCTTGAGTTGCTTTATCTAAATGTCTACTTGGCCCGTTTTTCCTTTTTTGAATACCTCGTAGACCTTCCTGGCTATTTTATCCGGTTTACTGGCGCCATGGGGTAAATCAAAGGGGACTTTATCCCAAAATTTTGTGTCGACGGCCTTTGGTCGGATTACTGAGACGTTTCGGTCTCGCTCTTCCTTGCGAAGGACTTCGGCGAAGGACTCTATACCCGCTTTAGCCGAAACATAGGCAGATAGTCCTGGTAACTGGGTTCGTTCCGTGACGGCACCGATGAAAACCATGTGGGCATCTTCAGCGAGTAAGGGAATACTGTGCTTTGCAGAGAGATAGGCTCCTTTCAAGTTAGCATCAGTAATTCTTTCCCAGACTTCAGATTCCAGCTCCGTAACCTGGCTTGAGGTTATGTCTCCAATGGCGTAGACCCAGAGATCAACTTCACCAACGTAATCTTTGGCCTTTTGAGCTGCTCGGGCGACCTCCTCGGGGTTGCCTATATCAGAAAATTTTACTTCGTCTACTGAGTCGCCGAAATCCTTTTTAC
>CAZDMI010000195.1:0-1964 GCA_964506635.1 uncultured Thermotogae bacterium
TTTTTGCTAAACGTAAGGCTGTTTAAAGTTGGTTACAACCTGCGTGTTTAGTTTTAACAAACTCTAACGGTGGTCCGGCAGTAACTTCATTGCGTACAATTGCCAACCCTGGAGGGAATCCGTTAGTCACATTTTTTCAATGGGATCTTCAAATAGGTCCAGACCACCAATTATCCAGTTGAATTAAGCTAGTTTATTTTACATTTGGCAAATTTTGGTTAACATAAAAGCGACCCTAAACGTGGTGGGTAAACTTTACCAGCTGAACACATACCACGTAAAAACAGTTAAAGGAGTTTTCTAAATGAGCGATTCGGAAGTTGATAAGGATAGTCCGGTACCACTTTACTACCAGATTAAAGAGAGCTTAAAGGAAAAGATCGAGAGCGGCACCCTTGAACCCCACGAAAAGCTACCTTCCGAAAGGGATCTGGAAAACCGGTACGGAATCTCTCGGATGACTGCGAGAAGAGCTCTAACGGAGCTGGAATCGGAAGGATACGTTTACAGGGAACAGGGCAAAGGTTCTTACGTTGCCGAACCAAAACTGCGACAGGCCCTGCTTGAATTGACCGGATTTTCTGAGGACATGCGAAACAGGCGGCTCAATCCTGGTGCAAAAGTTCTGGAGAAGAAACTCGTCGAACCCGAAGAAGAAACTGCAAGAAAGCTAAAAATTTCGGGGGGCGACCGGACATTTCTTCTTCAGCGGGTTAGACTCGCCGAGTCGGAGCCACTTGCAATTGAGACAACCCATCTCCGATACGATTTCTGCAAGGGGATAGAAGAGATGGATTTCTCCGACCGTTCGCTTTATAGCACGCTGCGGAAAGAATTCAACGTATCCCTTGCCAGGGCGGAACAGTCAGTCGAAGCAACTCTGGCAACCGAATTCGAATCAAGCCACCTTGGTATCGAAGAAGGGGCTCCCCTGCTAACTACGGAAAGGACTACATTTACTGGCGACGGAGATTCCCCGATCGAGTACGCACGTTCAACCTATCGAGGAGACCGTTATAAGCTGTTCGTAGAAATGGAGGGTTAATCAACCG
Source organism: uncultured Thermotogae bacterium (assembly GCA_964506635.1). Classification (GTDB taxonomy): domain Bacteria; phylum Bipolaricaulota; class Bipolaricaulia; order M55B111; family M55B111; genus JAGXLP01. The sequence goes on from CAZDMI010000195.1 coordinate 1,053, forward strand.
CGCTTATCAGCTCAAGCTGCTAATCCATCCTTTCACAAACTGCCGCGTACCATACAAGCAAAGTTTCTTCTCTCTTGACTAACGGGAAAACGATGGAGAGTGGGCTCGCTGGATAGTTTTTAAAGGTTTATTTAACTGTCCACCAAATTTGATCTTAAGAGAAGGGTAAGTTAAAATTTTTTCGTTACTGGTTTGTACCACTATATAAGTTGGATCAAAAGATACCGAAGTTCGAGAGAAAGATGAAATATTTCTGGAATTCTTACGGGGCATTATGCCGGATTACGTAATTTTTTCAGGGAGCTCTGAATAAAAAGAGAATGAGAACTGAAAAACCAAACGAAGACGCTGAAGGGCTACACGAAAAAAGCACGAAAGAGGTCTTGAAAATAATAAACTCCGAGGACAAAAAAATTGCTACAACAGTAGAAGAAGAAATCCCGGAGATAGAAAAAACTGTGGAAATTTTTGCCCGCACGATAAAAAACGGCGGTTCGGTCTACTACGTGGGGGCCGGTACTAGCGGTAGATTGGGAATTCTCGACGCCTCCGAAATCCCCCCGACTTTCGGTTTGGAAGAGGACAAAGTTGTAGGGTTAATTGCCGGAGGTAAGGACGCAATAATCTCAGCAAAAGAAGGCCGGGAAGACGATAAGGAGGCCGGGAAGCAACTGATAAGGGAACGGAATATAGGTGACTCCGACATGGTAATCGGTATTTCCGCCAGTGGAAGAACTCCTTTCGTTCTTGGGTGTCTGGAAGAGGCAAGATCGAACGGTTCGGCTACAGCCGGAATATCGAACAACTCCGGAGCCCCAATAAGTAAGTATTCGGATATTACGATTACGGCAGAGACAGGTCCGGAGATAATTGCCGGTTCGACCAGAATGAAAGCCGGCACCGCCCAGAAGA
>CAZDMI010000196.1:0-1953 GCA_964506635.1 uncultured Thermotogae bacterium
GGCCCGAAGCAATCTTCGAGAGATCATTTTTAAAACCCCTGGTGGAGAATTCCGTATTATCTACGAGTTGATCGAGGAAGATAAGGTTGTGTTTATCTTCATGGTTGGCCCTCGGGGCGATATATAATGGCCTCAAGCGTCAAAGAAATTAAGAAAGTTCTTTTAACGAACGAAAGTCTGATAGGGATCTGGAAAATGCTGTATTTACCATCTATCCGGGAAGTAGCGTGCTTTTAGATCAATTTTGAGCGGTTTTTATCGACCCAGTCAGGAAGATAGGGCCTATTTTGGTTATTTTCCCATATATTCTATAATTCGGGTGCTTCCAAGGAGGCTGATGCTTCTAGTTGGGTCTTGGGGCAGAGATACGGCGTATTCAATGAATTTTTGGCAGGAGGTAGTAAATGATAGTGATGAAATTTGGTGGAAGTTCTTTGGGGGATGCTGAAAGGATCTACCAGGTAGGAAGAATTATATCCGGTAAGGCCGAAGAGGAGGAAGTGCTCGTCGTGGTCTCCGCGATGGAGGGTGTCACTGATCAACTTGAGACCTGCGCCAGGCTTTCTCTGGAGGGCGATGGGGGCCGAGAAGAGTTGATCGAAGAAATCCGGTCCCGTCACGAATCCGTCGCCGAGCAACTCCTGGAGGAAGAAGCCGGGAAGGCGAAAAGACAAATCGGAAACAAATTGGAGCGGCTTGGGGATATCTGTGACAGTATTGCGACTCTTGGTGAGCTGACCCTCCAGACCAAGGACCTAATTCTCTCGATGGGAGAGAAATTCTCTGCCCTTCTTTTGTCCCAGCATTTGAAGGAAGAGGGGTGCAGCTCCAGTTCAGTGAACGGGTCCGAAGTAATCGTTACTGATCAACGCTTTGGTTCCGCAAAGCCACTAATGGACAAGACCAAAGAAAAGATCCGGTCGGTATTGCCTCCGAAGATCCGGGCAGGAGAGACACCGATAGTAACTGGTTTTATTGCAGCGACGGAGGAAGGTAAACCTTCAACTCTGGGCCGTGGTGGAAGCGATTACACGGCGACTTTGTTGGGTGGGATGCTGGATGCAGACGCGGTCTGGATCTGGACGGACGTAGACGGAGTCAAGCGCGCTGACCCGGATATAGTTTCGAATGCAACTACTTTACCGCGCCTTACCTACGAAGAGGCGGCCGAGCTGTCTTATTTTGGTGCTCAGGTTATCCACCCCAAATCGATAGATCCTGTTGCGAAAAAACAAGTTCCTCTGGTAATCAAGAATACACAGAACCCGGAGGGCCCGGATACCACTATATTGAACGGGGAAAAGCCCAGCACCGGTTTAAAGTCGGTAACTTCGATATCAGACCTTACATTGGTCACCGTCAAAGGGCACGGTATGATCGGTGTACCCGGGATTGCCGCCGAGGTGTTTACTGCCGTCGCGGAGGCAGAAGTAAACGTCTTAATGATTTCTCAGTCCTCTTCCGAGCAGAATATTACTTTCCTGGTGGAAAGAAGCTCCGCGCCCAAAGCTATAGAGTCCCTGGAGGGGTCTCTTGAAGAAGAAATTCGGCGTTCCATAATTCGCGACATCGTTACTGAGGAACCGGTCTCCATTGTGGCTGCAGTTGGAAGCGGGTTGAGCCATCAAACGGGTATAGATTCTGGAGTTTTCGGGTCCCTCGCTCGACACGGCGTGAATCTGCTTTCCATTGCTCAGGGCTCCTCCGATCATAACATTTCCGTGGTGGTAGCCAGCCAGGACGAAGGAGTGGCAGTACAGTCGATATATGAATGGATTCAATCCGAAAACCAACAATCTTAACTGGAAGATTATACATATCCTATAATCCGTGTGCTTCCAAGGGGACTGGACCATAAAAAGCCCGGCGGTACCAAATTCCACCGGGCTACGATTTAGGAGGCAATACGATGGAGGGCATAAACCTCACTGCAACCTGCAGGAAAGCGGAGCT
>CAZDMI010000197.1:0-1927 GCA_964506635.1 uncultured Thermotogae bacterium
CATATAACAACATTCCGTTAAAATTTCGGAACGCGGATCCCGAAAAGTCTCCGGGCCGGCTACCAGGAATTTTTGCGAAGGTAGCCGTATTCCTTTAGAGGCTTTTCCCAGGGTCAAAAAACAAAAGGAGTGGTTCGTTCGATGAACAAGCGTAAATCTACAACTTATAGTCTGGTGACGGCGCTGCTGGTAATCGCCATGTTTTTATCTGTAGGTGCGGCAGCGAAGACGAAATTGAAAGTATTTCACGCCGGAAGCCTGTCAATACCATTTAAACAGGTAGAGGAAAAATTCGAGGCGGAGCACCCCAACGTGGACGTTCAGCTGGAAGCTCACGGAAGTGTGGTTGCAGTTCGTCAGGTTACGGAAGTGGGAAAGACTGGTGACGTAGTGGCCGTGGCGGATTACTCGTTAATTCCGTCGATGATGGAGCCGGAGTACGCGGATTTCTACCTTCAGTTCGCCCAGAATAGGATGGTTCTCGCTTACAGGGAAGAGAGCAGGCTCTCCGATAAGATCAATTCCGATAACTGGTATAATATACTTGCCGACCCCGATGTCCGCTTCGGTTTTTCCAATCCCAACATGGACCCCTGTGGTTACAGGAGCCCCATGGTGATGCAACTGGCGGAGCTGCACTATTTCGACTCCGGGATCTTGAACGAACTCGTTCTGAACAACTCCACCGTTGAGGTCAGCGAGGCCGACGGTAAGTATCAGATAAGGACTCCGGAGGCGCTTGCCCCGAATACGGAGAAGCTCACCATTAGAAACAAATCAGTGGACCTGGTGGCTCTGGTCCAGAGCGGTGGTCTGGATTACGCTTTCGAATATATGAGTGTCTCCAAGCAGCACGGGCTGGAATTCGTGACGCTGCCCCGGACCATAGATCTCTCTTCCACGGAGTATTCAGACACTTACGGCAAGGTTTCCGTGAAAACCGCCGACGGAAACGTGAAAACCGCCAAGCCGATCGTTTACGGGATAACCGTACCGACAAACTCTCGGCATCCCGAACTTGCGCGGGAATTCGTAAAACTTATCATTAGTGAAGCGGGCAGGAGCGTGTTCTCGGAACTGGGTCAACCGCCGATTGTCCCTGCTCGTGGCTTCGGTGATGTACCAGAGGCGCTAAAGAATTTGGTGGAAGAACAAAATTAATTAAATGAAGGATATTCGACTTACTTTCCCTTTTGTTCTATTGGCGGCTGTATTGGTGCTCTTCATAGGAGCACCAATCGCCAATCTTTACGGGATGCAGCTATTCAGGGATTTCTCGGGGTTAATCCGGGCTGCCACGGACCCGGCAGTCTATCAATCGATCTGGCTCAGCGTTTATTCCTCGGCGATTGCCGCATTTATTGCCTTCTTTTTCGGTACGCCTCTGGCTTATATTCTGGCCAGAAAAGAATTTCCCGGTAAGAGCTTTGTTGCCAGGGTGATTGACCTGCCAATGGTAATTCCCCATATAGCTGCAGGGATCATGTTATACGGGATATTCAATCGGTCCGGTATGGTCGGTGGCCTGGTCAGCGAATTCTTTCTTTTCGAGGATGCCCTGGCCGGAATAGTCGTGGCCATGCTCTTCGTTTCCCTGCCTTTCTTCGTCAATTCGGCGCGCGAGGGTTTCGAGTCCGTTGACCCTCGCCTGGAACACGTATCGCGAACGCTCGGCCAGACGCCCTGGAGAACGTTTTTTCGGGTCTCTTTTCCCCTCGCTTCGTCGCATCTCTTAACGGGGGCCATACTGAGCTGGGCCCGGGGAATAAGCGAGTACGCCGCGGTGGCTATCATCGCTTACTATCCCAAGACGGCACCGGTCCTGATCAGGGACAGGTTTACCGCCTACGGCCTTACCAGTTCCAGGCCGGCTACCCTGCTGCTGGTCACTATATGTTTGATTACCTTCATCCTTCTCTGGAGTTTT
>CAZDMI010000198.1:0-1925 GCA_964506635.1 uncultured Thermotogae bacterium
CCTATCGAGTAGTTATGGTGGTGAAGGAATTGAGTTAGAAGAGTTTTTTACTTCCAGCTTTTCGGATATAGTGCCACGAGCACGGGCATGATTTCCAGCCTGCCCAGCCACATGTTCAGGATCAGTATTAACTTGGATGCCGGATGCATTGCAGAAGAGGTCATTCCGACCGACATGCCGACCGTTCCTTCCGCGGATGCGACCTCGAAGAGGGAGTTGACCAGGCTGGTCCCCTCTATCCATAGTATCCCAAGCGTGGAGGCGACCAGGATTATCAGGTAGATAAGGACGAAGGAAATAATTGACTCTGCTTCCACTTCGTTGACCGTCATGTTACCGAACTTTAGAGGTAATTTTGCCTCTTTCGGTAACAGGGTCCTGAAGAAGGCCACCCTGATGAAAGCGAACAGGATTAGCAGGCGAAAGATCTTTATACCACCCGCGGTGGAACCGGTTCCACCTCCAATGATCATGAAGAGAGTCGTCACGAACTTATCGCCGTCGGGTAGGGCACCCGTGGGTACAGTATTGTAACCGGTAGTGGTTATTGCGGTGGTGGTCTGAAATATCCCGGGAACTATATTGTCCGGAGCCAGTCCAAAGCTAATCGTAAATATTACGGAGCCGACGAGCACCAGTACCAGAAGCGTCCGGACCTGGTGATCCTGGAAGAACTCTTTCAACTCACCCTTCGCGGCCATGTAGTAAAGCGGAAAGCTGATTGCACCGAGAATCATAAATACGCTTACCGTAAGAGAAATAGCCTGACTGTCGTAGTATCCAATGCTTCCCGAATAAAGCGAAAAACCACCCGTTGGTATCGTAGTCATTATATGAATCAGGGCGTCGTAAAGCCCCATTCCCGCGAGAGCAAAGGCACCGAAACCGACGACCGTCAGGGCCAGGTAGACCTTGATTACCGCTTTGGTCGTCGATACCACGCTACCGAGGATGTTCTTCTCTCCGAACTCGGAGGAATACAGTTTGAAGGCCGTTTTTCCGGGCCGCAGCAGGATTGCAAGGGTAAGGACTATTATACCCATGCCCCCGAGCCACTGGGAGTAGGCCCGGAAAAAGTGGAGTGAGGCAGGAAGAGTGGTCTCGTTGACCATCGTCAATCCGGTGGTGGTAAAGCCGGACATCGCCTCGAAGAACCCGTCCAGAAACGATTTAATTGGAAGGAAGGGGATTGCTCCAAGCAGGCTAAATAAGAGATAGGACAGTGCCGTAACTATCAGGGCGTCCGTCAACTTCATTTCTTCCCACTCGAGGAGATTCAGCCGTCTGGTCCCAAAGCCAAGGACTATTGCCCCGATGGCCATGGCTCCGAATATCCAGCTATAGGTAGTTTCCCCGAAAACGAGTGATACCGCGAAGGGTACCAGGAAGAGGGCCCCAAATAAACCAAGGGCACCGAGGAGTTCGTAGAGAACGGAATGCCAGTCCGCCGACCTGATGTGATCACTAATTTTCATTGATTCGGTCGGGTCTTTGGGAGGTTCTGAGCTGTCCGAACAACTCCTTTATTTCTTCCTCCTTGGCTTCGGATTCGGTTATGATGATCATTATGTCGTTCTCCTGGAGCGTCGTCTCGCCCCTCGGTATGTGTGCAACGCCGTCGCGGAGAATAGAGGAGATCAACGTTCCTTCGGGCAAATCTATGTTTTTTAGTTTGTTCTCCACGAAATCTCCCGGGGAAATCTCCAGCAATCTGGCGCCACCCTGGACCAGTAAAGAGAAGTCAAGTACGTCGTAGCCGTGCAGAAGGCTGGTTATCTCAGTAGCCGCCGATATCTTGGGTGATATAACGTGATCGACCCCTAACTCCCGGGCGGTCGTCCGCAGACTCGTCTTGTGAAGTTTGGCTACTACCTGAGGAATGGAGAACTTCTTTCCCAGAACGGCTATGACCATATTGAGGGCGT
>CAZDMI010000199.1:0-1915 GCA_964506635.1 uncultured Thermotogae bacterium
ATACTGTAGGTGCCGTAGCCCAGAGCCTCTTCGATTCCATCCAGGACCAGATCGTAAATCCTTTCCCTGTGTTTAGTTAGTTTGATCTTCTGGGAAAGTTCTTCAACAGCCCTCAGTTTCTCCCTGTAGGTTTTCCTTTCGGTAATATCCCTGTTGATCGAAAGGGTAGCAGGTATGCCCTCGTGCTCGGTTGGGGTGACTACTACTTCCGTCCAGTATTCGGAGCCGTCCCGGCTTATTTTCTTCTCCGTGAAGCTGACCATCTCTCCCCGTTCAAGCTTTTCGATGACACGATCGTAACTCACCCTTTCGGGCTCATCCGGCCCCAGATCGTCCATGATATTCATACTAACCAATTCTTCTCTGGAGTAACCTGTCTGCTTCACCGCCGCCGAGTTCGCGTCGATGATCCTACCAGCATCATCTCCTCCCATTTTGGTGAGAAAGACGGCATCACCCAATTTTTCGAAGTACTTCTGGTACCTTTCTTCCTTTTTCTTTAGCTCTTTTTCCGCCTTCTTCCTACCTTCTATATTTCTAACACTCACTAACACTCGCTTTTTTTCATCCATATCCAATAACCTTCCCCGCAGTTCAACAGGTACCTCAGTCCCATCTTTTCTTACGTTTATCGTCTCGATCGGCTCTCCGGACTTAGTCGCTTCTTCTATCCGGTCCGGCTTAAAAACCGGCTGATCCTCCAGGGCTATCCTGTCCACGTCCTGTTTCAGCAGTTCCTCCTTGCTGTACCCGAGCAACCGGCAGGCCTCCTTGTTAACGTCCAGTATGTTTCCCTCCGGGCCCTCCAGAAACAGGGCTTCCGGCAGGTATTCTATTAACTCTCTAGCTTCGTAGGCTGCAAATGACATCGTATCTACCTTTTTTAATTTTCGCCAAATTCGATCTTACCTGCCTCGATCATATCTACTAGGATCTCTACTACTTCCGAGTCAAATTTTTCGCCCTCGCCTCCCCGCAATACTTCCAGAGTCCTCTCTTTCGTTCTGGCCTCCCGGTAGGGTCTTCTAGTGCTCATTGCCTCCACGACGTCAACCGGGCCCAGTATTCTTACTTCGGTAGTCAGCTCATCGCCCTCCAGCCCGTCCGGGTAACCGGAACCATCCAGCCGCTCGTGGTGGTGTAAGGTCATCTCGGCAACCGGCCAGGGAAAGTGTGTATCCTCCAGGATCTGATTGTAACCGACTTCCGGGTGGGACTTTATCATATCCCATTCTATCTCCTTCAGTTCACCCGGCTTGGTCAGTATCGTCTCGGGGATTGCGATCTTTCCGATATCGTGCAGAATCCCGCCGATATACAGACCCATCAACCTGTCCTCGTCCAGCCCCATTCTTTCACCAACTTCGCGGGCCAGCTGGGCGACTCGCTGTTCGTGTTCCTCGGTATAGGGGTCACGAACCCCGAGAACTCGTGAAGTAGTTTCGGCCAGTTCGACGAAGGATTCACGCAACCTGCGCTGGGACCTGCGCTCCTCCGTGATATCAGTTATAAAACCCTGGAGGTTTTGCAGATTTCCTCCGTCGTCGTAGACCCCCCGCCCCTGTTCCCGGACGTACCTTTCCTCTCCACTCTTTCCTTCGATCCGGTACTCTATTTCGTACTGTGCCCCGGCCTCGAGCGCCGTCTGCACCTGGTTCCAGACCTTGTCCCTGTCCTCTTCCACTATCAATTCCCCATAGGAGACCGTCGAGTTATCAATTAATTCCTCCGGCTCGTAGCCGGTCAGCTCCCTGGAACCTTCGCTGACGAAGTGCATCGTCCAGTCCCGGTCGTTCTCACACCGGTAGGCCATCCCGGGTAGGTTTCCGAAAAGGACGGACTGCTCCTTTTCTTTTTCTCTCAACTTCTCCAGTGCCCGCTTTCTCTCGGTGACATCCCGGTTGATTGAGAGGTT
>CAZDMI010000200.1:0-1905 GCA_964506635.1 uncultured Thermotogae bacterium
ATCAGTGCCTTGAAGTCCCAGCTGGTCAGCAGCAGGCACTTCGTATCGGTGGTCGCGACTACGTCGGCCGATCTGGGTTTTTCGTCCAGAACGGCCATTTCTCCGAAGAATTGCCCTGAGCCCAGCTTTGAGAGGGTGCTCTCATCCTGCTTAACCTCTACCTGGCCGTCGAGAATCAGGTAGAAGCCCGTATTGCTGGCGTCTCCTTCTCTGACGATCGTCTCCCCCGATTCGAACTCCTTTTCCTTGGCCGTCTTTCTGACCGATTTGAGCTGCTTTTCGCTGAAAGTGGAAAAAAGCGGTACCTCTTTCAACAACTTAATCGTTTCTTCTGCCATGTTTACCCTCCTCGGTGGTATTTTTGTTGATAAAATATATCATGCCCCGGGAAAAAATACAAAGACAATCAATCCGTCCTCCCTGGCGAGGTCTCAAAAAGCAGGGATTGGATACGGCTTGGTGCTAAGGTTAAGGTACTGGTTTTGATCGATACTAAACTCGAGTCAAGGTTTGAACCCGCAGAATTGAGACTTGGTTTCGCAAATTGAAGATTTTGGCCGGTTTCCGAATTCTCGTGATCAAATTTTTCTTCCGTCCACGGCCCGCTCGGTTTTCCACCGCGCTACGGTTTGAATTCGTGGATTAGATGCGGTTAACTATAACGAGATATCGTGCTCGAATGGAGGTATAACGTGGACGTAGTACCCATATCGCTGGGAGTTGTCAAGAGTTTTCTCATTTCGGGCAGAGGGAAGGAGCTCGTTCTGGTGGATGCGGGGAACCCGGGTGACGGACCGCGAATAATTAAGAAGGTGGAAGAAGCCGGTTATCGGGCAAAAGATATATCTTTAATTGTCCTGACCCACGGACACAGGGATCACGTTGGTGGCCTTGCCGAATTGGAAGAGGAGCTTTCCGCCAGGGTAATAATCCACAATGAAGACGCCACTGCGCTAAAGGGAGGCGAGGAGCCAGGGACTCAGCCAGCTCGGTTTCTCGGTAGTTTATTTAAACTTTTCATCCCGAAAGGTAGTCCGCCAACCCTTTTGGAGGAACCCGAAGAAATTGAGGAAGATAAGGTTAGCCTGAGAGGGTTCGGTATCGACGGTGAAATAATCCATACGCCGGGTCATACGAGAGGTTCAATTTCTGTAGTATCCGATGGAGGTGCTGCGGTAATTGGCGACCTGGTAATGGGGCGTTTGCTGGTTTTTGGCGGGGCGAGTATTCCTGTATTTGCGGAAGAAAAGGAAAAGTTGAAGGATAGCATAAGAAAGGTTCTTTCCTATAAACCAGAAGTTATTTATACGTCCCACGCCGGACCTTTTGAACGGGAAGATTTAGAGAGAATACTTGATTAACGGTTTTTTGGTTCAAGAGACGGTTAAGTGATAGGATGAAAAGAGTCTGGCTGACACGTTTGCGTTATCTCGGCGCACTTTTATGGGTGTTTGGTTTTATAGTTCCTCTACCCTTGGTACTTATCCCATTTCTGGAGGATATCGGGCCCTCGGTTTCAACTTTTCTTCCCTTTCTTCTACCGGCGGTGGTTTCGCTCACCCTTGGGGCGATACTGAACAGGTCAATAAAGCTTGCTCCGCTTTCCGGTAGTGGTGCAGTAGTGGTGGTTACGCTTGGGTGGTTTCTGGTTTCGGCCGTGGGGGCAGTTCCGTTTATCCTGGAGCTTGATCTTGGTTTCGTAGATGCTTTTTTCGAGTCCACCAGTGGGTTTACAACTACGGGTATTACTCTTCTTTCCGGGCTTGATACTTTACCAAAGACAATTTTGTTCTGGCGCTCACTGACCCAGTGGATTGGCGGTCTCGGCATACTGACTTTGTTCTCGGTTCTGGTGTTTAACGGCGAGGCCTCGCATAAACTTTACGGGGCCGAAAGTCACAAGGT
>CAZDMI010000201.1:0-1891 GCA_964506635.1 uncultured Thermotogae bacterium
GCTCTCGACGCAGCCGAGCGAGAGGGAATAACCGTAGTCAACGCTCCGAAATCAAACATTCACTCGGTGGCAGAACATACACTGGGCTTAACACTGGCCGTCGCCAAGAACCTGATCAACACGGACCGAGAAGTCAGGGAAAGGCAATTTGAAACAAGAGATGAGCAAATTGGAACGGAAATTCGCGGCAAGACGGTGGGCATAATCGGCCTGGGCACGATCGGCCAGCTCCTGGTCCGATTGCTCCAACCCTTCGGGGTAGAGGTTCTTGCTTTCGACGCTTACAGGGAAGAAACAGAACTGGAAGTAGAGCTCGTGGATAATATCGAAGAAATCTACCTTAACGCGGATATAATATCGCTTCACATTCCGTTAAACGAAGAAACCAAGCACATGGTCGGGGCTGAAGAATTCAGCATGATGAAGGACAGTACAATTTTCATTAACGCTGCTCGGGGTGGGCTGGTCCGGGAAGATGAACTTGTAGATGCACTGAAATCGGGGGAGATAAAGGGGGCAGGTCTGGATGTTTACGAGGAAGAACCTCCATCCGCCGACAACCCATTATTCGAACTGGAAAACGTAGTTCTTTCGCCACATAACGCTGCTCTAACTGAAGCAGCCATGCGGAAAATGGCTACGCATTCGGCCCGGGGTGTGGTTGATGTTTTGAGAGGAAATGAACCGAAATACAGAGTTATCTAAATTAAAAAACCGATCGCTACTTGCGACGGGAAAAAGGCGAGGTGTCATAATTGTCACTTAGTTCTCGAGAAAGGGTAATGGCAGCATTAAATCATGAGCCCCCTGACAGGGTCCCAATAGACATCGGGGGCATGTACAATCTGACAACTCTTCACAGGGACGCTTACGAGAGTTTGCTTCGTTACCTGGGAAAGGAACCGGATGATATCACGATAAGTTATCTTAACTCCCAGTCCGTGGAGATAAACCAGGCTATCAGAGATAGATTTCACGCGGATTGTGTGCCGATATACCTGAATAACCCCACTTTCAGAGATACCGAAATCCACCAGGAAGAGGACGGCACAAAGTGGTACAGGGACGAGTGGGGAGTCAAGTGGAAAAAACCGGCTTCAGGTATTTATTACGACGCAGTAGAGCACCCGCTCTCGGGAAGCACGAAGGAAGAGATCGAAAAATTTGAACCTCCCAATCCTCGGGACCCGAGCAAAGTAGAAGGAATGGAGAAAAAAGCCAGAACCGCTTATGAGGAATCGGAATACTGCCTTGTAGTAAACGGTGCACTGGGGGGGACGGTATTCATGGCCGGTCAGTGGCTCCTCGGCGTCGAGGAACTCTTCCGGAGGGTCGTCACTGATCCCGAGGCGATAAGGGCTCTTCTTAAAAAGGTACTAAACTTCCAGCTTCGGCAATGGGAAGCAATACTGAACGAGGTCGGCGAATTCTGCCAGGTTGGTGTTATCGCCGACGATCTGGGCAGTCAGAACAACCCTTTGATTAGCCCTGAAATTTACAGGGACCTGGTAAAACCATTTCAGAAGGAACTCTGCTCCTTTCTAAAAGATGAGGGAAATCTAAAAGTCGTATATCACTCCGACGGAGCAATTCAGGAGTTCATACCGGACCTGATAGAAATAGGCGTAGATGCATGGAACCCGATACAGGTCTCCGCGGGTAATCTTGACGATACTGCCGGGTTGAACGAAGAGTTTGGCGAGGAGATAGCCTTCTGGGGCGGGGGCTGCAACAAGGCCACGCTTGCAAACGGAAGCAGAGAAGACGTTCGGAATGAGGTAGAAAAGCGAGTAAAAGATCTAGCGCCGGGAGGCGGTTTTATCGCTTCTTCAATTCATAATATCCAGGGAGACATCCCGCCGGAGAACATCGAGGCGTTTTACGAATCCCT
>CAZDMI010000202.1:0-1864 GCA_964506635.1 uncultured Thermotogae bacterium
CTATCCGACCAGCATGCTAAGATAGATGATTACTATAAACCGGCCTCCGAACTGGAAGAGACAAGGGTCCGAGACTGGTTAATAGAAGCCATCAGGGAGGAAGGTTCCCCTTATCGTCTCCGCGTGACCAGGAACTTTCTGCCAGAGCTACGATTTCTCCGTCTTCTTTGCGAACGATTCCATGAGAAATGGTGCTGCCCAGCTCGCTTCTCTCGACGAGCAGCTCGTCCCCGGAACTTAATTCCGCTCTGTACTTAATATCGAAGTTATCGAGAACTTTGGAGACCAAAAAATCCAGGGGTAAAGTATCCATAACCCACCTTATGTACTGGACGTTGTTCGCGTGGGCGTTTACGTCCAGGTCCGAGGGCCGGACGGTCGTCGAATAGCAGTGGTCATTTTTCTCCAACGAGGAAAAATCGGGAGCTTCCACGTTCGCCGGCTCCCCCAGATACGGGAAATCCAGCTCATCACTCAACTCGTCCAGCCGCTGGGGCCGCCGCGTTTTAGTATCCAGACAGGTCCAGGTGGTGCGAGCCTCCAGAATGGAGTTCGAAGAACCATCGGTTATCAGGAAATCCCGGTAAAAATAGAGTCTGGAGGTACCCGGCAGCCTCGTCAGAACTTTCACCGTATCTCCGTAGCCGGGCCTTTTCTGCAGGTCGATTGATTCCCAGGCCAGCGCAAACATCAGGTTCTCGTCCATCAGGCTGGAATAACTTAACCCCATACTATCGGCATGCTTCCAGGCGGTTGCCTGTGTTAGTTCTATCAGTTCAACCAGACTCGCATCCCCGTCGGGGGCCAGATGGCGAAAGTTGATCCTGTATTTCTCGGTCCATTCCAGGGTCGCTTCTTCTCTATTAATGGATATCACCGGTTTTCCACTTAATTACTCTACCAAGATCAAGCTAACATTACGGACAGGAAACAAAATACCACTAAATCCTGGATTTTACGGAAAAATAGTTGAGGATTAGTTATCCAATTACGAAAATATTTAATAGATGGTAAAAACTGGCACCCGCAAGGGCAAGTGCATCCGATGCTCTTCGGGAAATTGATTTAGGAATCTATTTTACTAACTTTCAAGAAGGAGGAAATTGGCATGACCTACGAACGAGGCCCACTCACTTCCGACGAGATAGAGGAATTTATCTGGTTTCACCTCTGTAAGGCTTATAACGAAAGGGAAGAGGATGGAGTAGACTTCCAGCCACTGTTCGATGAAAGTGATGATGAAATACCTGAAAAGGGGGAACTCGAGGAAGCAGCGGAGTACTTGGAGGATCAGGGACACGTAAACAAACGGATTGGGAGCGAAGAATTCTGGCTGGAACTCACCAAATTCGGGAAGAAAAAATGTGAAGGGGTCGACGTATCCAGCAGCTGGTCGGTTTAGGGGCCGTAATACGCCATGGTTTAAACATCCTATAACAACCACCGTGGGTTACCTGCTAACTTCCGATAAAGGGAGCCAGACAAAAACGCAAAACGAGACACCGGGTCAATGACGAGGGCTGATCTGGCCGGGAGAAAAACCAGAGGCCAAGCCGGACGTATCCACAAACTCCACCCAGTATTCCTCCGCAAGTTTCAGTATAATTATTTGGAGGAGGGAAAACATGAACAAGCAAAAAGCACTTCGCAGAGCCACGAAATTGACTCGAATAATGATCGTATTACTTGGTCTGTCAATAATATTCGCACAAACGGTTGCCATGGCCGAAAAAGATACCAGATTTTTAGACGTCAAGCGAGAAATATATTACAAAAGCGAGACGGATTACCGGAAACTACCGGAGCTGGTAAACACGATTCCCGAGAACCATCCGGAAGAATGGGCGAAAAAGCAGCTCGGAGT
>CAZDMI010000203.1:0-1852 GCA_964506635.1 uncultured Thermotogae bacterium
AAAGGGTAAAGTATTCTTCCATCCTGATTAGATCTGACCCGCCGGGGGCTGAAATCAATGTAAACGGGAACTACCGAGGTAAAACTCCTCGAAGAATTTCGGTTGAATCAGGAGAAATATCCCTGGAGTTAGAGAAAAACGGGTATCAGAAATGGCGAGAAGAAATCCGGCTCTTTCCAAACGAGAACCGGACCGTCGAGGCCAATATGGAGAATGAACTTGAAGACGGCTCCGGTTTTGAACTGGACGTCCCGGTGGTATTTGCAGTAAACGCCGGAGGTCTTGCCGGCTCGCCCCTATCACTCGGCGCAGAGTTGAGCTTCGGTAATTGGAGGTTCGGTGGTTCTCTCCGGTTAACCGGCTCATCTGAGCTGCCGGAAAAAATCAACTGGAAAGAGGAGAAATACGAGGGGGAAAAGCTAAACTACGGTCCGGAAACCGAAGTTTATTCCGGTTATTGGTTTGAGGTACTTGATTGGATTTACTTATCAGCCGGTGCCGGTATAGCAATACAGCAAAAAGCTCAATTACCGCTTAGTAATACAAACGCCAACGATTATCCGATTCAGCCACAAGCCATTGTAGCCCGAAACGCCGAGCGCATTTTTTCCTTCCACCCGACACTACATGGTGGTTTCCTTTTTGAACAGAACCACGTCACGTTTCAACTAACCTATCATTCCCGCCGCGGTCCGGTTCTCGGTTTTGGCTACCGTTTTTAGTTTTTAATAAAAAATTAATATTTGATTAATAACTTTTTATCAAATGGACAAGAAAGTACTTATAGTTGACGATGACGAAGAACTCGTCGACTTCCTGGAGGATTACCTGGAAAAGGACGGTTACGAAGTTACCGGTACCCACGACGGAAAGTCGGCCCTGAAGCTCTTTCGCAAAAGGGAGTTCGACCTGATAGTACTTGACCTCATGCTACCCGAGATGGACGGATACAAAGTCTGTAAAAGGATGAGAAGGGAATCGGATGTACCAATAATTATGTTAACGGCCAAGACAACCGAGGAGGAAAAAATCAAGGGGCTCGATCTCGGAGCTGACGATTACGTAACCAAACCGTTCAGCCCGGGAGAACTGCTTGCTCGGATAAGGGCAAACCTGCGGAGGGTGGACGAAGAAGAGGATAAAGAATTAACTTTCGGAAACGTTACTATTAATTTTCCCAATAAGGAAGTCTTAATTGATAACGAACCGGTCGAGTTAACCCCAACAGAATTTGACATAATTGCCGCACTGGCAAAACAACCGAACAGAGTTTTTTCACGCACCCAGTTAATCCATGAGGCCTTTGGTTACGGTTACGAAAGCTTCGAAAGGACAATCGACGTCCACATAAAACATATAAGGGACAAAGTAGAGCCCAACCCAGATGATCCCACTTACCTTCAGACCGAGTTCGGCATGGGTTACAAATTTACCCCTCAGGGAGATTGAGATGAGTTCAAAATGAAGTCGGAATTTGGTTAAACAAATTGACTTTGCTCCCGCTGCTGGGACGGAAAAATCAGGAAAGCAACTGAATATCTGTTTTCTCGGTTTTTATCGAACTAAACTCAATTCAGACAGGTCCGTTAAGGAAACATTGGTTAAATTTGGGTCAATTACCCCGCATCAAGGGCCGCGGGGCTTGTAGAAAAGCAATTTTAACCACTATATTTGGTCTTTTACAAAAGAAGACCCAGCAGTCAATCGAGCACGTTTCTTATATTTTTACCAGAATGAGAGGTCAACATTTAGATTAACTGCATACTTTCTCAAGGATCGTGTCCTCGATTGACTGCTGGACAAAAACCAGCCGATTCCTCCCCAGGGCAAGCCCTGGGGCTTCCTCGGCAAG
>CAZDMI010000204.1:0-1847 GCA_964506635.1 uncultured Thermotogae bacterium
GAGAAACAAGCCATCACTGAAAAGGTTTAAAAAGGCTGACAGAGGATAAGGTCCGCCGGTTTAAGAGGGATAGCGTGTTTAAAGAATTCAAATCCAATTCCGCCGGCGTTAAAAACCCAAAAATCCGAAGAAATTGATATTAAGTTGGCCAGTGTATAAACTAGTGATGTGTGGTCTCATGACTAGTTCAGCACGCATGGAAATTGTCAATTAGCAATGTGCTTGTCTTTGCAGGACAAAATTTCTAATAGTTCAAATAAGTTTACGGTCAGTACTTTCAATAACCAGCAAACATCGTCAGGGGGCGATTAAAATGGGGATCCGAGATTGGTTTTCTTTCGGTAGCAGTCCGGAGGAAGAAACACAGGACAGCATAGTCCGCTATTTATGCACCGTGGAGAAGGATTACAAGAACATGGACGAGTTTTTGGAAGACTTCTACGAAGTGGTCAACGAAGCTATAGAACGTTACAATAATTCGAATCCCGTCAGGGCCGATAGCCTGGACAGAGATCAAGCCTACAAGGCCGGCGGACGCTGGATTTACGAAGCCGATATCGAACGACTGGACGAAGAAGGCGAAATAGTTGAGGATGCAGGCGACGGCTTTCTCCAGAGAAAGTCTACCTTCAAGGTAATAGCAAGGGAACAACCGAACTACGAGATAGAGCTAAGCGGAACTGAAAGCCTCATAACTCCTTTTCTGGAAGAACTTGAAGGAATACTTTCCGAAAAAGGCCTGAAGTACGAGACCGCAACCGTTGCAAGACCCGGACTCGGTAAGGCGACTAAAACCGAATCCGAACCTGCCTGACGTTCCTGGGACCTCGAAGAACCCATAAGAAGCAATCATCAATTGAAAAAAAGGAGTTCCAATATAATTTCAACAAATTCTACTCAGCATATAATAGACATTAGAGGTGCCTACCATGAACTCCTCCGCAGTTTTTAATTCCGTCTGGGATCTACTCCAGAAACCCATATTCACTGTCAGCGGACAGGGCATCTCCGTCGTTTCCTTTTTATACTTTATAGTAGTAATTGTGCTTTCCGTAGTTCTGTCACGCCTTTTCGTCCGCTTCCTCAAGAGAAACGTATACTCCCAGACGCAGATAGAAAGAGGGGCTCAGTATACTCTTTCTCGACTGGTAAGGTACGTCACCATCACGATCGGTTTCCTGATCGCTTTGCAGATGATCGGCTTTGACCTCTCGATTCTTGCCGTATTCGGCGGTCTCTTTGGTGTAGGCCTTGGGTTTGGCCTCCAGAACATATTCTCAAATTTCGCTTCGGGAATCATCCTGATGATAGAGCGGCCGATTCAGGTCGGTGATATAGTCGAGCTCGACGGGGTACTCGGGAAGGTCGAGGAAATCAGGTTTAGAGTAGCGGTGGTAAATACCTACGACAACGAATCTATTATAGTTCCGAACTCGGATCTGGTTAGCGAAAGAGTAACCAACTGGTCCTATGGCGGGGACAAAAGCGTCAGGCTCCGGGTACCTATTGGCGTGGCCTACGGTACTGACATCGACAAAGTAGAAGAAGTTTTGCTCGGGATAGCCAAAGACGAAGAGCGTGTAATGAATGATCCTTCGCCTAAAGTGTTCTTCAAGGAACACGCGGACTCATCTTTGAACTTTGAACTCAGAGTCTGGATAGCTTCCCCGGTGGATAGGATAGGAGTCCGGGACAATATAAGAAGGGAGATCGACCGACAGTTCAACGAAGAGGGAATCGAAATGCCGTTCCCTCAGACGGACGTTCACTTCTATCCCGAGAACGGAAAAGTCAGCGCCGAAAACGAGTAACAGAATATGAAAATCATGGCCTTCCGGGGTGGCTCG
>CAZDMI010000205.1:0-1819 GCA_964506635.1 uncultured Thermotogae bacterium
CCAAAAGATGTAACCGAAAACGAACCACTATATCAGTAGTTAATTACGAGATATGGACAATTTTAGGGCGAAGAGGGTACAAAAATGCAGGGTGACCTGGTTTTGGCTGCCTGATTTATCCTCGGGACAGTATTCATGTTTTAAACTAATTTGTTCCTGAAGTGGAAACCTTTTATAGTTAGATTTAACTTGTTTATGTCGTTTCGCTATCTATCCTAACAGGCTATGGGCGGTGGCAGTATGGACGAATCCGACCTCACTCTTTCCAGAGAATCGGTAAAGGAGATAACCGAACTCGAGCCGGGAGATCACCTCTGCTGCATCTACGAGAACGACGAGGAGCACAGGGAGGTCCTTACCCCTTTCATCAAACAGGGACTCGAAGCCAACCAGAAAGTAATATATATCGTGGATGCGAACACGGCGGACGTGATACTCGATTATCTCCGGGGAGGGAATTATTCCCCAAAACCTTATCTGGATAGCGAGCAGCTACTAATTCTGACCCAGGATCAGTCCTACGTTAAAGGGGGAGAATTCGATCCGGACGCTATGATCGATCTCCTGAAAAGAGAAACCGAAAAGGCGTTGAAAGAAGGGTACGAAGCCTTGCGGGTGACCGGGGAGATGACCTGGGCGCTGCGCGGCCATCCCGGATCGGAGAGGTTGATGGAGTACGAAAACAAGCTCAACCACTTCTTTCCCGAGCATCAGGCGCTGGGTCTCTGTCAGTACGACAAAAGGGAGTTCGATCCAGAAATTTTGCTTGGAGTTTTGAGAACTCACCCCATTGCCGTCATTAATGACCAGGTATACGATAACTTCCACTTCATTCAGCCGGGGGAATTGCTGGGGGAGGAACCGAAAGAGGCGGAGCTCGATTCCTGGGAGGAGGGGCTGGCCCGCAGCAAGGAGAAGAAATTGAGGTTGGAACACTCGAACTCCCTGCTCAGATCCGTTCGGAACGTCAACCAGTTACTCGTGCAGGAGAAGGAAAAGGAAAGCTTGATCCAGGGTATCTGTGAGGCCCTGATCGAAACCGGGGGGTTAAACGCCGTCTGGATTGCTCTATTTAAGGAAAATGGGAACCTTGACACGGTAGCTCAAGCCGGACTGGATCAGGACTTTGGTCCTATGCTACAGGAGCTCGAATCCGGTAATCTTCCGGATCGAGCCAAGAAGACACTTCAGGAGTCCGATGTCGTTGTCACCAAAGATCTAGCCTCGCGTTGCGATGACTGCCCATTATCCGATAAATACAGGGGTATGGGGTCTCTGGCTTCCAGGCTGGAGTACGGTGGTCGGATTTACGGCCTCATATCCGCCTCGGTTGAGAAGAAGTACATTGACGATCGTGAGGAGAAGAGCTTATTTGAGGAAGTAGCCGGAGACATCGCGTTTGGCCTGCACAATATTGAAACAGAAAACGAGTTAAAGAAGAGCAAGGAACGATACCAGAAGTACTTCGAGAAAACCGGCGACGCGATATTCATACTCAAGATGGGGGGAGAAAATCACGGCAGAATCATGGACGTCAACTCCTCCGCAGCTAGCCAGACCGGTTATGCCAGAGAAGAGCTTTTGGGTATGAATATGATTGAAGATCTTTCTGCTGGTGAACCTGAATTGGATGTGGATGAAATCGATCGCAGGCTGGAGCGGGGAGAGACGGTCAATTTTACCGAGAAAAAAAGGAGCAAAGACGGCTCGGAGTACTGGACGGAGGTAGTGGTAACTCCGCTAAAACACGAAGGAAAGCGGGCAAACCTCTCAATCAACCGGGATGTCACCGAGAGAAAGCGGGCACTGGAGAAGTTGA
>CAZDMI010000206.1:0-1814 GCA_964506635.1 uncultured Thermotogae bacterium
GTCAAAATAAGCCCTTCAGCAGGTAAGCTTTTAAAACCCCACGGTTTGTCTACTGCGGCAAGTACTACTTTAGTTTCGCTTCGTGATAGCCGGCGGACAAAGCTATTTACGAAATCACCGGGCTCGAGAGCCAAAATAACTACTTTATCCATCTTTGAAGCATCGGAGACGAGCTCTCCGACTGTCGAATCCAGATCGTAAGTTCTTTCTACAGTCGTGATACCCTGATCTTCCAGTATTTCTCTTAGCGAGAGCGTCTCGTACTCCTCGTCCTGTACGCGTGAAAGAGAGCGGCCGGCGAGCTTTGGTGATAATAGCATGGTTTGATCGTCTTCTCCGAGAGGGAAACCCCGCTGCCTCACTGCCGTAATTGATTTTTCCGCGATTGCCGTCATTCTTTCCAAGTCTTTTCCGTAATCGTAATCGGTTTCTACGTTTCTCCCCAGCTCCCTGGAGAGATCTTCAATGGCTTGAATACTTTCGCTCACCCTGGCTGCAGGTATCTGCTTAGATTCTATACCCTCTTTCAGGGAATTAATTGCATCAACCTGTTCTTTTTCGTGGTGAGATACTATCAACATGTCGGCTCCGGCGGAAATCGACCTGACGGAGGCGTCTTTCGTGCCAAATTGATCCTGGATAGCGCCCATCTCCAGACAATCCGTGATTACCGGTCCGGAAAAACCGATATCTTCTCGCAGTATTCCCGTGAGGACTTTCCTCGATAACGTGGCGGGGTAAGAGTCGATCTCTTCGAGAACGATGTGAGCACTCATTACTGCCCCCAGCGAGTCCCGGGCGATTTTGAACGGTTCCATCGCCGGGAGTAGTTCCGTACGCGTCAGGGGGTTCAGAGGTAGTTCTTCATGGGGGTCGGTAACGGAACCGCCGTAGCCAAGGAAATGTTTGCCTACAGGCACTACTCCGCTCTCGGCCAGACCACGAGAGTATTCTCGGCCCATTTTGCCGACCAGTTCGGGGTCCTCGCCAAAACAGCGCGTCCCGAGGTGGTTTGCCGGGTTCCTGACGATATCCAGCACGGGCGCCAGGTTCATGTTGATTCCAAGACTTCTCAGTTCGCTGCCGACTATGTTGCCCGCTTCGTGCGCCTGAGCTTCGTCTCTGGTGGCACCGAGGGCCATGTTTCCGGGAGACAGAACCACCCCGTCAGTTATTCTGTTAACCATACCGCCTTCCTGGTCCAGCGTTATTAGCGGTGGGTACGAGTACCCCGAATTTTCCGCAATTTTCCGAATAGCTTCCGTCAATTCTTTAACCTGTTCGGCATCGGCCACGTTTCTCCGAAAAAGTATTACCCCGCCCACTCGGTAATCTCTCATCATCCTTTTGAGATGGTCATCGGGTTGAAGGCCATCAAACCCGACCATCAACAGCTTTCCTACCTTGTTTTTCAGTACTTCCTTGCTCTCCCCTTTTTCATTCATAAAACTAAACCACTTCCCTTTCCTGAAAACCAGTTAAACGACGAGCTCCGAGATATATCTCCCCTAACCTGTCCTGATATTGTCCATTACCGGTCAAATCCGTTACTGCGACACCGTTTTCGGTACGAGAAGAGTGGATCATTCTTCCGGCCCCCTCGTAAATTCCGACGTGGCCTTCAAAAAATATCAGATCACCCGGAGATAGTTTTTCCTTCGCCCGCTCCAGTTTCTCCAGCTTTAGTATTTCCCCTTTTTCGTACTGCTGGTCGGCATCTCTTGGTAGTTCCAGCTCGTAATAGCCAAAAACCCTCTGGACGAATCCGGAACAGTCGAAACCAAAGCTCGTCGTGCCGCCCCAGAGATAGGGAA
>CAZDMI010000207.1:0-1803 GCA_964506635.1 uncultured Thermotogae bacterium
GGAGTTTTCCATCAATTCGTGGGAATACCGCTCGAAAGCAACGCTTACTGCCATCATCACGGGCTCACCGGAACAAAAAGTGCACCAGCCAGCAGGCATCGCGTTCGGTCTTCCCTTTTCACCAACTGTAACAAGCTGGAATACCCATTCGGGATATTTTCGGTTTATTGCCTCACTTGTTTCGACTTTTTTCATGTTTCCTCCTTTTGTAAGCTAAAAATTGGATAAATCAGGACTTAGCACCTTGACCCTTATCGGTCAGCGGGGTTTTCCGCCCCTCATGCGCTAAAATCCAGCTAAGAGCCGTATCAAGGTCTTCGGCCGGATCAGCCGTCTTAATATCCGGACTCAAACCTTCGTCCGGTATACTCTGGCCGTCCGGAGTCAGGTATCTGTAGGAAGAGATCTTAAGCTTAAAACCACTACCTATGGAACGAGTCGTTTGAACCAGACCTTTGCCAAAAGTATTACGGCCAACCAGAACCCCCATATCGTGGTCCCTAATCGCCGCCGCAACTAGTTCGGAAGCGCTGGCAGTTCCTTCATTGACAAGCACGGCAAGGGGTAAATTGGGGATAGAATTGCCCGAAGAGTCGTATTCCCTGTGCTCCCCGCTCGGCCCTACCAGATCCGTGATCCGTCCCGAGTCCACGAACTTGCTTGCAACGGAAAGCGAAGAATTGAGCAAACCGCCCGTGTTATTCCTGAGGTCTATAACGTAACCAATTATCCCTTTTTTATTTGCGATATTTTTTAATTCTTTCTCCAGGTCGCCCGGGGTAGCCTTGCTAAACAGGTTCACATCCAGCAGGGCAATTCTCCCATCGGCAAGGTACTTCAGCTCGACGGGAGGGATGGTAATTTCCTTCCTGGTCAAAGTTACTTTGGTCTCGGCTCCATCCGGGTGTTTTAACTTCAGAACGGTTTTCGTGCCTGCTTTACCCTCGATGGCACTCGTGGCTTCCTCGACGCTCATTCCTTCGGTCGATTTTCCGTCTATACTTAAAATAACGTCCCCCGCTCTGATCCCAGCTCTATCGGCAGGAGAACCGGGAAACTTGGCAACTACCTTTATTCGATCGTTCCTTCCCGCTATCTCCATCCCAACCCCAACGTAGTTGCCTTCCAGTTCCTCCTGGTAACTGGAGTACTCCTCTTTATCGTAGAGTTCGTTGTAATCGTCGGGTAGTTCTTCCAGCATACCTTCAATTGCAGCTTCGATGAGCTTTTTCCGGTCAAGGGCTTCCTGGTCGTAGTAATTCTCCTGAATCAGCTCGTAGGCTTCGATGATTGGTTTTAAGTCCTCACCGGGACCGTTATTGCTTTTTTCACCCACGGGGGCGGCCACCGTAACGAGGGCCAGGAATACCGAAACAAGCAAAATAACTCTCGAGCGTTTCACGTTTACTCTCCTCACACAACTAAAACCGGAATCAAATTCTCTTTATTATAAGGAAAACTTTTCGACCCTTTTAGATTAACCCAGTTCAATCGGGAGCCGCGGTTCCTGAAAGGCTGGAATATTTTAACTCCGAAGCATCAGAAGTGAGTTGTTCTAGAAGGAAACGGACCGAACAAAATATCTTCAATCTATCATTGTCCTTTTAACGACCATCAACAGGTGCTTTCAGCAGATATTATTTTCTTTTAAAAATAGTGCCCGTTGAATTTAACTGATTTATTTAGTATAAATAGCCGCATAAACGTGCTCTTTGGCGTTTTTAAGAAGATTTTGAAGTACTTGTTTAAAGGTTTTGTCCCCATCGTCTAGCGGCCTAGGATACTGGGTTTTCATCCCAGCGA
>CAZDMI010000208.1:0-1767 GCA_964506635.1 uncultured Thermotogae bacterium
CAGGGGCAGTCAAATCCTGGCAGACAGGGAGGGTTTGTATTATGGCTACAGGCACGGTCAAATGGTTCGATGATGACAAAGGCTTTGGTTTCGTCGAGCAGGAAGAAGGCGAGGACGCTTTTGTCCACTACTCAGAAATAGTTGGCGAAGGCTATAAATCGCTAGAAGAAGGTCAGGATGTTTCTTTTGACCTCGAAGAAGGCGACAAAGGACCTAAGGCACTCAACGTAGAGGTCGTTTAACGTATCTCCTGAGTGAATGAGTTTTTATTGCTCAATCAAAGATGGCCACAGGTGTAAAAACCTGTGGCTTTTTTTATTGGAAAAATAGCGAAAAACCCTCATCCTTATAGTATTACAGGGACAGTGGTGGTTGAATGAAAGTAAAAAAGGTTCTGACTATAGACGAAATATATTTAGAAGTAAAGGATTACGATTTAGTCTTTACCGCGGAAGCAACGCTTGCGGATGCTCTGAACAACAGAGTTGAAGAACCCAGGCTGGGGAAACTTGCCTACACTCCGAGAAGTTATGTCTACCGAAACTTCCAGAACAAGGATCTGATGACAAAGAAGGAGCTCTTCCTGGAAGTGATTAACAAGACCGACGTGAGCTGGAAAGAAGGCGAATACCTGCTTGATCACGTGCTTAGAGCCTGGGAAGAAACCGGGAAACCGGAGATGGTTTTTAAGGATAAGAAGTTTTCCCGGGATAGGGTAAGCCAGATAATTCGTATTTTGAAAGATACGGAAAACGTATACCGAGAGCTTGAAGAGCGAGAAGTAGAAGAAAGTAATTCTGTCTGTACCGTTTCCTTATATCAATTCAACGAACTGGACAAATCGTTGTTGCCCCCGAGCCACGACGTCCTGGAAGTATTTGAGAAGGAGAAAGTAAACTTGCCTCCGTTTCACGTTTTTGACTCCGCAAACCAGCTTGTTGGCTCACTTGTGGATAATCTGAGGGGTATCAACCTCGAAGAAGTGGCAGTTGTCGTCCACCCGGATAGCGAATACAATCCGCTGCTAAGAACTCATTTGAGAAGCGCTGGCATGGATTTCCAGGTTGCGGGTAAACTTCAAGACTCCGAGTTCCTGCGGACGCTGATACAGCTTGCGGAACTTGGCCTGAACTATCCTAAAGTAAAGTTAGGAGAAGCAAAACCGGTTCTGGGGAAAATTGGGTATGAGCCGGATAAAATCAGGGAGGAGGAGTTCGTACCGGATACCGGATCCAAAAACTCTGCTGAAATCAACCAGCTGCTTGAAGGTATTGCGGGGTCCAGTTTCTCCGATCTGTTTAAAAGGTTGAGCGAAGGCGCACTGGAGGAGCCTGATAAGGTAAAGGAGGTGCTCAGGGAGTTGGACCTCTGGGGTGTTAAAATTACGGAGGAGCGGATAAACAATCTGAAATACTACCTGGACAGCTTCGAACTGGAGACTGGCGAAAGCCATACCGGACTTCTGCTGGCAAATCCCGCAAGCGTCTCATTTATAGACAGGGCAATGGTTTTTTTCGTCGGAATGTCTTCCAAATGGGATAGGGGCGTGGAAGAGCGGCCCTGGCGGGAGGCTAAGAAAATCAGGAAAAGAAATTTGAAAAATTTTAAGTCCCTTCTGCAGAACGGCGACGAGCGGCTATATATGGTTCAGAAGGAGAAGATGAACAGGAAGATTACCCCGAGTACCTATTTTAACGAGCTTGATCCCAGTTTATCTAGCTTTACCGACGGGAAAGAGGGGGAGGATTACCTGAAGCACGAACGGTC
>CAZDMI010000209.1:0-1735 GCA_964506635.1 uncultured Thermotogae bacterium
TTCATCCGGGGAGGGAAGATAGCTAACCTGGAACAGCTGGGTATACGCTATCTCTGGTTGGTGCCCCTATCTTTAGTAATACAGCTGCTGATATTCCCTTTATTCGCCGAGCAGCCAGTAATTGGCTTCGCTACCGAAATTTTCCACGTCCTTTCCTACGTAATTCTTGCCCTCTTCGTAATTATAAATCTGAAGGTCTGGGGATTTATTATTATGGGTGCGGGTATGGCATCAAACGCACTGGTTATAGCGGTTAATGGCGGGTACATGCCTTCATCCGTTCCCAGTTTGATTAAATCAGGTGAATACGAAGTGGCATATCATTTGATTCAAGAGGGAACTTATGGTAATGTAATGTACATGAACAGTTCGACAGTTTTCGAATTTCTCGGTGACTGGTTATACCTACCTGGATGGATTCCGTTTTCTACTGCTTTTAGCCTTGGCGATTTGCTCATAGCCGCAGGTCTCTTATTTTTCTTTGGAGCTGGGATGGTGAAACGATAGTTGGGCGCGTGATAACCGAAACAAAGAGGGCCAGGTTTCCCTTGCCCGTGCTGAGTCGAACAGCAACCTTGACCGGTCTGGGGAAAATTGACGCTTCCAAGGAGGCTGAGGAGCGCTACAAACCCTGGACCGTCGGGCTATGAACCCTAGTAATGGTTGACACCAAGTCACGGACTTCCCGGCGCCGCATCCGGGCTTTTACCCTCTTTATTTACGCGGCGTTAGATATCTTGTTAATTGTTAAAACTATAGAACAAAAATATAAATTTTTGGTTAAGAATCTATAGTATTTATCTTTTAAGCCTCTAAAATAAAAAAAGACTCAAAAATATATTCTGAAAATAGTCAGTATCATAAATTCAACTGATTATAGTTGAATGTTATTGTTCGTTCAAGGAGGGTTTGGTACCGACCGGTCGTTTATTAGTTAAAGTTCGAAAACGGTTACGCCCTCTCCCCCTTCTGATGGCGGAGGACCGTAACACTTTTCCACCAGGTCGGTGGAACGAAGGTGGTCCCGGATGTTTCGCCTGAGGGTTCCGGTTCCCTTTCCGTGCAGTATTCTTCCCTTAGTCCTGTCGGCTCTAATCATCCTGTCGACGTACTTGTCGACTTTCCGCAGCGCTTCTCTCACTTTCAGGCCGCGGACGTTTATTTCAAACGTCGCCGGGGCGGAAGATTTGCTGTATTCGACGCTGGCCCCTGACTTTTCGTTGCTCTTCTTTCTTTTATGAGGTTTGAGGTCCGATAGTTCGGTAGTCAGGTTTATTCCATTGACTTTTACCTCGATTTCTTCCTTTCCTTTTACTCTCAGGACTTCCCCTTTCTGGTCCGCGCTTTTTACCCATACCGTATCCCCCGACTGTAGGCTTTCCAGGTCCAGAGTTTCCTCACGGTCTTCTTCCTGGATGGCGTCCTTGCCCTGGGAGGCAACTCTTTCCATCTTTTCTACCTCTTTCAGGGCCTCCCTGGCCTTCTCCTCGTTTCCGTTTCGGGCCTGAGAGATCGCCTTTTCTATTTCCTTTTTTGCCTTATCGATGAATCGATCCAGGTCCCTGAGTTCGGAACTCAGTGCGTTTTTCTTGTCCGTTTTCAGCTCTTCCAGCTTCTCTTCGTACTCCCGTTTTTGCTCCCGGGCCCGGGATAGTTTCTGGTCTATTTCCTCGCTCTTGTCCCGGATTTTCCTCTTTTCCTCGACCAGGTCCTTTATGATGTTCTCGGCCTGGAT
>CAZDMI010000210.1:0-1703 GCA_964506635.1 uncultured Thermotogae bacterium
TGAGCGTGGTTTATATCAATATCATGCTCCTGAATCGACTGATCCAGGTACTTCTCTTGCCAGTTGCACTCTACCATGATGTAGTCGAGGTCCGGAACAGTCTTGTTAAAGAAATTGGTGTCCGTAATATATAAGAGCTTTTTTCCTGTTCTTTCGTCCACTACAAGGAAAGAAAGGCACTCAACTCCTCCATGGGGAACCTGAATCGCCTTGACCACAAAAGGTGGTAATTTCAACTGCTCATCGTCCTCCATTACGGTGTAAGAGGAGCTCTCTATACCAAACTCGTTTTTGACTGATTGCGGTCCAACGATCGGAAGCCCTCTGCGGATGAGCTGCTGCGCAGCGTTGGAATGATCCCTGTGCTCGTGTGAAACCAGAGCAAAGTCTATATCTGGTAAATTTATACCAATCGCCCATAATCTCTTCTGTATATCTTTAACACTCAAACCAACATCAATGAGAACCCTATTACCCTCCGAAGCCAGAAGGTAAGCGTTGCCGGAAGATCCAGTTGCTAAGGTAGTAATGTTCATACGCCGTAATCCACTTCCACCACTTCTTCCTCGTCCACGTCAACTTCTTCTACCTGCTCGCCCTCTATCATCTTTTCTCTATCCTTTTTTGCCTTTTCCAACTCCGGCTTTTTATCAATCAAACCCGAATCGTCTGAAGCCTTTATCAGCGGCTTCAATGCTCTATTTATTACGGTCTTTTTTGCCATTTCTTTCGTAAATCTATGATGCGGTGAATTGCCGTCGCCATCGAAGGATTTTCCTTGTGCCCAAGCATGTTTAAGCTCCTTTAAAGTCATTATCTCGTACTTGTCCATTCTTTCATCTTCAAAACGGATTAACGCGTAAGCCCCTTTTACCTGGTCATCCATACTGTCAAAGCTTCTTTCATGGTTTTCTACTACTTGCCGCCCTTTCTCGATACTTATATCGACATCATCTCCTTCCAGTATGACTTTAGCTGAGACATCGTCCACCCCCGCCATCCGTTTAGCCAGGGCAATATTCCCGAAGTAGCTTTTCTGCGCCGTAAGGTGGTTTCCGTATCCGATGTAGTACACCTGGTCTTTTCCAGGGTTCAAACCCTGGGTTAAGGTATCCAAAAGAGCATTATATATCGTCTCATCCTTGTACTTCTCGAAAACGGGCTCGTCTTTAGACTGCAACTTGAGATAAGCCTGTTTTAAAGCATTCCTTGCCGAATAGTTTTCTGGAAGGTCTATCCCGTTGTTATCCGCCAGACTGCCCAATTTCTTCTCTACCTCGCCGAAAACGTCCGGCTTTACGTTCTGTAATTCGTTGCTCATACTAGCACCTTCCCCCGACTACCCGACCTAAGCTCGATGGGCTCCACTCCTTCTTCCACAACGAGGGAAATAACTTGTGCCCTAGTCTCTGGAATCTCAGTTACACTCTCCCTGTTATCAATAAAGATAGGGGCAATAAACTCGTAGTAATCCTGAAGGGTGTTTATTATGTCTATTCCTACCTGTATTTTGGCGGCGGAATTTATAGCAGAATACGGAACTCCGCCGTATTCTGCTTCACAGACCTCCTTTATCCCGCCGTTCACTTGCTCCTCGAAAAGCTGGAACGTCGCCATATCGAATTTTTCGTTTACCTTATCTTCCAGCAGTTGGTATCTTGCTCGGTCAAATAGCTCTGCTTGGTGAAGCAGTTTCTGTCTTT
>CAZDMI010000211.1:0-1676 GCA_964506635.1 uncultured Thermotogae bacterium
TTCCGACTAGTTTATACTCTTTATCGTGATATATGAATTTATCTTCAATTTGGGCTGTCATAGTTGTAGTGCCTCCTTATAATCAACAGAGTCAGTTGTCGGGTAACTCAAAATCTCTACCGAATTGCTGGATGATTACGTCCCTTTCTTGATCTTCTACCTCCTCTCCTTCCAATTCATCAGTGAAGAGAGCTCCCGTGATTCCAGGGTCGTCGAATACACCGGACTTGTCGGATAAATAGCCGTCCTTTCCTCTGACAAAACTCATATACTCCAGCAATTCCTTTAATCCCTGAGCGGCATAGTCCGGGTTTTCGGTGTACTTCACTTCCCCGATGAAGAGACCGACAAGTTCGTCTTTACTGTCCTCGAATTTGCGATACTTTTCCAACAGGATATCCGGCCTTCCGCCCCAGAGCTGGTCCGTGCCCTTGAGGTCGAAAGCTTCTTCGGCGAGCTCCTGCCACTTTTTGATTACCTTTCCCTGACGGTAGAGGTAACCGTCCTCTTCTGGCAGGTTGACGTCCTCGAGGTTTTCCTGGAATTTCATCTTCCCGGTGGAGTCGTGGTAAATTCGATAGCGGAACCGATCGTCTTCCCATTCGGCGACGGCGTTGTTTCCGCCTTCTATTAAGTTGAACTTCACGCCTTCGAAGGAGTTTAGTATTTTAAACAACCAGTAAAACTCGAAGAGGACTTCCGTCTTTTCCGGCTTGATGTATGTATTTTTCAGGAGGTCTTCAGCCTCGGCCTGGTCGATTTCGTAGTCCATGAGCTTCCTGTAGCGTTCCAGCAGTTTTGCGGCTTCCCGGTAAAACTTCGAACGGGATTTTTTGACCGAGTTTATCGTCCGGTCCGTGATATTACCGCCTTCTGTTTCGACCCTGTTCAGGTAGACGTTCCTCAGAAATACGTCGTTTAGAGTCTGTTTCAACTTTCCTCCGTCAGTGACCCATTCGCCCAGCCATTTGTATTGACTATCCTCCTGCAGAGCGGGCTTTAGATCCTCCGAGACGATTTCGTGAATGATGGATAGGAGGCTTTTCAGGACGAGGTTCTCCGGTACTTCGTAGTTCTTTCTCGTTTGCTGACAGACGTATTCGGTTTTGTCCTGGTAGTTCGACCTGCTGCGCCGCTTGATGGTTCCCTGCCAGTCGATTCGGCCCCTTATTTCGCCCTGCAGCGGCTCGGACTTCTTGCTTACCGTCGTCTTGATCCGTCTGATTCTCCTGCGAAGTTTCTTTACGAAATCAATTACGCCAGGTTCTCCGTTCGGGTTTTTCGTTAAGACGAAGTGGATCCGCAACAGCTTCTCGATATCACTTACGTTTAGGTTCGGGTCGATCTCGGAGGTATAGGGGTCGTAGTTTACCCCTTTCTTCAGGTAGGTGTTAAAATCCTCCGCGATCTCTTCGACCAGATTTTCCGCCGAGGTTTTCATTCACCCTCCTCCGCCCCTGGCAGCTTTTCTCTGTTTATCTGGAAGTATTCGGCGGCGAAATCGCTGATTTCACGCATATCATCTTCGTCAAATTTTTCAATATCCGAGGTGAGATCGTCATTTATCTTATTTATGAATTCTACTATGTCATCTTCGAGTAGTCCCTCGAACTGAGGTAATACGTGCATTATCAGGGCCGATGAGTAGTCCAGGGTCGTTTTTGAGGTGCCATTCG
>CAZDMI010000212.1:0-1667 GCA_964506635.1 uncultured Thermotogae bacterium
GAAAAATCGCTCAGCATACCGGGAGACATCGGGGTAGTTGGCTTTGACGACGTTGACTTTTGCTCATATTCAAGCGTTCCCCTCAGCACGGTTCGGGTTCCGATCAAGCGAATTGGCGAAGAGGCAGTCAAAATTCTATTGAATAGGATTCAGAGTGAGGGGCGGGATGACGAGTCGGAGGTCAGCGAGGTTAGGCTTGAACCCGAATTGATAACGAGAAAGTCAAGCAAAGGAAATTGATTTATCGATATAAAACTGGAGGTGAAAAGCAGGAAAAATTTCTAAACTTTTTTGTTTAACCACCTAACTATACTCCTAATGGAGGAGATAGAATGCGAAAAGTCAAATTATTACTAGCTCTAATTCTTGCGGTAGGCATCTTTGCCGGAACTTTTTCCGTAGCTCTAGCTGATTCACACGAGTTTAACTGGCGCCAGTTCGAAGGCGAAACGATCGTCGTCAGCTTCCCGGCTCACAAGGCTTACAACAACTGGGTCGAGATGTTACCTAAGTTTGAAGAAAAGACGGGCATCGAGGTAAAAGTTGATCAGATGAATTACGGCAAGATGTCCACGACGCAGACCCTGGAAATGAGCAAGCCCAATGGGGATTACGACTTAATCTCCATGGTAGGCCCTCTTTCAAAAGCTAAGTACGCAAAGGCCGGTTATCTGGAACCGCTTGGACCGATGATGGAAAACGAGAGGGTTTCCTACCCGGACTGGGATTTTGACGACTTCGTGGACAAGCTCGTGACTACTCAGGGTAAGGTCTGTCTGAGTTGTGAAGGAAAGAATATATACCTGGGTGGAGGCGAAGGTAGCGATACCAAGCTTTACGCCGTGCCCGCAAGTTCCGAGGTTAGCGTCTTTGCTTACAGGAAGGACCTATTCGAAGAATACGGTCTCGTAGAACCGAAGACTTTTGAAGACGTGCTTGAACTATCCGAGTTTTTTGCCGAGAACGTAGATGGCGTCTACGGCCTGACGATGAGGGGAAAGGCAGGTCACCAGGCTGGACACGGAACTCTGAATCTGTTGAAGCCGTTTGGCGGACAGATATTTACGGACGACTGGGAGCCGGCATTTACCAACGAACCGGCGCTGGAAACCCTTCGTTACTTCAAGAAGATAGTCGAATACGGACCTCCGGGAATTCCTAGCTTCGGTGCAGGTGGAAACGACAACGCCTTTCTGCAGGGCAAAGCAGCAATGTATCTAGACCATAGCCGAATTGCTTCTCTCGTACGAGATCCGGAACAGTCCAAGGTAAAAGGTAAGGTCGCGTACAGCACTATTCCTACCCACAAAGGCGTAGACGACAAGACGGTCGCGGAAACTGGTGGTTTCGGGATAGCCATTCCGGCAAACGCTGGCGAAACCGACAAGAAAGCAGCATTTCTATTGATGCAGTGGATGACCAGCAAAAAGGTAGAAAGGGAGCTAATGACGGAGTACGGCGTCCAGATAGTCGATAGGGAGTCGTTGATGAAGGATCCAGAACTACAGGAACAGTTCCCCGAGTACAAGGTAATGGCCAATCAGGTCCAGCTGGCGGATCCAGCATGGCGCCCAGCTATTCCTGAGTGGCCGGAAGTTGAGTCCGAATACTTCGGGATCGCCGTAAACAAAATACTGACGGGAAGGAAGGAAGTGGAAAAAGCAATG
>CAZDMI010000213.1:0-1623 GCA_964506635.1 uncultured Thermotogae bacterium
TAGCAGTAGGAGTCACCGAAGGTCTGGAAGGAGTTGTCGATAGTGGTAAGCTGGAACGAGGTTTAAACGCTCGGATCTAAATTTAGGTAGAAAATGAATAACCCCCTCGATTTAGAGGGGGTTATTATTTACTCTCCAATTACTTTGACGAGTACCCGTTTATCCCTCTGGCCGTCAAATTCGCCATAGAATATCTGTTCCCAGGGACCGAAATCGAGTTCTCCTTCGGTAATGGCAACGGTGACGTCTCTTCCCATTACCTGTCTTTTAAGGTGGGCGTCGGCGTTTTCTTCGATGCCCCTATTGTGCCTGTATTGATCAGTTGGCTCGTGTGGAGCCAGCTCTTCCAGCCATTCCTTGTAGTCCTCGTGCAGGCCGCTCTCTGCGTCGTTAATAAAAACGCTCGCAGTTATGTGCATCGGGTTGACAAGGCATAATCCCTCCTGAACACCACTTTCCCTGACGATTTCCCGCACCCTATCAGTTACGTTGATTAGTTCAACGCGTTCGTCCGTATTAAACCAGAGATATTCTCTTTTTGACTTCAAGTTCTCACCTCTTTGTCCCATATTTAGTAGGTTTTAAGTTAATACCCGCACCAATATGCGAGACCCGTGAATACCAACCCGTAAGGCCAGGAATGTTTTCTTTAGCGACAATCGACCCGGCAGTCGGGATAAATTATCGGTTAACCTTTTGATTTTTGCAAAATCGGAAAGTTTTGGATTAATTGGAGGTAAGAAGTAATGATGCTGGAAAGAATTTTTCGCGGGATCTAAGGTTTCTATTGTCGGTCTTATCACCTTTTTATAATGATCAAAGAATTGAGTTTAGAAGGAGCATAACCAGGGAAACCAGTAAATCAGGCTTTTCCTCGTCCGTTGACTGGATTCCCTGGTTACTACAAGATGTTCGGAATAATTTATAATTAAATTTCTCCGACCAGATCCAAGCCTTCTTCGAGAGTGTCGTCTCCAGGTTGCCAGTTGACGGGGCATACCTGCCCTTCGTGCTCTCTAGTGTATTTAGCCGCCTGTAACCTCCGCAGAATCTCTGATACGTTTCTTCCTATGCTATTGTTATGGATTTCCAGATGAGCCACTTCCCCGTCGGGGTTTATGATAAAAGTTGCACGCCAGGAGAGCCCTTCGTCTTCCTTGTAAGTGCCAAATTGTTTGCTTATTTCCCCGGCCGGATCGGCAATCATAGGATAACCGACTTTGGAAATTGCGTCGGAGTGGTCGTGCCAGGCTTTATGTACGAACGCCGTGTCGGTGCTGACGCTCAGTATTTCCCCGTCCTCAGCCTTAAAGTCATCGTATCTTTCCGCAAAATCTTCCAGTTCAGTTGGACAGACAAAGGTGAAATCCGCCGGATAAAAAGCAAGAACTATCCACTTACCAAGGTAATCTTGAAGTTCAATATCCACTATCTCGTCATCGTAAAAAGCTTCCGCTTTGAAGTTTTCTACTTTATCTCCTATTTGGACCATTTTATACCTCCTATATTAATTAAAAATACTTATTAATCAATAATAAGTCGAATTAATTTGATTTCAACCTTTTTCTCCATATTTGGAGGACAATTAATATTAACGGTCTTCTTTACACCCTAACTGGTGAG
>CAZDMI010000214.1:0-1620 GCA_964506635.1 uncultured Thermotogae bacterium
ACGTATTCGTTACGTCCTCCCCGTCAATCAGGACCTTGCCCGAGGTCGATTCCCTTAGGCCGGTAAGTACTTCCGCCAGCTCCCGCTGACCGTTACCTGCAACTCCGGCAATGCCGAGAATCTCCCCTTCGTGAAGGGAGAAAGAAAGGTCGTTAATCGCCTGGACTCTTTTATCGTTCTTTGCGTTCAACCCCTCAACCTCGAGAATTTTCGGCCCCCTCTTCCTGTCGGACTTTTCCAGGTCAAACAGTACCTCGCGACCAACCATCTTTCGAGAGAGTTCCGACTTGTCGGTTGAGGCCGTTTCCACCGTGTCGACAACCTCCCCCTCCCGAAGCACGGTAACGACGTCACTTATCTCCATAACCTCGTCCAGTTTGTGGGTAATGAAGATTATCGTTCGGCCCTCGGACTTCATGTCCTCTAGGACGGTAAATAACTTATCAGTTTCCCCTGGAGTCAGGACCGACGTCGGTTCGTCCAATATCAGGATTTTTGCACCACGGTAAAGCGCCCTGAGTATTTCTACCCTCTGTTTTTCTCCAGCGGACAGTTGCCAAATCTTTGCCTGAGGATCGACTTCCAGGCCGTACTGTCCGGCGAGTTCAACCAATTTTCTTTTGATGTCCTTCGTCGGTCTTATCGTACTGGCGCTCGAAAGCCCCATGGCGATGTTTTCGGCGACTGTATGGTTCTCGACGAGTTTGAAGTGCTGGTGAACCATGCCGATACCAAGTTCGATTGCTTTGGTGGGAGATTCTATCTTGAATTCCTCGCCGCGGAGGTGGATGGTACCTTCTTCCTGCTGGTAAAGTCCGTACAGGATATTCATCAGGGTCGTTTTTCCGGCACCGTTTTCTCCGAGTAAGGAGTGGATCGACCCCTTGCCCACGCTGAAGGTAACTCCGTCATTGGCCACCACGCCCGGAAACCGCTTCACGACGGAGTCAAATTGTATTAGTGGATTATTTTCGTCTGTCATCTTTTATGGTCTAATAATTAATTTTATTCAGTCTATTATAGTTACGTTCCCATTTCAAACTAATTTTACCAAAGCCGCTTTATTGTTAGGGTTTTTCGGTTATAGATTTTGAAAACATCTTTGAGGAAGACCGATCCCTCCTGTAAACTAGTAAAAATATTTATTGAGGAATGATACAGTGAACTTCCTACTTGCAATATACAACAGTCAAATTGCCTGGACCGTAATTCTTACTCTTTATGCCCTGTTGGTTACCAGGCTGACGGAGTATCCTTACGTATGGATGAGAAATCGGGGCGTCGAGAAGAACGTCGCCGTCTACTACGACAGGAAGATAGTTCACATGCTTGCCGGTGGAGTAGTCCTCTTTGCCGTTCCCTTCGTGTTTAAAAGCGGGACGTTTCCCTTTCCTTATGCTTTCCCGTTAATAATAGGGTTGGCTCTTACCGTGGCCACTCTCATACCGCACCTTACCGGGGACCTGCTCGAGTGGGTTCAGGTCGAAAAGAACAAGAACGAAGTTCACTTTTGCTTCATGTGGGGGGTGACGGTCTTCGCCCTGTGGATAGTTCTCGGCAACCCCTGGGCGGCAATTATCCCTCCGATCTTCATGGCTTTTGGCGACGGGATCACCGGTG
>CAZDMI010000215.1:0-1608 GCA_964506635.1 uncultured Thermotogae bacterium
AGTTAACAGCGCACTTTCCCTTTACGACGAGTATCTTGACGAAATGGAAGAACTGGTCTAGTTGGAATTTGGGTTGACGACAAGCGGGAGCCTCCTCCCGCTTGTCGTTCTTTTCTAAATAAAGATATATTATTCGCTGGTCTCGTCGGTCTCGTCGGTCATCTGTCGGCTCGCCAGTGATTTGTCCAGAGCGAGTAGTCCTGAGCCGGAACCGTTTACCTTCTC
Source organism: uncultured Thermotogae bacterium (assembly GCA_964506635.1). Classification (GTDB taxonomy): domain Bacteria; phylum Bipolaricaulota; class Bipolaricaulia; order M55B111; family M55B111; genus JAGXLP01. The sequence goes on from CAZDMI010000215.1 coordinate 226, forward strand.
AAGTTTGTCAACTATGGCTTCAGTTGTGGCCTCTTCTTCGACCTGTTCCTCAATGAACCAGTCAAGCATGTTCAGTGTGGCCTTGTCGTCCTTTTCTTCGGCCAGGTCGACTAATTCGTTGATTTTCTGAGTGATGTACTGTTCGTGTTCGTAAGCATCCTTGAAAGCTGCCAGCGGTGACTCCCATTCGGACTTGGGTTCCTCGATTGCCCCCAATTCAACTCTGGCTCCGCGATCGTTCAGAAACCGAAATATGCGCATGGCGTGCTCGACTTCTTCCCGTGACTGAAACTCCATCCAGGTGGCGAAACCGTCCAGTGATTCGGAAGCAAAGTAAGCCTGCATGGAAAGGTAAATGTAATAGGAACTAAGTTCCTCGTTGATCTGTTCGTTTAAAGCTTTTTCTACTTCTGCGTCCATCTTTTTAACCTCCTGTGGTTTGTTGGATACTTATGATCAAGTAAAGTTTAATAGAAAAGATTATTGATTACAAATAGTTTTTATCTGAAATTAATTGAAAGGCTTCCTTCTGGTTGACTTTTCCGGGGATTGTTATTTGGAAATAGCCGGTTTCTGGGAATAAATTTTCCAATGAAAGGGACAATAAAACGATTTTTCCCGGGCCAGTTGTTAAAATTTTGGAAAGAGGGGATGCGATAGTCCAATTGATAAACAAGCTAGTAAATAGTTAAAAGCCTTGAAATCAAACCTTTAGAATCCCGGGTTTTACCTCATCTCTATGTCTGAATGGAATACACCGGGTTGTTGAATTCGCGAGTTTTTAAGCTTCAGGCAAGATAACCTAACCCTTTTAACCGTTCCTTGATCTCCTCGTCACTGTCTTCTCCGCCGGTTTCTTTCTCGGTTCCCGGAAGTTCGGTCTCACGGATCTCGGGCCGGTGCTCGTCCCAGAAGTCCTCGTTAAATACTTCCCCCCTCGCTACGCCGTCCATGTAGGAGGGGATTTCTAGGCCAAGGGTATGGAGTGCAATGGCCGCCGGGTCGGCAATATTTAAACCTTCGATTTCAGTTTCGCTACCGTATTTTGGCCCCTGAGCCGAAAAGATTCCATTCATCCGGTGAGTTCCGTTTATAGCAAAAGCTGGTATGATTGGGTCCAGCGTTTTGAACACCGTAAGTCCACCGGTATCCGTTTTTAGACCTTTGGTCAAAAAAAGGACGTCCGGCCCTTTCGGTGACCTGGGACCGTCGTAGACCTCTTCGTTTTTCATCACTTTTTCAATTACCTTTTCACCGGTGTAAGGGTTCTCTAGCTCCTTCAGGTCCGCCATCAGGTTTTCCCTTACTTCCAGCGCGTCCTCCGGTGATACACAGCCGTTTGGCTCCCTTCCTTCTATATTTAACCGCAACGCTCCCGTAACG